>CAVFDV010000001.1:0-33193 GCA_963621315.1 Oscillibacter sp. MSJ-31
TCTTGCCGCACAGCGCCGCGCCGGAAAGCGCGTCGTAGTAGCTGCGGCCCGTGGCTACGCCCATGTGCGCGGCCGTCATGCCTTCGGAAAGGCAGAACTCGGCGATCTTCTTGGAGGTACCGTAGGCGGTGTTGCCGCCGAGGCGCTTGGCACCCGGAACTTGGGCCTCCACCGACTTGGCCACGGCCGCCTCGCCGCCCACGACGATCGTGCGCGTGAATCCGCCGGCCTTCACCTTCGAGAGGGTCTTGTCGGAAAGCGTGCCGGGCTTGCCGGACGCGAGGAAGATCGGCGCGGCCTTCGCGTAGGAATACGAGGCGATGGACAGCGCGTCTTGGAAGCCGTTTGCCGTGGCCACGATCGCGTCAGATCCCCAGCCGCCGTTCACGGTCTTGCCGTACTCGTAGATCGCGTTCGCGGTGCCGATGGCCGTGTTGCCGGCCACGCGCTCGACCGAGATACCGAGGGCTTCGATCTGGCCTTTCACCCTATCGGAGACGGCGCTCGTGCCGCCTGCGAGCACGACGTTTTTCACGCCCTTGGCCACAAGCAGGTTCTTCGTGGCGTTGGGCAGGTCGTCCGGGTCGGTGAGCGTCACCGGCGCGTCCAGCAGGCCAGCAAGGCCGCAGGCCGCGAGCGCGTCCTGGTAGCCCTTCTTGGTGGCCACGACGGCCCACTCGCTCGTCGTCCAGCCCTCGTTTGCGATGGCCTTCATCGTGCCGATGGCCGTCTGGCCCGCGAGGCGCTTCCACACCTCGCCGCCCTTGATGGTGAACTCCTTGGTCACAGACGGCTGGCCCTTGTAGGCGCCCTCCTGGTCGAAGACGACCGTGACCTTGCCCGTGCCGGGCTCGACGTTGTCCGCGTACTCGAGCGAGTAGTCCACGCCCGCCTCAAGCGTCTTGGTGCCTGCCTTCACGACGGGCGCAGGCTCGATGGCCGCGCCCGTGTAGTCGTAGGCGGCCGGGTCGAGGTCGGACACCTCGATCGTGTCGGGCACGACGAGCGTGACCTGCTCGACGTTGTTCCAGTAGCGCCAGCCGCCAGCTGGCGAGTCGGTGCCGGAACCCTGGGTCGTGTAGTCCTCCTCGGAGATGCCCCAGATGCTGCGCGGGTAGTTCTTCGTGCCCTTGTTCTCGATGTTGCTTGTCTGGCCTTCGGCCGCGGTCTGGCTTTCCGTCAAGCCGCACGACATCTCGGTGATGGAGAAGACGAAGGGCGCGTCGACCTTGTTGTCCGAGTCGAGCGACTGGCCGCCCGTGGCGCCGGGGAAGAAGTACTTCTGGCTGTCGATCATGTCCCACGTGACCGTGCCGCCCTTGAACGCGCCGAAGTTCACGACCGTGCCGCTCTTCCAGTACTCGGACACGCCCGCGTCTTCGAACAGAGTCGTGGCGCGCACGTAGTTGTCCGTGGAGGTCACGTGCCAGGTGTCGCCCTTGTAGAACATGCCGGACACCGCCTGGGCGCCCGCGCCGGTGGACAGCGCCTTGAACTCGGCGTCGGTGTATTCCTTCACCACGCCGGGCGTGCCGTCCGTGCCGAGCTGCAGCGCCACCTTGATGACGATCGGCTCGTTGTAGGAAAGGGTGATGCTGTCGACGCCGGAGACGAAGGACTTGCCGGCAAAGCTGCCGGTCGCGTAGTCGGCCTCGGACATGCCGAGCACCATGCGCGGCTCGTTCTTGGAGTCGGCCGCCGCCTTGTTGGCCGCCTCGGCATCCGACGCCTTCGCGCCGTCGCCGATCGCCGAGCTGGCCTCGGTGATGGACAGCACGGCGGGCGCCTTGTCGTAGGCCTCCGCGTCGTGGGCCGTCTGGGTCGTGTTCTTGTAGAAGACGCCGTTTTCCAGCTCGGACCAGGTCTTGGACACCCCGAAGTCGCCGCTCGCGTAGGCCACCGAGGTGGTGTTCTTCTCGGAGTAGGCGCGTGCCGCCGTCATGTTGTCGGCGTTTGCCTTGGCCGGGTCGTCGTCGGCGCGCTCGTTGTCGATGGTAAACGCGTTCTCGAAGAGCTTGGCGACCGTCACGTAGCTGGCCGCCGTGTCGACCTTCCACTTGCCGTCGCCGCCGTAGAGGCCCGAGACCGCCGCACCGGACTTGTCGGCCAGCGCCTCGAACTCGGCCTTGTTGTACTCGGCCAGCACCTGCTCGCCAGCACCTGCGCGGTTTTGCTTCACCGTCAGGAAGGGCGCGACGCTGAACGTGGCCTGCACGCTGCCGGCGTAGTTGCCCGTGCCGGTGACGACGGCCGTGTAGTCGCCCTTGTCGACGACCTCGTCTACCGGGTTGCCCTCGGCGTCGAGGAAGGAGACCTCGTAGTCGGTCCCGGCCTCGAGCAAGTTGCCCTCGGCGTCTTTCACGGTGATGGCCGCCGCGATCTCTGCGCTTTGGTCGGCGCCGCTCGTCTTCACGGCGGGCACCTTCACCTCCGCGCCCTCAAGCGACTTGCCCACGATCTCGAAGCTGCCGACCAGCGTGCCCGTGTAGTTGCCCGTCTTGGGCACGACCACGTAGGTGGCCTGCCCGATCTCGACGTTGTTGGCAAAGGCCACGTCGTAGTCCACGCCGCGCGCCAACTCGACGCCGGCCGGGTTTTTCACCACGAGCGCCGGCTCGACGCCAGTACCGGTCGCGGTCTGCGCCGGCACCTCATCGACGGTGCACTTGGACAGCGCGCATGCCACGATCTCGAAGCTGCTCTGCGCCTCGGAGCCCTCGTAGGCCCCGATGCCGACGGCGCGCACGCCGGCCGTACCCACCTCGACGTTGTCGGAGAGCACGAGCACGTAGTCCGTGCCCTCGACCAGCGTCGTCTTGGGGCTGGTGGAGACGTTGTAGACCGTCACGTCGGGTTTCACGGCCAGACCCGTGTAGTCCTGCTTCTTGATCAGCGGGATGACGAGCTCGGCCTTGGCGCGCTCGAGCACCGGATAGCCCTGGTTGGACGCCGTGGTGTCGTCGAAGAAGCTCGCGCCCAAAAGCGCGGCCATGCCGTCGGCGCCGGTCGTCTTCAGCGCGTCGTCGGTCTTTGCCGCCGAATTGTCCTCGAGCTTGCTCGCGTTGGTCGCCTGACCCACCGACTTCGTGGTCGTCGTGGCGCCCCAGTAGGTGTTCGTGGCGGTGAACTTGGTCGCGCCGGAGAGCTGGCCGAGTATGCCGCCCGGATAGGCCTTCTGCAGGCCCGTGATGGCGCCCGCGTTGTAGGCGTTCTCGACGGTGAAGCCCAGCGACGAGGAGGTCATGGAGGCCACGCCGACGATACCGCCGGTGCCGGCATCGGTGAAGCTGTTATACGACGCGCTCACGGCAGCCGTGTTGTAGACGTCCACGATGCTGCACGACGCGCTCGAGCTGCTCGAGGTCACGAAACCGACGATGCCGCCCGCGGTGAAGCCGCCGGCAATCTGGCCGGTGTTGCCGCATTGCGCGATGGAGACGACGTCGCCGTCGCCTGCCGCCGCGTTGCCGAGTATGCCGCCCGAGATGTTGCTGGTGTTGGTGGTGTTGTACGTGCAGTCGATCTTCGCCTTGTTGAAGCAGCGCTCGATGTGGACCGAGGCGCCCGCACCCGTGCGCGCGAGTATGCCCGCCGCACCGCGGTTGGCCTTGACGGCGCCCTCGTTCGTGCAGTTCTTGATGGTGACGTCGGAGTCGTTGGCGGCAAAGCCGAGTATGCCGCCGATCTCGGTCAGGGGCGTGGCCGACGGGAGCTTGACGCTTGCCTTGTTCACGCAGCCCTCGATGGTGGTCGTGCCGTACGCGCACCCGACGATGGCGCCCTTGTAGTCGGCCGCGGTGGCCACGGCAAAGGTCGTCTCGCCCGTGGCCGTGACGTCTGCTATCTCGGCGTCGGAAACAGAACCGAACACGGGGTTGGCGATGGCGACCGCATGCCCGTCGCCGTCGAAGGCGCTTGCGAAGGGATTGCCGGCCGTGCCGATGCTGTCGGCTGCCAGGCGCCCGTCGGTTGTCGTGGCGTCCACGTCGGCAGCGAGCTTGTAGGCCCCGTAGGGGTAGGCGCCCTTGGCGTTGTTCACGGCCAGGGCCGCGAACTCCAGCTCGTCTTTGTTCGAGATGGTGTAGGGGTCGGCCGTCGTGCCCGCGCCGGGCAGGCTGTCCACCGTCGTGCACTCCACGGTGTAGGTGACGTCTTTAGTACCGCCGTAGTTGCCGATGCCGTGGACAGTGGCCGTCGCCGTGCCCGTGGCCGCGTTGTTTGCGTACGAGACCGTGTAGTCGCTGCCCAGCACCATGGCCGTGGCCTTGGCGTTTTTCACCGTCAAGACGGGCTTGGCCGGGATGGAGGGCGCGGCCCACATGCCCGGGATGGAGGCGACAATCGCGCCGGCGACGTCTTGCGGGACGATGGTGAACGTGAGTTCCTTGACGCCCGTGTAGAGGCCGGCTCCCGTCAGGATGGCCTTGGCCGTGCCGGCGTTGACGTTGTCCTCGTAGGAGAGCACGTAGTCTTGCCCGGCGACAAGGTCCACGTCGCCCAGCTTCACGCCCGTCGGCGTCGGCGTGATGGCAAGCCCCGTGTAGTCCTGATTGTCGATGGCGTCTGCCACAGCGCCCGAGAGGTCGGACTGCGCCACGTCGCGCTGCCAGTACAGCGCCGGGTACCCGGCGTTCACCTCGGGCGCGGGGCTGTCGAGCACGAAGGCAGAGCCCAGGTCGGCGGGCTTTGCCTTCAAGGTGGCCGTGTCCGCGCTTTGCGGCTCGCCCTCGAAGGTGGACTTGTCGTAGGCGTTCATGTTCTTCTTGCCGATGGCCCCGGTGGCACCGGTGCCATCCTCGTAGTAGCCGGACATGCGGTAGGCGGAGATCCAGCCCTTGGCGACGTTTGTGCTGCTGGACTTCAGGGTGGCCAGGCCGAGGAAGTTGCCGACGTTGGCGCCGGAGAGCGCGCCCGCGTTGTAGCCGCTCAAGACGACTGAGCGCGCGCCCTTGTAGCCCGTGCCGGTGTTGTCGACGCCGATAAAGCCGCCGGCGCCCGTGCCCGTGGTGGAGATAGCGCCCCTGTTGTAGCAGTTGGTGAGGGCGATCGAGTTCTTCGCCACCTGGCCGACCATGCCGCCCGCCGCGTCGGCGGCGACCGCGCCCGTGTTGTAGCAGGCGTCTATGGCCAGATAGCCGTTCTGGTCGCCCTGGCCGCCCGAATCGCCGACCATGCCGCCGACGCGCTGGCCGGAGAGGCTGCCGGTGTTCGCGCAGCGCTTGAGGCTGACCATCGTGTAGGAGTAGTCGTAGCCGAGTATGCCGCCCACATAGGAGCCGCTGTTCTTCACATTGACCTTGCCGTTGTTGATGCAGTCCTCGAAGCTGACCGTCGCATCCGGCATGCTGTTGATGGAGTAGTGGACGGCCAAGATGCCACCGTAGCCGTTGTAGCTGCAGTAGTTCGGAGAGACCACATTGCCTTCGTTCACGCAGTCCTTGAAGGTGCCGTGCTGGATATAGCCGGCGATGCCGCCCCCGAGGTAGATACCCTCCTTGTAGCTTGTAGCCTCGTTGCCAACGGTGGCCTTGTTCACGCAGTTCTCGAAGTTCACGGTCGCGCCCGTCGCATAGGACAGGATGCCGGCGACGTACTTGCCGTCCACCGTGCCCGCCACGGTGATGTCCTTGAAGGTCTGCACCGTGTCGAACGAGCCGTTCTGGTCGGTGCCCGCGTAGCCCACGAGGGCGTTGTACTTCTGGTTGCCGCCCTGGCTGTAGGAGATCCCCAGCGTGATAGTGTGGCCGGCCCCGTCGATGCTGCCGCTGAAGCGCCTCTGGAGCCCCTCGCCGTTCACGAAGTCGTAGACGCCCAGCGGGTCGGCCGCCAGGTCGGTGGCGTCGGCCGCAGAGGCGTCGAAGTCCGCCGTGACCTTGAACCAGGTGCCGACGTAGTTGTTCTGGTCCTCGCCCGTCCGCGTCTTGTGCGCGACATATTGCAGGTCGCCCTTGCTCGCGATCAGGTAGGGGTCGGCCTCGGTGCCTGCGCCGGAGAGGCCGGCAGAGGCGGGCACGACGTTGAAGGTGGTGCTCAGCTGGCCGATGGTGCCTGCGGCGGCCGGCTTGATGGTGGCCGTGGCGACGCCCTTCTCGACGTTGTCGGCCCACTCGACGATGTAGTCGACGCCTTCCGTCAGGGTCTTGGCGCCGGTCTCGTCCTTCACCGTCAGTGCCGGGCACGCCGGCTCGGCGGCGCCGTAGCTCCAGGTGTTGCCCGGCTGCTCGACCGTGCACTTGGACAGGTCGAGCTGCTTGATGGAGAAGGTGACGGTGGCCGTCTTGCCCGTGTAGAGGCCGGTGCCGTAGACCGTGGCCTTGGCCGTGTTCTCGCCCGGCTGGATGTTGTCCTCGTAGACCACGTAGTAGTCGACGTTGGCGTTCAGGACGGTCGTGCCGTCCTTCACCGTCAGAGCCGGTTTCACGGCCTGGCCGGTGTAGGCCTGCTCGGGAATCGCGTCGATGGTCGCGCTCGAGATGTCCTTGTAGCTTTGGCCCTTTTGCCAAAACAGGATGGGATAGCCGTTGTTGATGTTGTCCGTGTCGGCCACGTAGGCGTTGCCCAGCCCAGTGCCCGCCTTGATCTGCTCGGCGGTGTACCATGTCGCGCCCTCGGGCACGTAGGGGGTGCCGTTCACGCTGTCGGTGACGCGGTAGGGGTTTTCAGCCGAGCCTGTCAGGGGCATGTTGTTGGCATAGACGCCGGTGCCCCTGTAGCTGTCGGTGTCGATCTTGTCCGAGTACATGGTGGAAAAGATCGCGCCCTCGTAGGCGCCGTCGACGCTGCCCAGGTTGTAGCAGCCGGAGACGGTGCCGTTCACATAGCCCGCGACGCCGCCGGCGCTGCCGATGGTGCCGTTGGCGACGTCGCCTTTGGCGTAGCAGTCGATGATGTTGACGGCGCAGCGGTAGTCGCTCTCGCCGCCGAAGATGCCGCCGCAGCCGCGGCTGCCGGAGCCGTTGCCCTCGACGTCGACGTCTGCCCAGCAGTTCATGATGGTCGGCTACTCGGCCTGCGTCATGGTCAGGGTCTCGGAAGGCTCGCCGGTCTTGGAGTTGCCCCCGACGTTGGAGCAGCCGACGATGCCGCCGCCCACGCGTGCCTTCACGTAGCCGGTCACGCCGAGGTTTTTCACCACGGCGCCCTTGCCGACGGCCGAGATGAAGCCCTGGTAGCCGTTGAAGTTGGTCGAGCAGTTGATGGAGCCGTCGACCTTCAGGTTGCTGACGGTGTGGCCGGCTCCGTCGAAGGTGCCCTGCCACTTCACCTCGTTGTAGGTGCCGTCGGAGGTGCCCTGGCCGCCGCCGCCCCAGTTGTTGAAGTCGGCGATGGGGTCGAACTGCTTGTCGCCCAAGTCGATGTCGGCGGCAAGCTTCACGGTCTTGCCCGCGAAGTTGTCCTGGGCGATCCCTGCGGCCTTGGAGTCGTGGGTGCCCGCGCTCCAGGCGCTGTAGTCGTCCTTGGGGCTGGTGATGGCCGCAAGGCCTGCGAGCTGCGCGGCCGTGGAGATGGTGAACTCCGTGTCGGTCGTGTTGTACCAGCTCGTGTCGATGCTCTTGCCGTCCCAGGGGGTCGGCGCGTCGAGCGCGGAGGCGCCGCCGTCGCCGACGCCGTTTGCCTGCACGGTTGCGGCCGCGTCGGCAGGCTCGACGGATGCTTCGGCCGTCTGCTCGGCGGGCGTCTCGGCCGCCTCTTGCTGCGTGTCGGGCGCAGCCGCCTCTTGCGTGTCCTGCGCGTCTGCCGCAGCGTCAGGCTGCTGGCCGGCGGCGGCCGCCGTGGCGGCTATCGCCTGCGCAGACGGGAGGCAAAAGGAGATGCACAGCGCAAGCGAGCACACGATTGCGAGCAGCTTGTGCAAAGACCCCCCCCCGAACACGTTTTCCGACAGTTTCTTCCTGCTCATACGTACCCCTTTCATCCGTGTAGGGACCTTGCAAGAACAACATGCCTTATTCGAGGGGGGAGACGGTGCGCGCCCGCTTGCGGCGCGCGGCGGCGCATCGCCTGCCTGTCCTGGAAAAGACGATTGCCCCGCACCTTAAATTATTCTGAACGAGAAGTAAATTGCACAAAAAATAGATAATTGGGAGCGGCGCGGCGCGCGCGGTCCGCGGCGTTGCGCAGCACATGGCGGCGCAGGGGCGCGGCGCAGCGGCGGCGTTTCGCGGCGCGCGGTACAGCGTTGCGCGGTGCGCCTTCACGATGAAAAAAGCCCGGCCGCATGACGCGGCCGGGCTTGGGGGAAACCCTTTTGCCTGTGCAGGCGGCGTGGCGCGCCGCTTAGCGCCGCGCACGCACGGCAGCGCACCACGCGGGCGCACGCGGCGCGTGCGGGCGGCGCTTTCCTATTTCACGCGGCGTTTTTTCGCGCCGCGCAGCGAGACGGCCACGCCGCAGGCCATGCCCGCCTTCACCAAGTCGCACAAGACGAAGGGCGCGCACGCGACGGCGAAGGCGGCCGCGGGCTCCATCTGCCCCACGACGACGAGATGGGCCCAGCCGAAGAGATAGGCGATGGCGATGGCCGCCACGACGGCGGCGAAGACCCCCACCGCATAGGGCACGCGTGTGCGCTCAAGACGGCAGCGCAGAAAGGAGCCGGCAGCGGCGGCGGGCAAAAAGCCGTAGAGGAAGCCGCCCGAAGGGCCTATCAGGCGCACGATGCCGCCGACGTAGCCGGAAAAGACGGGCGCGCCGAAGGCGCCGAGGGCGAGATAGGCGGCAAAGGCGCACACCGCCTCTCCGGCCGGCATGGTCGCCACGACGATGCCGAGCACGAGCACCTGCAAGGTGAAGGGCACAGGACCTACGGGGATGGCGATGCCGGCGGTAAGGGAGAGCGCGGCCACCACCGCGACGACGCGCAACGCCGGCGCGAGGATGCGGCGGGCCTTCGCGCGGCCGCCTTCGAGCGTCTGTGCCTTGGGGGTGTTCATGGAAAAAACCTCCTCTTGTTCGCGGAAAAGGGCGGGCGCGGGATGCGGCGCATAGCGCTGCGGCGCGCATCGCATGTGCGGGCGCCCAAACGGCCTTGTAGTATCGCAGGCCGGCGGGCGGGCGCGCAAGGGACGCGGCGCATTTGTGCGCAATCAGTAACAATCGCCTGCGCCTGCGGCTGCGGCCCTTCACGCGGCGAAAGCCTCGCAGCAAAAGCAGGCGGCGGCAAGCTCCCGGTGGCAAAAACCTGCGCAGGGCAAGCTCGACGGCGGCAAAGCATACGTCGGAAAACCCGACGGCAACAAAAGCGCATCGGCGCAAAAGGCCCGCGCGCAGCGCCCGCCGTTTTGGCGTATGATGGGCGGCGCTTTGCTTGCGGCGGTAGTTCAATTGGTAGAGCCCCAGCCTTCCAAGCTGGTTGTTGCGGGTTCGAGTCCCGTCCGCCGCTCCATCTTCAACTTCGCAAAAGGAGAAACCGCACATGAAGCGCATCGCCAGCATCCAGGACATCTCGTGCGTGGGCAAGTGCTCGCTCACCGTCGCCTTGCCGATCGTCTCGGCCATGGGCGTCGAATGCGGCATAGTCCCCACGGCGGTCCTGTCCGTGCACACGGCCTTCGAAAGCTTCACCTTCGACGATTTGACCGACCAGATCGAGCCCATCAGCAAGAGCTGGAAGGACAACGGCGTGGACTTCGACGCCATCTACACGGGCTATCTCGGGTCCTTCGAGCAGCTCGAGCTTGTCAGCGCGTTTTTCGACGAGCACCGCAAAGACGGCGCCCTCGTCTTCGTGGACCCCGCCATGGCCGACAACGGCGCGCTCTACACCGGGTTCACCCCCGAGTTCGCCCGCGCCATGGGCGTGACGGTGTGCAGCAAGGCCGACATCATCGACCCCAACATCACCGAGGCGGCCTTCATGCTGGGCAAGGAGTACAAGGCCGAGGGCGACTACGACGAGGCCTACGTGAAAGACCTGCTGGAAGGCCTTGTCGGGCTGGGCGCGAAGAAAGCTGTCCTCACGGGCGTGAGCCTGGAGCCGGGCCAATGCGGCGTCTATGGGCTGGACGCGGCAAGCGGCGAGTACTTCAGCTACTTCAACAAGCTGGTCGATGCGCGCTTCCACGGCACGGGCGACATCTTCAGCTCGACGACGGTGGGCGCGCTCATGCGCGGCAAGAGCCTGGAAGAGGCGCTGGCCATCGCCGCCGACTACACGGTCGCCTGCATCGAGGAGACCATCTCGCATCCCGACCACAACTGGTACGGCGTGGACTTCGAGGCGAAGATCCCCTATCTGCTCGAGCGCCTCGGGGCGTGAAGGGCGCGTTCGTGGCACGCGGGGAGGACAAAGTGGCGGCGGCCTGCGCGGGCGCAAACGGCGTGAACGCGGCGGGCGTTGCGGCCGGCGAAAACGCGACGAGCCCCGAAACTGCGGGCGCAAGCGCGGCATGCAGGGTAAGCGGGGTGCCCGTCCTCACCGTGACGGGCTTTTCCAACTCGGGCAAGACGACCTTTTTAACCGAGGTCGTGGCCTTGCTTTCCGCCGAGGGCCTGCGCGTGGGCGTGGTGAAAAACCACGGGCATGCGCCGGGCGGCGTAGACCAAGAGGGCAAGGACTCCTGGAAGTACGCGCAGGCGGGCGCCAACCCCGTCGTCTTGTCCGCCTCGGCGCAATATGCCGTCTTCACCAGCACGCCCGATGCGCCGGCAACCCGCGACGAGCTGGTGGCGCGCATCGCCGACGACGTGGACCTCGTACTCGTCGAGGGTTTTCGCAGCGCGGCAGAAGGCGCCGTGGAGGTGTCGCGCAAGGCCACGGGCAAAGGCCCGAAGCTGGCCGCGAAAGAGCGCATCGCGCTCGTCTCCGACGACGAGGGCCTGCGCGCGCAGGTGGCCGCCGAGGGCAAGCCGGTGTTTGACATGGACGATTTCGCGGGCTTTGCGCGCTGGCTGCGCGCCTGGGCGCGCGTGTGACGCGAAAAGCACTCGAAAAAAAGGGAAGGCGCCTACAAGACACCATGCGCGACGGACACGGACGCACCATCGACTACCTGCGCATATCGCTGACGGACCGCTGCAATTTGCGCTGCATCTACTGCATGCCGGAAAGCGGCGTCGAGCAGGCCACGCACGACGAGATATTGCGCATCGAGGAGATCGCGCGCTTCGTGGAGGCGGCGGCCGACTGCGGCATACGACGCGTGCGCCTGACGGGCGGCGAGCCGCTCGTGCGGCGCGGCGTGCTCGACCTGGTACGCGACGTGGCGGGCACGCCCGGCATAGAGGAGGTCTCGCTCACCACCAACGGCGTGCTCTTGCCCGAGATGGCCGCAGACTTGCGCGAGGCGGGGCTTTCGCGCGTGAACATCTCGCTCGACACCCTCGACGCGGCGCAATTCACCTACATCACGCGGCGCGGGCGCCTAGACGACGTGATGGCCGGCATCGACGCGGCGCTTGCGGCAGGGCTTGCCCCCGTGAAGCTCAATTGCGTCGCCGTGCGCAGCCTGGACCAGGACTTCACCGCGTTCGCGCGGCTGAGCGTCGAGCGGGCCTTGCACGTGCGCTTCATCGAGTACATGCCCGTGGGCCACAGCGAGGGCGTGGACGGCGCCGGCTGGACCGAAGACGACAGCATACCCGCCGAGGAGCTGCGCGAAGAGATCGACGCGGGGCTTGCGGCATGCGGGCTGCCCGCGCTTGCGCCCGTGCACGACGACGAGGCGCCCGGCGGCGCCGGGCCGGCGAGGTATTGGAAGATTCCGGGCGCGGCGGGCACCGTCGGCTTCATCTCGGGGATGAGCAACCACTTTTGCGCCGAGTGCAACAGGCTGCGCCTGACGGCGGACGGCAAGCTGCGCCCGTGCCTGTTCAGCGACGACGAGATAGACGTGCGCGCCGTACTGCGCGGTGGCGGCGGGCAGGCAGAGCTTGCGCGCGTGCTGCGCGAGGCCATCGGCGCGAAACCGGAAGAGCACGGCGGCGAGACGGCCACGGAGCGCGACATGAGCCGCATCGGCGGATAGCAGGTCGTGAAGGGGCGCACGCGGCGCGGGTTGCACATAGCGCGGGCCGCAGGGGAACACAGGAGGCGTGAAAACATGACGCGGGAAAACGAGACGACGCGAGAAGCGGCGCAGGACGCGGCAGCCGGCGAGGCTAAAAAGATGCCGGGCGGGCTTGCCGCAGGCACGGCACAGCGCGAGGGCGCGCACGACGGCCATCTCTCGCACGTGGACGAGCGCGGCCAGGTGCGCATGGTGGACGTCTCGGCCAAAGACGAGACGTCCCGCCAGGCCATCGCCGAGGGCTGGATCTTCATGCACCCCGACACGCTGGCCATGATCGTGGACGGCACGGCGGCCAAAGGCGACGTGCTCGCCTGCGCGCGCGTGGCCGGCATCATGGGCTGCAAGCAGACGAGCGCGCTCGTGCCCATGTGCCACCCGCTCAACATCACGAAAAGTGCCTGCGAGCTAGAGCCCGTGCACGAAGGCGCGCGCAAGGACGGGCGCGTCGGCATACACGCGCGCTTCACCTGCGGCGTGACGGGCAAGACCGGCATCGAGATGGAGGCCTTGACGGGAGTGGCCGTCGCGCTGCTGACCGTCTACGATATGTGCAAGGCCGTCGACCGCGGCATGGAGATATGCGACGTGCGCCTCGTCCGCAAGGAGGGCGGGCGCACCGGACTTTGGACGAGGGAGTGAACAAGCCATGGACATCAGCTTTGCCATCATCACCTGCTCGAGCACGCGCAGCCTGGCGCAAGACACGGCAGGCGCGGCTCTGGAGCGCCTGATCGGCGAGAGCGGCTGGGAGTGCACAAGCCACGTGGTGGTGAAAGACGACGTGGACCAGATCGCCGAGGCTATCGAGGCGGCGTGCGCGGCAGGCGTCGACATCGTGCTGACCTGCGGCGGGTCGGGGCTTAGCTTGGCGGACGTGACCCCGGAGGCCACGCGCAAGGTATGCGAGCGCGAGGTGCCGGGCATTGCAGAGGCCATGCGCGCCTACTCGATGGGAAAGACGCGCCGCGCGATGCTCTCGCGGGCCATCTGCATGCAAAAAGGGCGCACGCTCGTCGTGAACCTGCCGGGCTCGGAGAAGGCCGCCGTCGAGAACTGGGAGGGCGTCTACGACCAGTTCGAGCACGTGAAGCAGATGATGGCAGGCGAAGGGCACGGCAAGTAGAAGGCCGCGCAAAGCCCCGAAACGGCAAGCAGGAAACCGCGCGGGCTCTGGCGGCACGCGGGCAGGGGAAACGGGAGGGCCGCCCGCCCGGCGCACACGCCGGGCGGGCGGCCCTTTTGCAGCGCCTTGCCCCAAAGCCAGGCGCCCCCTTCACCCCTCTTCGCCTACCCTTCCCCGCGAAACGCCGCCTTTTCCAAAAGCGAGCCGCCGCAGCTCGACCCGCTGCCCGCCGCGCAGCTGTAGCACACGGGATGCACCCGCACCTCGCGCACGCCCAGCGGCTTGTCCACGATGTCGCGCACATGCAAGGCGCGCCCATCCGCATCCACGATGGGCAGCCCCAGCACGTGGTTGCACTCGCAATCGTAGAGGCGCCCGTCGAAATCCACGTCCACCTGCGTGCGGCACATCATATGCGCCACGACCGAGGCGTTGTAGTTGTCGGAGAGCAATTGCAGGTAGTAGTCCATCTTCGCCTCGCGCTCCAATTGCGCCGCGAAGCGCCCCAGCGGGTAGTTGTTGAAGGCATAGAGCGCGTTGAAGGCCACGCCCTGCGACTTTTTCAGGCGGTAGGCGTAGAACTCCTCGAGCTCGCGTTGGTCGGGGGGCAAAAACGGCCCGTCCACGTTGTAGACGAGGTCGAGCTGCAACTCGGGCGCCGTGGCATAGCCCCGCGCGTTCAAGTCGCGCAATTGCGCGACGATCCGCTCGAAGACGCCCCTGCCCCGCTGCTCGTCGCAATAGGCGGCGTCGTAGTAGGGCAGCGAGGCCACGACCTTCACCTTGTCGCGCACGTACACGTCCTTGAAGTGCGCGTATCTCTCCTGCCCCAGCACGACGAGGTTGCTGCGCACGATCGTCTGCTCGGCCACCTTGGACGCCTCGTCTAGGAACCATTCCAGGTGCGGGTTCATCTCGGGCGCGCCGCCCGTCACGTCCATGACGGAAAAGCCACCCGCCGAAAACGCGGCCAGGCACTCCGCAAGCGTCTCTTTCGACATGGCCTCGGGGCGGGCAGGGCCGCATTCGAGGAAGCAATGCGTGCACGCCAGGTTGCACGCATAGCCGACGTTTACCTGCATGGTGCGCAATTGCGCGCTTTGCAGCAGCTCGGGGTCGTGGACGCGCTCGGCAAAAGGCGCGATGCCGAGGCGCGCGCAGCGTTTTTCCAGGTCGTGCAAGCCGGTAGATGCGGCGCCGCGCGAGAGGGCAAGCGCGTGTTGCGCGCGCCCGTAGTCGTAAGGCCCCACGTGGGCGCCTGTGCGCGTGATGCGAAAATGCGGCGCATAGCGGCTTTCCGAGAGCAGCGTGGCCATGTTGCCCGAGACGGCCACCTCGCGCCCCTTGATGCAGCGGACCTCGCTGCTCAAGTCGAAGTAGCGCGGGTTTTCCGGCATGGTGCCCAGATACGTGGCCGTCTGCCCGTAGTCTTCCTCGGCGTCCTCGAAGGCGCCCGACTTCACCGCGCGTATCGTGTAGCTGTAGAAGGTGGCAAAGCCCAGCTTCGTGGCGATGCGGAAGTCCCCGATGTGCAGCTCCTCTTTTGCCACCTCGTAAAAGGCGCGCACCCCGCATTCGGCGAGCATGCGGCGGAAATCCTCGATGTAGAGCGCGCCGGAGAGGCACTCGCCGCGCAAGATGGGGTCGTCGTAGAAGCCTTGCGGCACGCGGCGGTCGCAAAAGACGTCGGAGAAGAACAGCTCGCCGCCCGGCTTCAGCACGCGGAAGACCTCGGAGAAAAGCTGCTCTTTGAACGGCGAGAGGTTCACCACGCAATTCGATATGGCCACGTCCACGCTCTCGTCGGGCAGCATGTGCATGTCCTCGATGAAGGCCCGGTGAAACTCCACGTTGCTTGCCGCGTAGCCGAAGCGCTCCATCTGCGAGGCCTCGTGGCAGCGCGCGAAGTCGAGCTGCGAGGCCGACATGTCGATGCCCACGACCTTGCCGCGCGGCCCTACGAGCTGGCTGGCGATGTAGACGTCGCGCCCCGTGCCGCAGCCCAAGTCGAGCACCGTGGCGCCTTCGAGCGCGGGCGGCAGGGGCGAGCCGCAGCCGTAGAAGTGCTCGACTATCTCCGGCTCGACGTTTTTCAAGGCGTCGAGGACATAGCGCGGGGGCGCGGCCGTCGCGCAGGCGCAGGCGTCCGTGCTGAGGTCGTCGCTTGCGCCCAAGACCTCCTCGTAGTAGCGGCGGACCTCCTCGCGTATGGCCTCGCGGGCCTTCTCGTCGCGTGCGCCCCCGCGGGCGCCTGCGGGCGCAGCGCCACCCGCTGCCCCGTGGGCCTTCTCGTCGCGTGCCGGCATCTTCATCTCCCTCTCGTCGCCGCCCTCTTCACCGCCTCTAGCGCCGGCCCTCGTCGCCCATGCCGAAGCACTCGGTGAAAAAGACCTGGGCGTCCAGGCCGTGCGCGTCGCATACCGCGTCGAGGGCGTCGTCGGCGATGCGCGCGAACGGGCGCGACTCGCAGACCGCGCGCGCGTTCACGATCATGGACATCTTCTCGTGGGGCGCCTCGAAGAGATGCGCGTGCTCGATGTCGTAGTCCACGCCGATAAGCGAGCACTTGTTGAACTCGCCCTCGCCTGCCGACGCGAAGGTCTTCAGGTGCGGCACGTTGCGCTTCTTCTCGATCAGGCCCATGCGCATGTGCTCTATGAACTCGTCGACGACGGCGTTGCAGTCTATCGCAGAGCCGTCGAGCGTCTTGAGAAACACGCGGCGGTTGTACCAGGTGAGCTTCGTCTCGGCCTGCGCGAACTTCTCGTCGTCGCGCACCGAGAAGTTCTTCAGCGCGCTTTCGTGGGAGGCGATAAATCCGGCCAGCTCGGCGATGCCCGTCTTCTCGCGCGCCGATATGGCAAGGACGGGGATGTCCGGGCAGGCCTCCTTCAAGAAGGCCACGTCGCGGGCCATCTCGTCGGCGCCGATCGTGTCTATCTTGTTCAAGACGATGAGGTCGGCCTCCTCGAGCTGGAGCTTCATCAGGTAGACCAGCTCCTCGGGCAGGTGGATGTCGGCTTTCTCCGGCAAGAGCATGCGCAGGCGCTCGGGGTCCACGACGACGGTGAAGGGGGCGAGCACGACCCACTCGGCGCAGTCCTCGTCGAGGCGGTGGTAGGCGTGGTCGAGCGCGCCCACGCCGCAGCCCGGGATGTCGGACATGACGAAGGCGCAGCCGTCGCGGTCTTTCAGGCGGCGGATCTTGTCGATGGTGTTGTCCATCTGGTAGCAGATGCAGCCGCTCGCGATCTCCTCGACCGTGCAGCCGCTCGTCTGGGTGAGTTTGGTGTCGACGAGGTTGGCGCCGAGGTCGTTGGCGATGATGCCGGCATGCGTGCCATGCGCGTCCATGTACTCGCCGAGCGCGATCATCGTGGTGGTCTTGCCCGCGCCCAGAAAGCCGCTGACCACCATGAAGCGCACCGTGTCGCCGGCGCCCGATGCGGTCGGCCCGGCGGGTGCGGGAGCAGCGTCCGATGCGGCCGGCCCGGCAGGTGCGGCATCGTGCGCCGCAGGGGAAACCTTGTCCATGAACTGCCTTCCTCTCTCTCAATCTTTTGCGGGCGCGCGCCCATGGCAGAGCTGCCAAAACGCGACGGCGCTTGCCGCCGCGACGTTCAACGAGTCCACACCATGGTACATGGGGATCTTCACCGTGTAGTCGCACGAGGCGATTGTGGCAGGCGCCAGCCCGTCGCCTTCCGTGCCGAACACCAAGGCCAGGCGCTCCTCGGCGTTCAGGGCCGCGTCGTCGAGGCCCACGCTGTCGTTTTCGAGCGCGAAGGCCGCCGTGGCAAAACCGCAGGCGCGTATGCGCTCGATGCCCGGGTGCGGCCAATCGGCGGCCCTCTTCCCGACGCGGCACCAGGGCAGCTGGAAGACGGCGCCCATGCTCACGCGCACGCTGCGGCGGTAGAAGGGGTCGCAGCAGCTCGGGGTGACGAGCACGGCGTCTGCCCCGAGGGCCGCCGCGCTGCGAAACGCCGCCCCCACGTTCGTGTGGTCCACGAGGTTTTCGAGCACGGCGACGCGGTGCGCGCCGGCCAGCACCTCCTCGACTTCGGGCAGCGGCGGGCGGTAGAAGGCCGCGAGCACGCCGCGCGTCAAATTGAAGCCCGTCAGGGCATATAGCATCTCCGGCGCGCCCGTGTAGACCGGCACGTCGCCGCAGCGGGCGATCAGGCCGGCGTTCGGCGCGACGAGGCCGCGGCCCATGAGCATGGAGACGCAGGAAAGCCCGGCGTCGAGGGCACGCGAGACGACCTTGGGGGACTCGGCGATGAGCATGCCCTTCTCGGGCTCGAGCTTGCGGCGCAGCTGGCGCTCCGTCAGGCGCGTGTAGACGTCGACGCCCGGCATGTCCAGGCTCTCGACCTCGACGAGATGCATGCCCTCCACGCCCCCTTCCCTTTTGCCGCCTGTGGTGCGCGGCGCGCATCCGGACGCGCACCGCCGTTTGGGACGGGGCGATTGTAGCGCCGAAAGCGCCCGAAGATGCAGATAGTGCGACGGCGGGCCGGACGCGGGCTTTGGCGTATAGTCATGCGCACGGTTCTTCCGAAAAGGCCCCCACGGCGCGGGGCCGACTCGCAGAAAGGCGCATCGCGTGGACATCGAATTGCAAGAGGGCATGGAATTGCACGGCTTTCGCGTGGACAGGCGCGAGCCCGTCGAGGAGATCGGCGGCGACGCCTGGGTGATGGAGCACGTGGCGTCGGGCGCGCGGCTTTTGTGGCTATCGTGCGAGGATTTCGAGCGGGCGTTTGCCATCTCGTTTGCCACGCCGCCCAAAGACGACACGGGGGTCTTCCATATCCTGGAGCACTCCGTCTTGTGCGGCTCGGAGAAGTTTCCCGTGAAAGAGCCGTTCGTGGACCTGCTGAAAAGCTCGATGCAGACCTTCCTGAACGCGATGACCTACCCCGACAAGACGGTCTACCCCGTGGCCTCGACCAACGAGCGCGACCTGCTGAACCTGATGGACGTCTACATGGACGCGGTCTTTCATCCGGCCATCTACGAGAAGCCCGAGATATTCGCGCAAGAGGGCTGGCATTACGAGCTGCACGAAGGCGCGGGCGCGGCCGGCGGGGCGTCTGGTGAAGAGGACGGTGAAGCCGAAGGCGCGGGCGCGGAGGCGGGCGCGGCCGGCGGGGCGGTCCTCGTGCACAACGGCGTCGTCTTCAACGAGATGAAAGGGGCGCTTTCCGACCCGGACGCCGTGATGTTCGACGCGCTGCAAGAGGCGCTCTTTCCCGACACGTGCTACCGCTTCGAGTCGGGCGGCACGCCGGCGTCCATCCCGGGCCTGACGCGCGAGGCCTTCCTCGACGAGCACCGCCGCCACTACCGCACGGACAACGCGCGCATCGTGCTCTACGGCGACCTCGACATGGACAAGATGCTGGCCTGGCTCGACGGGCGCTACCTCTCCCCCGTGGCTGCGGAGCAGAAGGCGGCGGATGCGGCGCGCAACTCGGCGGGGCTGGACGCGCTTGTGCCGCGCACGATCGGGCTGCAGGCGCCCGTCGTCTGCCTGGACAAGGTGGTCGAGATGCCCACCGCGCCCGACAACGCCTGCCTTGGCCTTGGGTTTTGCATAGGACAAGCATCGGATGTGGAGCGCGTGAGCGCCGCCGGCGTGCTCGTGGACGCGTTGCTCGGCAGCAACGAGGCGCCGCTTCGCCGCGCGTTGCTCGACGAGGGGATCGCCGACGACATCGACGCGGGGGTCGAGACCCCGCTGGCCCAGCCCTTCGCGTGCATCGTGGCACGCGGCCTGCACGAGGGCGCGGCGGAAAAGTTTTGGCCCGCCTTCAGGCGCCATGCGGCCCGGCTGCTGGAAGAAGGCCTCGACCACGGCCTGATCGCCGCCGCGCTCGACCACGAGGAGTTCGGCTTGCGAGAGGCGGACTTCGGCTATCCCACGGGCGTGGCGCTGGCCTTGACCGCGCTGTCCACGTGGACCTACGACGATGCCCTGCCGTGCGCGCGCGTGCGCTACGAGGAATGCCTGAAGCGCCTGCGCGAGGGGCTGGACGGCGACTTCTACGAGACGCTGCTGCGCGAGCTGTTCTTGGAAAACGCGCACATGGCGCATGTGGAGCTGCGCGCGGTCGAGGAAGGCGCAGACCCGGCGAGCAGCGCGTTGGCAGAAAAACTTGCCCGCATGGACGCAGGCGCACGCGAGCAGCTGCGCGACGACGTGGCGCATCTGCGCCAGGTCCAGGAGGCGCCCGACGCCCCCGAGGACAGCGCGAAGCTGCCGCGCCTTGCCCTGGCCGACGTCGAGGAGGCGCCGCGCGAGCCAAGCTGGCGCCTCGACGAGAGCCGCGCGCTGCCCTGCCTGCGCCACGACATGGACACGAGGGGCATCGTCTACACGAACCGCTACTTCGACTTGCACCGCATCGCCTTCGAGGACCTGCCGGCCGTGCGCCTTGCGCTCAGCTTGCTCGGGCGCCTGGGCACGGCACGCCACAGCGCCGCCGAGATCGACACGCTCGTCCAATCGCAGCTCGGGCATTTCTCGGCGCGTTCGTGCATATACGAAAACCCGGACGACATCTCCGCGTTCGACGCGCGGGTGAAGGTGTCCGCGCATGCCCTGGAGCACAACGTCGGCGCGTGCGCACAGCTCGTGCGCGAGATATGCCTCGAAAGCGATTTTTCCGACGCGGAGCGCGTGCTCGAGACCTTGCAGCAGATCAAGATCTACATGGAGCAGGGCTTCTCGGCCGCAGGCCACACCTACGCGCGCAGCCGGGCGCGCAGCTACTACGCGCCGGGCGCGCTGGTAAGCGAGCAGATGAGCGGCGTGGACTACTACCTGTGGGTGCGCGACACGATCGAGCACTTCGACGAGCGCGCCTGCGAGCTGGGCGCGCAGCTCTCGCGTCTGGCAGGCGAGCTGTTTTGCGACGATGGATGCGTGGCGAGCTTTGCGGGAAGCGACGCGGCATGGGACGCGTGGTGGGCGGCAGAGCCCGGTTTCGGCACGCGGGGCGCGGCGCGCAATCTGGACGTGCCCGCCTTGGGTGAGAAAAACGAGGCCTTCGTCGTGCCGGGCGACGTGTGCTTTGCCGCCTGCGGCTACGACAGGCGCCTGCTTGCAGACGCGCGCGCCTGGACCGGGGCGTGGTCTGTCGCGGCGCGCGCTTTGAGCTTCGACTACCTGTGGAACGAGGTGCGCGTGAAGGGCGGCGCCTACGGCGTGGGCTTTTCGTCTGCGCGCGCAGGCGACATGTCGTGGTACACCTTCCGCGACCCGCACCTGGACGCCTCGCTGGAGCGCATCGCGAGAAGCGCGGAATGGCTCGCGGGCTTCGAGCCGGACGCCGCAGGGCTGGAGGGGCTGCTCGTCGCCACCGTGGCGGGCATAGACGCGCCGGCAAAGCCCCGCGCGCTCATCGCGCGCCAGGACGGCGAGTGGTTCTCGCATACGCCGAAGGGCTTGCGCGCGCGCACGCGCCGCGAGGTGCTTGCGACGACGGCGAAAGATTTGCACGCGTTGGCCGGGGAGGTGGAGGCCGCAAGCGAGCATGGGCGCGCGTGCGTCTTCGGCAACAGGCAGATCCTGAAGGGCAGCGCCGCCGGCTTCGAGGTCGTGGACCTGCTGAAGGGCTGACGCAGCTCGCACCGCGCAGCGGTGCGAGCGGCGCGGGCGGCACAGGCCGCTTCACTGCAGCGGGCGCCCACCTTCACCGCAAGGGCCGTCCGCGAACGCGCCCGCCCGCGGCCCAATGCCATACGCGGATCCAAACGACGCGCCGAAAAAAGCGGCGCCGCCGAAAAAGGCCGCGCCGGGCGCCTTCGCTACTCCCCCGGCTCCGGCTCGGTCAGCTCTCCTGCGATGGACACGCCCATCCAGCCGGCCAGCTCGGCGCCCGAAAGCCCCTGCGAGAGCAAGAAGACGAGCTTGGCATAGGCGGCTTCGAGCGTCATGTCCACGGCGCTTGCCGCGCCGGCGCGCATGATGGCGTCTCCCGCCTCGTAGTGCCCGGCCAAGACGACGTTTTGCTGGCATTGCGAGCTGATGACGACGGGGCAGCCGGCCGCGATCGCGTCGGCGAACACCTCGACCAGGCCCGGCTCGTCGGCCGGGATGTTGCCCACGCCGTAGGCGCGCAAGACCACGGCCTCGGGCAAGGGGTCGAGCATGGCGGCCAGGCGCCGCGCGCTGATGCCGGGCGCCATGTCTATGACGGCCACGTCGCACACGCGGTAGGGCTGCGGGTCGTCCCAGCCGCAGCCGGGGCGCTTCACGGGAAACCAGCGCCAGGGCGCGCCCGTCAAGGCGACGGGCGCGGTGGCCGGCGAGTCGAAGGCCTCGAAGGCCCAAGACGAGCTTTTCGTCACGCGCGCGCCGTGGAAGAGATGGTGGCCGAAGAAAAGCGTCACCCCGCTTGCCCGCCCCGAGGCCGCCGCGTTGATCGCGCCCGTGACGTTGGGGGTCGCGTCGCTTTCGATCAGCCCCAGGGGCAGCTGCGAGCCGGTCAAGATCACGGGCTTGCCGAAGCCGCACAGCGCGTAGCTGAGCGCGGCGGCCGAATAGGCCATGGTGTCGGTGCCGTGCAAGACGACGAAGGCGTCTGCCGCCTCGCGGTTGGCCCGCAAGTCGTCGACCATGGCCTGCCAGCTGGCAGGCGTGGCGTTCGACGAGTCGATCAGCGGCGACAGCTCGGTAAACGACACCTGCTCGGGGTCGATCTGCGTGTCGGCGAGCAAACGGAACAGCCAGCTCTTCAAGTCCGCGCCCGGCACGAGACCTTGCGGCGAGTCGACCATGCCGATGGTGCCGCCCGCGTAGGTGATGTGTATGCGCATGGCCTGCCCCCCTACTTCCCGTCCGCCGCGCCGGCAGCGCCTTCACCATGCGCGGCAGCGGCTTCACCCGCGCCGCCTTCACCTTCACCATCCGCGTCGAGCATCTTGTCCATCAAGTCGCCCTTGATGCGCCCGCGCACGTAAAACCAGCCGGCGACCATCGCCACGACCACGACGGCGAAAAGCGCGAGCGTCCAGCGCCCCGACGGGTCGGTGAGGTTCGAGAGCACGACGAAGACGAAAAACGCGATGGCAAGCCAGTTCGTCACGGGCGCGCCCGGCATGCGAAAAGCCGGCCGCTCCTCCTCGCCCCTCTTCACCAGGCGCAAGAAGACGAGATGGGTGATCAAGATCATGGTCCAGGTGCCCGCGATGCCGATGCCCGCGAGGTTCATGATGATGTTGAAGGCGTCTTCGGGCAAAAGCGCGTTCAGCAGCACGCCCACCAGCCCGAGCGCCGAGGTGATGACGATGCCGCCGTAGGGCACCTGGTGCTTGTTCATGCGCGCGGCAAACTTCGGCCCGGAGCCGGCGATGGCCATGGAGCGCAGCGTGCGGCCCGTGGCATAGAGGCCGGCGTTTAGGGAGGACAAGGCCGCCGTCAAGACGACGATCTGGATGATGGTGTCGGCGTAGGGCACGCCCAGGCCCGCGAAGAAGGTGACGAAGGGCGATTCTGCGGACGAGTAGGCCGTGTAGGGCAAGACGAGGGCCATGAGTATGACCGAGCCCACGTAGAAGACGAAGATGCGTATGATCATCGAGTTGATGGCGCGCGGGAGGCGTTTGACCGCGTCGGCGGAGGCCTCGCCTGCCGCCACGCCCACCATCTCGGTGCCGCCGAAAGCGTAGACCACGCCCAGCGTGAGCGCGAAGACCGCCGACAAGCCAGTGGGCAAAAGCCCGCCGTGCTCGGTGATGTTGGAGATGCCCGCGTGCGTGTCGCCCACCGGCGCGCCCAGGATTATGCAGGCGATGGCCACGACCATGAAGGCGACGATGGTGGCCACCTTGATGACGGCGAACCAAAACTCCGCCTCGCCGTACATCTTCACGCTCATCATGTTCAAGATGAAGACGAGCGCCAGGGCCACGAGCGCGATGACCCATTGGGGCACGGGCATGAAGACCGCCCAATAGTGCATGTAGAGGGCCACCGCCGTGATGTCGGCCATGACCGTCGTGGACCAGTCGAGGAAGAAGAGCCAGCCCGTGATATAGGCGCCCTTCTCGCCCAGAAACTCGCGCGCGTAGGAGACGAAGGCGCCCGAGGAGGGGCGGCGCACGGACAGCTCGCCTAAGGCGCGGACCATGAGGAAGGCGAAGACGCCGCATATGGCATAGGCGAACATGAGACCCGCGCCGCCTTGGGCCAGACGGCCGCCCGCGCCGAGGAACAGCCCCGTGCCGATGGAGCCGCCGATGGCGATCATCGAGATGTGGCGGGGCTTGAGCTGCTTTGCGTAGCCCGCGTCTCCCGCGTCTGCCGGCGCGGATGCGGTCCGGGCGCCCGCAGCCTGTGCGGCCTGCCCGCCCTCCGTGTCTTGGGCCTGCGAATCCTGCTGCCCGCCGGCTGCGTGCCGGCCTTGCCTTGTCTCGTCTGCCATCGGCGCTGCGCTCCTTTTCCCGCAGGGTTTCCCCGCGCATCGACACTTTTTCCACATAAACGCACATGGTACTCCCCGCCCGCACGGGGTATGCGCGCAACGCGGCCCTTTTTTCGCCGCCTTTGCGGTTAAAATGGCGACACTTGAAACCATGCGCGGCGATGCGCCCCGCGCGGCGGCATGCGGCATATGCGCCCGCACACGCCGCCGCAGCATACGCGCCCGCATGGCACATGCCGCAAGACGACGAGGAGCCCCATGCGCAAAGACCACGACAGCACGATTGAAACCCCAGAGCCGCAGACGGCGCAGGCGGCGGGAGAAAGCCCGGCGCCCACGGCAAACGCGGCACACGGGAAATCCGAAGGGCCGAAGGCGCCCGAAGGAGCCGCGGCAGGCGCGACTGGCGCGGCGGCGGGCGCGGCATCCGGCGCGCCCGGACAGTCCGACGCGCCCAAACCGCCGCATGGCGCGCACAGCCTCTCGCGCCACGGCCACGACGGGCCGATCCCGCCCAAGGGCGACTCGACGGAGCGGGACTTCTCCAACCCGCACCACATGGGCTTCATGCGCTTCATCATGCTCCTGATCGCCCTGCAGACCTTCTTCACGCTGGTGGGGCTGGCCAGCTCCGCCAAAAACGACATCGCCTTCGACTTCAACAGCGTGCTCATGTTCGTCGACCTGCTCTTCAACGCCGTCTTGTTCTGGCTGATGTGGCAGCGCCGCGCCCACACCCGCGCCATCGCCATCACGTTTTCCGTGCTCAACATCATCGCGGGCACGTCCTACAACATCGCAACCGGCAATTTCAGCCTCTCCTCGCAGCTGCTGCTCTCGTTTTGCGACATCGTCGTCATCTGCTATTTCTCCACCTCGCGCCGCGCCAAGGCGGTCCTCGTGCGCCCGTGGACCCAAGCCGAGCGCGAAAAGGCGGTCGAGCGCGACATCGAGCTGTTCGCCCCGCGCAAGCGCGAGTACTGGCGCAACCTGGCCATCTACTTTTGCGTCTTTTCCGTCGTCGGGCATTGGATGGAGGCGGGCTATTGCACCCTCATCCGCTTCGGGCTGCTGCCCGGCGTCTACGACCCGACCTCGCAGATCTGGAGCGACTGGCTCTACCCCTTCATGGTCTACGGTATCGGCTTCGACGTGTGCGCCCTGCTCTTCTTCCCCTTCAAGAACTGGCTGCAAAAGAAGATCCACGTGCGCGGCATCCCCCTTGCGATCAGCTTCGTCGTGAACGCCGCCGTGTGCGCGGGCATCGAGCTGGTCATGGGCCTTATGCTGAACCAGCCGCTGCCCGACGGGTCGCTGCCGCTGTGGGACTACCGCGACATGGCCTTCAACTTCATGGGCCAGATCTGCCTGGCCAACGCCATCGCCTTCGGTGTCGCGGCAAGCATCGTCACCTGGTTTGTCTACCCCGCGCTCGAAGGGCTGCTGCGCCGCGCGCCCAAGGACACGGTGAGGATCGCCTCGGTCGTGGTCTTCGTGGGATTCGCCTTCCTGCTCGCGCTCTACTACATCAACCTCGCCACCATCGAAAAGGACGTCGAGAACATAACCGGCGCGGGCGCGGCGGCCACCTCGACGCAGGACACGGGGGAAAGCGGCGAGGCGCAGCGCCTGGCAGGGGAGCTGGAGACGCAGGCGCAGGCCGCCGCCGAGGGCGTCGAGGACGCGGCGCCGGGCGCGGCGGGCGGCACGGACACGTCGGGCGCGGGCTCGGGGTCGGACTCGGGTTCGGGCCCGACGTCCGGCGCCTCGCTTTCCATCGACCTCTCCACGACGGGCTCGGGCGGCGAGGAGCGCGGAGACGAAAGCGGCGGCTCGAACGGCGCGGACGCGGGCGGGACGAGCGGCGAGACGAGCGGCGCCCAATAGCGCGTGCGCGCCGGGCGCGGGCGACATGTGGGCATGGCAGATGTCTGACGAGCAGATGAAAAAGAGGGGCGCGGAGGCGGGCGGCGCCGTAGCCGCTGTCGACAACACCGGGGACGCGGGCTGCGCTATGAACGACGGCGCGGCCGGCGGCGCTGCGCGCGACGACACGGGCGCGGGCAACGGAAACGCCGCGGGCGCAAGCGTCCCGAGGAAGAAGAAGGTCTTCGAAGACCCGACGCGCCCCTTCACCCGCCAATGGCGCACCTGGGGTTTTTGGCGCGACGTCGTCTTCGCCTTTTGCATCTTCTCGGTCGTGGGGCATTGGATCGAGGTGCCCTATTGCGTGTTCATGGACACCTGCTTCGACATCGTCGACGACGACTCGCTGGTGTTCGCCGACCCGATGTACCCGTTTCTGGTCTACGGCATTGGGGCCGCGCTGTGCTCGGTCGCGCTCGTGCCGCTGAAAAACTGGCTGGTCGAGCGCTTCGCCACGCAAAAGAGGGCGCTGCTCGCGTTCTACCTGCTCTCCGTCGTGATCTGCCTGGACATGGAGCTGGGGATGGGCTTTTTGCTCAACCGCCCCGACGCGGCGGGCGTCTACCCGCTGTGGGACAACTCGTATCTGCCGGGCAATATCTTTCGGCAGGCGTGGATCGTCAACGACGTGCTGCTGGGCACGCTCGCCACCGCGTACACGTGGCTGTTTTGGCCGCTTCTGCGCCACGCGGCCTCGAAGATGCCGCAGCGGCTCGCGTGGATCGTGATGTGGGCGGTGCTCGTCGTCTTCGTCGCGCTGTGCATCGTGAAGTTTTCCGGCATCTAGGCGCGTGCGGCGTGCAGCGCGGATGCGGCGCGCGCGGCGGCGGGTATCATAGAGCGGGATATGGCAAGAGAGCAAAACAGGAAAAGGCGCGCGACGGGCGCGAGCCGGACAGCTTCAAGCAAGACACGCGGCGCAGGCGGCGCGGGCAACGCATGCAACGCAAGGGGCACGCGCAGCGCACGCGCGACGGGCAACGCACGTAGCGGGCGCGCCAGGCGCGGCGCGGGTGATGCACGCCGGACGAAGGCGGGGGCGCAGCGGGGGGCAAAGACCGCCGCAAGGCGCGCGGCGCGCCCGAAAAAGACAAGCGGCACGGCGCTCGCATTGCAACGCAAGAAGCGCACGGTGCGCCTCGTCGCCATCATCCTGGCCGTCGTGGTCGTGCTCGCGGCCGCATGGCGCATAGGCACCTGGCAGGTCTTCGACGCGAAATACGACGCATGCGAGAAATGGCGCACCGAGGCGGCGCAAGCCTGCACCGATTGCGGGCTGGGCGGGCAATGGACGGACACGGTGCTGGCCGTCATGGTGGTCGAGTCTTCCGGCGACCTCGAGGTGGACAGCGTGCTCGGGGTGGAAAACGACGTCATGCAAGCCGCCGAGGGCGCATGGGGCTGGATCGTCACCGACGGCTGGCCCGAGCACGGGGTCCAGGCCGAGACGCCGCAGGCCTCGATCTATGCCGGCGTGCTCGAGTTCAAGCAAAACCTCGAGCTGTGGGACTCCTATCTCGAGGGCATCACCCCCGAAGAGCCGGCAAAAATACAGCTCGTCGTCCAAGGCTACAACTTCGGCGCGGACGGGTGGTTCCAATGGTGCGAAGACAACGGGGTGCGCGCCTACAGCGTCGACGCCGCGAGGGAGTACTCCGACGAGAAGATGCCTGCCGAGGCGAAGGGCACGCCCACGCATGCGGCGAAGTGGCTCGAGGCCTACGAGCGCATCTGCAGCGACCGCCAGGACATCGAGAGCCGCTAGACCTCAGATTCTCCTCATGCCGGCCCCGCATGCCTCGATCAACGGCAGACGATTGAATTTGCTAACCATTTGCTAACCAATCTACCCATTTGCTAACCAATCTGGCCATTTGCTAACCATTTTCTGCGCGCATGGCGGTTAGATTGGGGAGAAAGCAGATGGGGGTGAAGGTGAAAACAAGGGGCGCCGGGCGTTTTTGGAGGCGGCGGAGATGGAAAAGGCCGCGTCCCCAAGAGAGGGGGCGCGGCCTCGGCCTTTCGCGTTGGAGGCCCGGCGCCTAGACGGACTGGCCGGTCTGCTGCTGCGATTGCTGCTGGCCTGCGCCCTGGCTTTGGCCCTGGCTTTGGGGCTGGCCGTTTTCATCCTGCCCTTGCCCCTGCTGCTGCAAATCCTGGGGCGGCTGCTGCCCCTGCTGCTGCCCTTGCCCCCGGCCCGGCTGCTGGGAGCCGCCTTGCGTGCCCTGCGCGGGCTGGCCGGTCTGCTGCTGCGAGGAGTCCCCGCTTTCCCCCTCCATGCCGAAGAGGCGCTCGACGAACTCGCGGACCCACTCGAAGAAGTTTTGCTGCGTGCCATCGCCCGCGCCCGCCGCGTCCGAACCTGCCTGCGCGCCCGTCGAGGCCTTCGTCTCCGAGACCACGCTGAACTCCGTGCTCGTGCCATAGCGCGCGTCGAAGGCAGACCGGTCGATGCTCGCACCTTGGATCTCGTTGGCGTCTCCCGTCTCGAAGTCGGTGCCATACGCGCCCGTCACCGTCACGGTCACGCTGCTTTCACCCTGCACGACGGTCGTGCCGCCGGCCACGATGGTCACGCTCTTGCCGTTCGCGTCCACGACCTTGCCGCCGTCTTGCACGTTCAGGTTCGTCACGGTGCTGTCGCCTGCGACGGTCCAGGTGGAATCCGAGCCGACGTTTACCGTCAGGGGCGCCTCGCTTGCCTTCTTGTTCGCGGAGGGGTTTTCCGTGATGGACGCCGCGCCGCTCCAGGTGCTGCCGTCGAGCAGGTAGATCGTGGCGCTCGATATGTCGTCTGCCGTCGCGTTGCCCGACGCGCTTTGCTTTTTCAAGGTGAAGTTCACGGTCGCGCCGTTGGATCCGGCCTGCCCCCAGTTGTTCGCGTCGTTGCCCTCGGCCTGGACGAGGTTCACCTTCGAGCTGTCGAAATCGAGCGTGGACTCGGAGAGCACGACGTTTGCGCTCGTGTTGGTGAAGTAGAACATGCTGCCGGAGTCGATCGTCGTCGCGAGCGTGGAGCGCAGCGCCTCGAAGCGGGCGGCGTCGCCCGTGGACGTGTCGGCGTCGCCGGAGGTGGACTGGTAGATGATCACGCCGTTTTTCACGGGGTCGCTGCCCGAGATGGCGTTGTTGGTGCTGGACAGCTGCGAGTCCTCGATGTAGATGCTGTTCTTGCCCTCCATGCCGGCGATCTGGCTGCCGCTCGCCGTGCCGCTCACGCCGTCCACCTCGATGTCGCCGGTGGAGTAGAGCAGCGGGCTGCCCAAGCCTGCCGTGGCAAGCGTGCTGCCGGCCACCGAGATGGACCCGCCGCCGCGGTCGGTGGCGATGGAGGCGGAGTGGTCGCCTGCCGTCGAGATGGAAAGCTTGTTGCCCACGATCGTGCCGCCGTAGGTCGCGTCCAGGCCGCGCGAGTTGCCCTTCGTGCTTTTCGTGGTGATGTCCACGTCGTTGGCGTAGACCGTCGCGTTGTCCGTGGCAAAGATGCCGTTCGCGCCGGCGGCGTCCGTGGTCAGCTTCGTGGCGTCGATGTATGCGGCGGAAGACTCGCCCACGGCCAAGATGCCGGCGTTCGTGCCGTAGAAGTTGACGTTGTCCTGGCTGGACGTGGAGTCTCCGCTTTTCGCGATGGTGTCGCCGCTGATGGAAAGCGTGCCGCCGTTTTGCGCGAGGGCCGCGTTTTGGTCGGCGGATGTGGACTCTACAGTCTCGCCCGACGAGCTTTTCTCCTCGCCGTCGGCGGTGAGCACCCCGGAGTAGCTGCCCGTGTAGTCGAAGCTTTGGGTGTTCGCGCCGCCGCCCGCGCCGCCGCCGGGCATCTGGCCGCCGGGCCCGCCCTGCTGTCTGTCGCCGCCTTGCTGGCCGCCTTGCTGGGCGTCGCCGCCTTGCTGCGTGCTGCCGTCGGGCAGGGCGGGCGGCTGCCCGTTTTCGCCTTGGGCAGGCCCTCCCTGCGAGCCGTCCTGCTCGCCGTCGGGCTTTTCGGGGGGCTGGCCGTCGCTGCCCGCCGGGGGCTGGACATCGGGCTGCTGGCCATCGGCGCCGGGCTGCCCGTTTTGCCCTTGCTGGCCTTGCTGGCCGTTTTGGTTGTCCTGGCCGTCCTGGCCGCCTTGCTGCGCGGACTGCCCGGATGCCTGGCTTGCCACGCTCGCGGTGTTTTGGCTCGCTTGGTAGTGGGCGGCAAAGGCGGTCAGGGGCACGCACCCGCCCACGAGCACGGCGGCGAGCACGCCCGCGCCCACCCGTTTCCACATCGTCGAGTGCGCCGCGCCCGGCACCGTCTTTTTCGCGTGCCCGTTTCCGTGTGCGCCCGACGCGCCTTGCACTGCGGGGGCGCCCGCAGTGTCCGCAGCGCCGCCGCGCGCTTCACCATCCGCCGCCCCGGCGCCCGTCTTCCACGACCTCACATCGATCATCTCGTTTCCGCTTTTCATCGTCTGCACCCTCGCTTCCGTTTTCTCGTCATGCTCGATACCGACAAGCCCATGGTAGGAGGCGACCCTGAAAGCCCCCCAAAGCTTCCTGAAGCGCACTTTCAGGAGAAGGATGCGACGCCGGCGGGCGGGCGAGCGCACGAGCGGGTGCTCCAGGCATGCGGGCAAGCGTGCAGGCAGACAGGCAGGTGGGCAGACGCGCGGGCGGACAAGCCGGCAGGCGGGCAAAAGCAAACTTATTGTGAAATACTCGCGCGGATGCGCGCGCATCATGCAAGATGTGGGCAACAGGCAAAACACGGACGCGCGCGCGACGCAGCGCGGCCGCAACGCAGACGGAGCGGCGCGGGGATGGCGTGGCACACGACCGCATCGCACGTGGCGCGGCGCGGACAACGCGACGCGGCAGAACGGGCGAGAAAGCCCGAACGGGAAAGGCGCGGGGAGGCGAAGACGCGGGACATGGCCAGCATCCTTCTAGTCGAAGACGACAAGACCATACGCATCACCACAGAGTTCGCCCTCACGCGGGCGGGATATGCCGTCACCTGCGCCGCCGACGGCGCGGCAGGCCTTGCCGCCGCCCGCGACACCAAACCCGACCTCGTCTTGCTCGACGTGATGCTGCCCGAGATGACGGGCATAGAGGTCGCGCGGCACCTGCGCAAAGAAGGCAACGAGGTCCCCATCATCATGCTCACCGCGCTCGACGGCGACGCGGACAAGGTGCGCGGGCTGGACGCCGGGGCCGACGACTACATCACCAAGCCCTTCTCCACGACCGAGCTGCTCGCGCGCGTGAGGGCGCACCTGCGGCGCTCGCATGCGCACGGCCCGGGCGACGAGGCCGGCGAAGGCGCGGGGACGCGCATCGAGGCAGGCGAGCTGCTCATCGACAGGGCCGCCGCGCGCGTGCTCGTGGCAGGCCGGCCCGTCGAGCTGCGCAGCAAGGAATACGCCCTGCTCGTCGCCTTGGCCATGCGGCCCGGCATGCTGTGCACGCGCCAGTGGATCGCCGGGCAGGTGTGGAACGAGGAGTTCCTCTCCACCTCGCGCACCATCGACACGCACGTGCGCCGCATACGCAAGGCGATCAACCGCGACGGGTGGACCTACATACAGACCGCGCACGGCATGGGCTACCGCTTCGAGGCGCGCCACGAGGAAGGGGCGGGCGACGCCGAAGGCGCAGGCGGGAGCAGCGCCGGAAATGCGGGCGGGGGCGCAGCCGAAGGCGCAAACAGAGGCGCAAACGGGGGCGCAGCCGGGAAAGGCGGCGCATCATGACCTTGCCGGCGAGCACGAAAGACGGCGAGAGCTGGCGCACCTGGATCGTCGGCGGCTACATCGCCATGGCGGCCGTCGTGGCCTTGCTGTGGGGCTGGTCGCTGTTCTCCCCCATCGACGAGCAGGAGGTCCAGCGCGCCTACGACAAGCTGGACGCGGCGGCCCTGGCGGGCGGCGTCGCCTTGGGCGAAAGCAACAAAAGCGCCCAGGAGCTGGCAGACGCGCTTGCAGGCGACGGCCTGCGCGTGAGCATCATCGCCGCAGACGGGCAGGTGCTCGCCGACAGCGAGGCCGACGCATCCGACATGGGCAACCACGCCGGGCGCGAGGAAGTGGCCGCCGCGCTCGCGGGGCAGACCGGGCACGCGCGCCGCAGCTCGACCACCGACGGCACGGAGTATCTCTACACCGCCGTGCCCGCGACCTTGCAGGGGCAGGCCGTCGTCTTGCGCGTGGCCGGGTCGGTGGCCGGGGTGAAGGAGGTGACGGCGGAGTTTCGCAACACGGGCCTCGTGCTGCTGGCCGTCGCCGTGATCGTCGGCGTCGTCGTGGCCTGGCTGTCGCTTTCGCGCTCGCGGCGGCCCGTGACCCGGCTGGAGCGCATGCGCACCGACTTCGTCGCCAACGCGAGCCACGAGCTGAAGACGCCCGTGGCCGGCATCGCGCTGCTCTCCGAGAGTATCGCAAGCGCCGCGCACGACGGCGACACGCAGGCCATATCCATGTTTTCCAAGCGCCTCGAAAAGGAAGCCTCGCGCCTGCAGCATCTCGTGCGCGACCTGCTCGACCTCTCGCGCCTCGAAAACCGGCAGGCGAAGGGACGCGACTCGGAGACGAGCGATTTCGCCGGCGTGGTGGCGCTGTCCTTCGACGCGCATCTCGCGCGCGCCGACGCGAAGGGCATCGTGATGGAGCTGTGCGACGAGGCGGGCGAGGGCAGCCCCGTGCGCGTGAAGCTCGCGGCCTCGGACGCAACCCTGCTGGTGGACAACCTGCTGGAAAACGCCATCAACTACACGGAAAGCGGCAGCGTGCGCGTGCGCGTGGCCTGCGAGGAGGGGCATGCGGTCTTGAGCGTGGAGGACACGGGCATCGGCATCCCCTACGCCGACCAGGGGCGCATATTCGAGCGCTTCTACCGCGTGGACACGGCGCGCAGCCGCGAGATGGGCGGCACGGGGCTTGGGCTTTCGCTCGTGCGGCACGCGGTGGAAGACGCCGGCGGCTCTATACAGCTGGAAAGCGCGCCCGGGGCGGGATCGGCCTTCACCGTGAAGCTGCCGACGGTCTAGCGAGGCGTCGGGCGCCTCTTCAAGGCGCGGCGCACGAGGCCCTTTTCGGGAAGGGCGCCCCTCACCCGCCGGCGCAAAACGCGCGGTACGAAATGCAGCACTTGTCGAAGATCTTGCACGATATCTTGTGGTCGTCGGTGTGCGCGTACTTGTTTTCCAGATAGACGACCTGCCCTATGCCCACCTGCACGAGGAACTTCGCGCACTCGTGGCAGGGAAAGAGCGTGACGTAGACGGTCGCGCCCTTGAAGTCCTTGAGCGAGCCGCGGTAGTTCAACACGGCGTTGGCCTCGGCGTGGACTACGTAGCTGTGCTTGTCGGTCAAGGGGTCGTCGGTGGTCGCCCAGGGAAAGTCGTTGTCGTCGTAGCCTATGGGCGTGCCGTTGTAGCCCACCGAGAGTATGCGGTTGTGGATGTCGGCGATGCAGGCGCCCACCTGCGTGTTCGGGTCCTTGCTGCGCATCTGGGCAGCGACGGCGACCCTCATGAAGAACTCGTCCCAGCTGATGGCGTCGGGCCGCTTGTCCGGCATCGCATGCTCCTTTTCCCGTTTCGCCGTTTCCGTCCGAAGGCGATTGTCGCACAGGATCGGCACATCGGCAGGCCGAAACATCGCAACGGCCGTGTTCCCAACCGAAAACTCAAGGGAAGCCGATATGCGCGCCCTATGCCGCAAGCGGCGTGCAGG
>CAVFDV010000001.1:33203-43605 GCA_963621315.1 Oscillibacter sp. MSJ-31
AGCCTGCGCGTCGCCGCCCGTCTTCATCCGGCGTTCCAGCTCGGCGGCCGATATGAGGATGTCGGTAAGCTCGGCCAGGGTGAAGCGCGAGGCCTGGCCCGGCAGGTTGCGCACCTGCCACTCGGGCTTGCCCAGTTCTAAGGCCAGCCGCGAGGCAGGCCCGCCCGCGAGGTCTTTTGCCACGAGCAGGTCGCGCACCCGGTTCACGCATATGGTGAGCAGCCCGAACGGGGAGGCGGAGGGCATTTTCGCCAGCAGCGACGCCGCCCGGGCCGCATCGCGCGCCCCCAGAGCGTCTGCCAGCTCCCAGGGCTTCACCTCGCTTACGCGCGCCACGTAGCGCTGCACGTCGTCTACCCCGATCTGCGCGCCTGCCCCGAGCACGGCGGCGAGCTTTTGCAGCTCCGCGTCCAGATGCACGGTGTCCTCGCCCACGCGCGAGACCAGCTCGTCGGCGGCGGCGGGCGCGATGCTCACGCCGCGCGCCACGGCAAAATCGCGCACCTGGGCGGGAAGGTCGCGTTTCGAGCGCGCCGCGCAGTCGATGACGGCCTTTTCGCCCAGACGCGCCACGGCCTTGTAGAGGCGCGTGTTCTTCTTCAGCGAGGCCGACTCCAGCAAGACGACCGTCGTGGCGCACGGGGCGTCGAAATAGGAGACGAGCACCTCGGAGGCCTCCTTTTTCAAGCTCTCGGCCTCGCGCACGTAGACGAAGCGGTACTCCCCCATGAAAGGCGTGGTGCTGCACGCGGCGACGATGGCGTCTCCCGTCGCGTCCGCGCCCCTGAAGACGTCCTCGTTCAAGGAGAGGTCGCCGGTCTTTTCCAGGCGCGCGCGCAGACGGTCGACGACATAGCGCCTCTTCATCGCATCGGCGCCCACGACGAGATACCCCGCGAGAAAACCCTGCACTTCGCCCACGTTGCGACGCTCCTCAACTCTCCTGCTTTTGCACGGCGACCTCTATGCTGCCGCCCGTGAAGCGCAGCGTGACGTCGCCGTTTTCGTCTGTCCGGTACACCTTAGCACGAGCCTGCGCGAGCACGTCGAGCATCTGACGTGTGGGATGCCCGTAGCTGTTGTCCGCGCCCACGCCGATGAGCGCGATCTCGGGGGAAAGGACGGCCAGCTCCTCGGCGCTCATGCCGCCCCTGCTGCCGTGGTGGGGCACCTTCACGAAGTCCACGTCGCCGACGGCGTCCACGGTGGCGGCGATCGCGTCCTCCTCGGCGTCCCCGCTCGTGAAACCCTTGGCCTCGGCGACGCCGTCCGCATCCGCATCGCAGCTGAGGAGCATCTGCAGGCTGTCGTCGTTGCCGCTCGTCCCGCCGCTTTGCGGAGCGAGCACGTCGATGGTGAAGGCGCCCACGCGGCAGCTGTCGCCCGGGCGCACCCCTTCCGCGCCCCGGCCTGCCGTCGCGCGGCGGGCGGATTCGAGCACCTGGGCCTCTTCGGGCAAAAAGAGCAAGTCGGCATGCACGTAGACGTGATCGATGCCGACGACGCCGACGATGCCCGAGAGCGCGCCCACGTGGTCGCTGTCCTTGTGCGAGACGAAGACGGCGTCGAGATGGGTGACGCCGTGGCGTGCAAGGCCGCGGGCAAGCACGTCGGCCTCCTCGCCCGTGTCGATGAGCACGGCGGCGTCGCCGTCGCGCACGAGCAAGGCGTCCCCCTGCCCGACGTCGAGCATGACCACCTGCGGCCCCGAGAGGTCCGGCACGCCCACCCAGGCGGCAAAGCCCGCGCCGCGCGCCATGCCGTAGACGACGAGGGCGGCGACGGGCAGGCACAGGCACGCGCAGACGAGGGCGCGGCCCGCGACGGTGCGCGCGAGCGCTGCGACGCCGCGCGGACGCTGCGGCTTCCACGGCGCGGGGGCGGCCTCCTTTCGCGCGGCGGGCAGCGGCCACAGCGCCCACAAGGCGATGCCGAGCGCGGCCGAGACGAGCGCGAGCGGCATGGCGGCCGCATCGAGGGGGATGCACGCGAGGGGGATGTCGGCCAGCAGGTGCACGAGAGAGGCGCTTGCCGAGGAGACGGCGATGGCAAACGAGAGGATGGCGGCACCGAGCGCGGGGACGAGCGCGCCAACGAGCAGCGCCACAACGCCTGCGCCCAGGGCAAACGTGATGAACGGGGCGGCCACGAGGGTGGCAAACGGGACGATGAGGGGGAATTGCGCGAACATCGGCACGGTCACGGGCAAGGTGGCCAGCGTCGCCGCAAGCGTCACCCCGACGCCCGAGGCCGCCTTGGAAAAGCGCGCGGGCGCCAGGTGCGCGGTCCAGCACGAGGCAAGCGGCCCTACGACCACGAGCCCTGCCACGGCAAGCACCGACAAGACGAAGCTCAGGCTGTAGGCGTTCGCGGGGTCGAGCGCCAGAAAGGCGAGCACGCACAAGGCGAGCGCGGAGCACACGTGCCGGCGCCTGCCGAGGTTGCCGGAGACGAGCGCGACCGCGCACATGACGCCCGCGCGCAACGCCGAGGGGGAAAAGCCGGTGAGAGCGACATAGAAGCCCAAGGCGGCGGCAAGCACGCCGGCGCGGGCGCGGCGCGGAAGCGGGGTGCGCGCGAGCAGCCACGACAAGATGGCGGTGACGACGGCCAGGTGCGTGCCGCTGACGGCCATGAGATGCGCAAGCCCGCAGGTCTTGAAGTCCTGCTCCAGCTCGCTGCCCGCATACAGGGTGCGGTTTCCCAGCAAAAGCCCCGCCAGCAGCGCGGCGCCGTCGCCGCCATAGGCCTCGATGCGCGCGAAAGCGCCGTCGCGAAAGGAGCAGACCGCCCCGCCCAAGCTGTGCGCCGCGCCCGCGTCGCGCGCCCGGGTCAGGCGCAGCATGCCCGCGTAGCCGTTCTCGTGGTTCCATGCCCCGCCCGCATCGTCTGCGGGCGCCGTGTAGAGCGCGTCGGCGACGATTGCGTGCCCGGCGGCCGGGACCTCGTCCATGTCGTCCGGCCACAAGACGCGCACGGACACGAAGCGCCCCCCGACATCGGCGCGCCCCGTCGAGACCTCCCCGTAGTCGCGCGTGGCTGGATCTCCCGTCAACTCGACCGCCACGTCCGTCAAGGCGCTCTCCCCGAGCAAGGCCACGTCGGCCGCCCAGCCCTGCCAGTAGAGCGCCGCGCATATGGCGCACCCCGCGCATGCGACGGCAAAGGCGGCCGCCCCGACGAGCAGCGGGCGGCTCTCGCCCGTTGCGGTAGCCGGCGTGCCGGGCGCGCCCGCGCCGCCTTCCTCGCGCGGGCCGCGCAGGCCTTTCCGCCTCCGCCCCTGTCCGCGTCTGCGCCCACTTGCATCCCCGCGCGCGTGCGCGCGCCTGCATGTGCGCCCCCGCGCCAGGCGCACATGCCTTCTCGCGCACATGCATGCGGGAAACACAGCGCAGCACAACATACAGAGCGCGAGCAAGGCCAGCACGGGGTCGAACGTGCCCGCATAGGCATGCCAGCTTGCCTGCTCGACGCCTATCGTCGCCGCCCAGGCGCCGCATGCGGCCGGCGCGAGAGGACCCAGGGCAGGGCGGCGCGGGGCGACCGGGCGCGCGGCGGACACGCCCGCGCTCACACCGTGATGCTTTCCTCGATGGCGGCAAAACGCGCGTCCCCGATGCCGCTCACGTTCTTCAAGTCCTCGATCTTCTTGAAAGAGCCGTTCTTCTCGCGGTAGTCGATGATGCGCGAGGCGATGCCCTCGCCGACGCCTTGCAATGTCTGGAGCTGCTCGCTTGTCGCGGTGTTGATGTTCACCTTCGCCTGCTGGCCGGCCCCCGCGTCGGCCGAGGCGCCTGCTAAGGCAGACGCGCCCGCGGCGCCGGCCGCCTCGCCTTCGCGCGCCACGTAGACCTGCACCCCGTCTTCAAGCTTTTGGGCGCGGTTCACCTGCGCGGCGGCGGCGCCTTCGGCAAAGCCGCCCGCCGCCTCGATGGCGTCCCCCACACGCGCGCCTGCCGCGAGCGTGTAGACGCCGGGGCATGCCACGGCGCCTTCCACGTCCACGGCGATACCCGAAGACGCATCCCCCGCGCCGGCCAGGCCCGATGCGGCAGACGCCGTGCCGGAAGCGGTCGCAGCACCCGTATCCGACGCGCCCGCCACGCCGGATGCCCCGCCTTGCTGCGCACTTTGGGCAGCATCGGAGGCGGCGGCGTCCAAGCTGAAACTGTCGGAGGCGCCGGACGGCCAGAAACGGCACAAGGCGATGCAGACGGCGACTACGGCGAGCACAGCCACGCAGCACAGCGCGGACTTGTTCACATGGGAAAGCCCCGCGCGCCGCAGCAGCGACGCGACCCTCGCCTTCAACTCCCCGTCCATCTTCTGCAACCGCCCCCCGCGCAACCGACGCCTTCATCACGGCATCGATTGTGGCAGGCAGACCCGGACAAAACGCCGAGCGGACCCTATACGTTTTCCAGGCAAACCCCGGACGCGTTCCAGGCGAAACCTATACCGCATCCAAACGGCACCCGAAGCAAAACGCACACGGCGCGGGTGGACAAGACCCGAAGCGGCCAGACCTCAGGCGCCGCCGATCATGCACGAGGCGGCTTGTGCGCGAGGCGGCATGCCCTCTGCGCACACCGCCTCTACACGCACCCCGACACGCGCGGCATGCCCCCTACGCGCGCCCTTGCATGCGCCCCTGCGCGCGCCCTTGCATACGCGCCCCTACGCGCGCGCGTCCCCTTCACCCGCGCAACGCGCCTTGTGCCGCACGTCTATCAGCTCGGCGATGATGGAAACGGCGATCTCTGCCGGCGTCTTCGCCCCGAACTTGATGCCGATGGGCGAATGCGCCTCGTCGATGCGCTCAGGCGAGATGCCGGCGTCTTTTGCCTGCAAGATGTTTTTCGCCACCTTGTCCTTGTGGCCGATCATCCCCACGTACGGGCAGGGCGATTTCAGCGCATGCTGGAAGACCTCGGGGTCGTGCACGTGCCCGCGCGTGAGGACGCAGGCGTAGTCGTTTTCGGTCAAGGCCACGTCCCCGATGCGGGCAAAGTCTATCTGCACGAGCCGCGAGCTGGGGAAACGCTCCTCGTTCAAGAACTCTGGGTCGTCGTCGTAGACCACCGTCTTGAAGCCCACGTGCGAGGCGTAGTCGGCCAGGTGCATGGCCACGTCGCATGCGCCGAAAATGGCGACCTGCGGCGAGGAGAACAACGGCTGCGCCAGCCACACGACGCCCGGGAACTGCTCGCAATGCATGGACGGGCCGCTCGTCACGTCGTGCATCTGGAACTCGTCGCGACGCGTGCGAGGCCGCGCGGACAGCAGCTTCTTGTTCACATCGGCGAAAAAGACGCCGGGCGTGCCGTCGGCGCTGCCCTCGTCAAACATCATCATCCACTTGCCCTCGCCCGAGCGCTGCGTGGCGGCATCCGCGTCGGTGACGAGCTTGAAGCCGAGCCAGGCCTGCGCGCCCTTGCGCGCCGCGTCTTGCGCCGCTTCAAGCGCGGGCACGTCGTCGGCGCCCAGCGCGGCAAACATCGCCTGCACCCCTTCGGCGCTCACCAGCGGATTCGTCTCGATTGCCTGCGCTATGCAGGGAAAATCCCGTACATCGCATTCCACCTCGCGCCCCGCGCGCAAGGCCCCCACCATGCCGGCTACCGTCTCTTCGACGCCCATGTCTACCTCCGTCCCGATGCGCGCCCTCCCTCGGGCCTTCCATCGTGAAAAACCCTCGCAGTCGGGCGCAGCCCTTTCGATACAAGCCCCCAAAGTATAGTGATTGCGAAGGCGGGTGCGGCGACGCGCCGATGGAGGCGCCCGAAGCGGCAATTGCGGCAAGGCGGCGAACACGGGGGTTGACTTTGCAATGCAGCCGACAGGCACCGGCGATGCCAGGAGGCGCCCGAAGCGGCCGGCAAGGCGGCGAAGGAGGCGCCCGAAGCAGCCGGCGAGGGGGCGATGCAGGACCCGAAGTCAGCCGAGAACGCCAAGCCCTTCGAGGAGTATGCGCGCGCCTATCGCGACAAGGACCAGGCCGCCGGCGATGGTCGCGGGCTTTTCCCAGCGCGAGCCGAAGAAGTTGCCGATGGCCACGCCTGCCAGCGAGATGGCAAAGGTCGTGCAGCCGATCAGCGAGACGGCAGGCGCGATGTCCACCTCCAGAAACGCAAAGCTCACGCCCACGGCCAGCGCGTCGATGCTCGTGGCTATGGCGAGCATGAGCAGCTCGCGCATATCGAGCGGCTTGTCTTTTACGGGCCGCGGGCACGCCCCGGGCGCCCTCAACGCCTGCGGCAGGCCTTTCCGCGCCGGCGGTTGCACCGGCAAGCGCATCCGCACCGCCGGGCACTCCGGCGGACACGTCCGCGCCGGCGCCTTCCCCGCTTTCACCAGCTTCACCCTCTTCACCCTCGTGGAAGGCGTCCCACAGCATCTTGCCGCCGATGAAGGCGAGCAAGACAAAGGCGATCCAGTGGTCGACGGCCTCGACATAGGAGGCGAACAGCGCGCCCACCGCCCAGCCGAGCGCCGGCATGAACGCCTGGAAGCCCCCGAAGAAAAGCGCGATCACGAGCGCATGGCGCCAGTTCACGCGGTGCATGCCAAGGCCTTTCGCGATGGCCACGGCAAACGCGTCCATCGACAGGCCGACGCCGACGAGCAGCAAGTCGAGAAAGGTCACGCGCCCCACCCCCTCCCTTCCGGGCGAAAAAACAACAAGGGGAGAGTATACGCGCCGCACAGGCGGTACGCGACGGTGAAAGGGGTGGCCGCATGCGCGCGCCGCACCGGCGCGGCGCCGGCAGGCCAAGCGTTTCACAGGCGATTCGCCAAGCGCCCGGCAGCCCGACCCCGCGCACCGACGCGTCCGGCGCTAGTCCACGCGCAGGGCGCGCATCGAGTTCAGGATGCACAGGCATGCCACGCCGACGTCGCCGAAGACCGCCAGCCACATCGTCGCTATGCCGATGAAGGGCAGCGCCAAGACCATGATCGCCAGCTTCACCCCGATGGCAAAGGCTATGTTCTCGCGCACGATGCGCATGGTCTTGCGGGCCACGCGCATGGCCAGCGCGATTTTCGACGGCTCGTCGTCCATGAGCACGACGTCTGCCGCCTCGATGGCTGCGTCCGAGCCCATCGCGCCCATGGCGATCCCGACGTCGGCGCGCATGAGCACGGGCGCGTCGTTGATGCCGTCGCCCACGAACGCGAGCTTGTCCGCCGGCGCGCGCCCCGACCCATCACCCGCGCCAAGCATCTCCTCGACGCGCGCGACCTTGTCGGCGGGCATGAGACACGCATGGTACTCGTCGATCCCAAGGCGCCCGGCCACCGCGGCGGCCACCTCCTCTGCATCCCCCGTGAGCATGACGGTGCGCCTCACCCCCGCCCGGCGCAAAGCCGCAAGGGCCGCCGGCGCGTCGTCTTTCACCACGTCCGCGATGACGATGTGCCCGATGTAGGCGCCGTCGAGCGCCACGTGCAAGACGGTGCCCACCAGCTCGCACTCGTCAAAGGGCACACCGCCCGCCTCCATGAGCTTGCCGTTGCCCACGAGCACGCGCCGCCCGTCCACCCGCGCGGCAACGCCGGCCCCCGCGCGCTCCTCCACGTCGGCGACCAGCCCCGCGTCGAGCACGCCGCGATACGCCTCCTTCACGCTCAGCCCGACCGGGTGGTCGGAGAAGGCCTCGGCGTGCGCCGCCCAGCGCACCAGCTCGTCTGCGCCGGTCCCGTCTTGCGCATGCACGGCGACGACCTCGAAGCTGCCGTTGGTGAGCGTGCCCGTCTTGTCGAAGACGACCGTGCGCACCTCGGCCAGCGCCTCGAGATAGCTCGACCCCTTCACCAAGACCCCGCGCCGGCTGGCCGCGCCCAGCCCGGAGAAAAACGAGAGCGGCACGCTGATGACGAGCGCGCATGGGCACGACACGACGAGGAAGACGAGCGCGCTTTGCACGCACGCCGCCCAAGCCTGGCCGAAGAAAAGCGGTGGGACGAGCGCGAGGACCAGCGCGCAACCCACGACGACGGGCGTGTAGACGCGGGCGAAACGCGTGATGAAGTTCTCGGTCCGGGCCTTGCGCTCGGAGGCCTCCTCCACCAGCTCCAGGATGCGGTTGACGGTGGATTGCTCGTAGGCGCCCGTCGTCTCCACCACGAGCAGGCCGCTTTGGTTGATACAGCCGCTGACGATGGCATCGCCTGCGTGCACGGCGCGCGGCACGGACTCGCCCGTGATGGCCGAGGTGTCCAGCTGCGAGGCGCCCTCGACCACGACCCCGTCGAGCGGCACGCGCTCGCCCGGCTTCACCACGATGCGCGCGCCGGCTTCCACGTCGTAGGGGTCGACCTCCTCGACAGAGCCGTCTGCCGCCAAAAGGTTCGCGTGGTCGGGGGCGATCTCCATCATCGCGGCGATGGACGTGCGCGACTTGCCCACGGCATAGTCCTGGAACAGCTCGCCTACCTGGTAGAAGAGCATGACGGCCGCGCCCTCGGCCATGTGCGGCTCGCTTTCGGGGAAAAAGACGAGGGCGAACGCGCCGATGGTGGCGATGGCCATGAGCAGGTTCTCGTCGAAGGGCTGGCGGTGCACGACGCCATGCCAGGCACGCGCGAGCACGTCGTAGCCGGCGACCAGGTAGGGCACGAGAAAGCACGCGAACTCGACCCACAGGCCACCCGCGCCCTCGAAGGCGCCGCAGATCTCGCAGGCCTCCATGACGGCGAAGATGCCGACGGCGGCGAGTATGCGGGCCAGGCGCTTCTTGTACTTGGCGTCCATGCCGTTTTGCCCCCTCTTTTCTCTCGCCTTTCCTTTTCGCCGCTTCACGCGCACACGGTGCAGCTCGGCTCGATGTCGGAGAAGACGCGCTTGCTCGCCTCCAGTATCTCGGCGTGGCGCGCTTCGTCGGCGTCGAGGCGAAAGCGCATGGTCATGAAGTTGACGGACGCCGCGTTCACTCCGTCCATGCGCGCGATCTTGTCCTGGATCTTCGCCGCGCAATTGCCGCACAGCTCGCCTTGCAGCTTGTAGGCCCGTTTCATGGTGAAATGCCCTCCTCGTCTGTGGGGCGCGCCTTGTTTCGGGCGGCCCGCCTGTTCTTTTTCGCCGCGCCGTCGCCGCCGCCTAGGGGGCGGGGTCGGGCGCAGTCCTTTCCCTACTCGCAGATATGCGTCATGCCCTGTTCGAGCATGGTGTAGACATGGTCGTCGGACAGCGCGTAGATGGCCTGCTTGCCCGCGCGGTCGAATTTCACGAGATGCGCCTGGCGCAGGTTGCGCAGCTGATGGCTGGCCGCCGATTGCGACACGCCCACCGCCTCGGCCAGCGCCGCGACGCTTTTCTCGCCGCCCATGAGCGCGTAGAGGATCTTGATGCGCGTCGTGTCGGCGAAGAGCCTGAAGAGGTCGGCCAAATCGTAGAGCAGCTCGTCGGCGGGCATGTCGTGGGTCGCGTCGGCCTTGGGCGCATCGCCTGCTGTGCCGCCCGCGTCTGCCTTCGATGCCGCGCCGCTTGCCGCGCTGTCTGCGCCCATCTTCAAAACCTCGTCATTTATTGCGTTGCCCGCGTTCGTCTTCGGCGCGTCGCTATCCGCCGCTTTACCTGCGGCCGTTTTGCCGTCCGCCGCTTTGCCTGCCGCCTCGGCGGGAGTTTTGCCCTCCGCCACTTTGCCGCCTGTCGTTGCACCCGCCGCCTCGTCGGGCGTTTTACCCGCCGCCTCGGCGGGAATTTTGCCCGCTGCCGCCGTTTCCGTCGTCATGGTGAAAGCCCTTTCCTGCATTCATGTTCATCTGCACATCTGTTCATATGTTGAACGCAAGTATACGGCTCCTCCACCGCCTGTCAAGCGGCAATTTCAGATACCGCCGCAGCGCGCGCGGAAATCTCCCCTTCACGCCGGACCGGGTTTTTGCGGCAAGCAGGCACGATGCGCATGGAATGAACAGGGCGCGGGGGCATATCCCTTCACGCGCGTTCTCGACCCCGTGCCCCCCGCGTGCGCTTTCAAGCGCACGCCCACTCGCCACGGCCCTTTTCGTCACACACGCGAAAGCAGCTCTTCTACAACCAAGGCGCCAGCGCCGTCCGGGTCGTAGGCAGGCGCCCTGGTCTTCATCATGGCGAAAACGTCGTTGCGAAACTCTTGGTCTGCAAGTTTGGCGTGCAAGTTCGCGACAATGTCTTCGCCTGTCACGCCTTCGGGTCTATAGGCCGGATAAGCTGCCACGACCTTTTCCGGGTCGAGGCCCAGCACGGTAAGGGCAAGCCACAGGTCGTACAAGTCGCGCCCCTTTTTCCGCTGGTACAGCGCGCGCAATTTGGTAGCCGCAAGCTCTTCGGGCTGCAACGTCGGAATGTCGGCGGCCCCCGTGTAAAAACGACTGTCCACCGCATGCGCGCGTGTCGAAAACCCCATCACGGGTGACC
>CAVFDV010000002.1:0-6235 GCA_963621315.1 Oscillibacter sp. MSJ-31
AGAACAGGCCGTCCTTTTCCGGCTTGAGCGTGCGGTAGTTGATGGTCTCGGGCTTTTTCACCTCGCCGTGCGACCAGGAGCGGATCGTCTCCGCGCTGGCAAGGCCGATGCGGAACTCGTCGAAGTTCGTCACGTCAAACGTCGTCGTCATGTCCTACTCCTCTCCCTCGTCGTCTGCGCCTATGAGCAGCTCCTCGCCGCCCGTCGCGTCTTCTTGCCCGTCTTCTGCCGCCATCTCGGCGATGCCGCTGGCCAGCTCGGCAAGCGCGTCGCCTTCATCGGCGGGCGCGGCCTCGTCGATGGGCAGCTCGAGGATGTCGGTGTCGCCGTTGGCGTCGGCGGGCTGGGCCTCGTCGTTGTGGCCCACCAGCTCGACGTCGAGGCCGAGCGACTTCATCTCCTTCACCAGAACCTTGAACGATTCGGGCAGCTCGGCGGGCGGGATGTTCTCGCCCTTCACGATGGCCTCGCAGGCCTTCACGCGGCCTTGCGTGTCGTCGGATTTCACCGTCAAGATCTCTTGCAGCACGTTGGAGGCGCCGTAGGCGTAGAGCGCCCACACCTCCATCTCGCCGAAGCGCTGGCCGCCGAACTGGGCCTTGCCGCCGAGGGGCTGCTGGGTGATCAGGCTGTAAGGCCCGGTCGAGCGCGCGTGGATCTTGTCGTCGACCATGTGCGCGAGTTTCAGTATGTAGGTCTGGCCCACGGTGATGGGCTCGCGGAACTTCTCGCCGGTGCGCCCGTCGAACAGCTCGGTCTTGCCCGTCGTGGACACCTGCGGCACGAAGGCCTCGTAGAGCTTGTCGCCCAGCTTCTCGCGGGCCTTTTGCATGCGGTTGGCGTTGGCGCGCTCGATGGCGTCGGCGATCTCGTCCTCGCCCGCGCCGTCGAACACCGGCGTGGCCACGTAGAACGGCCCGTCCACGCTCTCCTTGGGGTCGTCTTCATCGGACCACGCGTTGTAGGCCGCCCAGCCGAGGTGGTTTTCCAACAGCTGGCCGACGTTCATGCGCGAGGGCACGCCCAGGGGGTTCAAGATCACGTCGATGGGGGTGCCGTCTGCCATGAAGGGCATGTCCTCGACCGGCAGCACGCGCGAGATGACGCCCTTGTTGCCGTGGCGGCCGGAGAGCTTGTCGCCCTGTTGGATCTTGCGCTTTTGGGCCACGTAGACGCGCACGAGCTCGTTGACGCCCGGCGGCAGCTCGTCGCCTGCCTCGCGCGAGAACTTCGCGATGTCGATCACGCGTCCGCCGGCGCCGTGCGGCACCTTCAGGGACGTGTCGCGCACCTCGCGGGCCTTCTCGCCGAAGATGGCGCGCAGCAAGCGCTCCTCGGCCGTCAGCTCGGTCTCGCCCTTCGGGGTGACCTTGCCCACGAGCACGTCGCCCGGCTTCACCTCGGCGCCCGGCAAGATGATGCCGTCGATGTCGAGGTTGGCCAGCATCTCGTCGGAGAGGTTGGGGACCTCGTTGGTGATCTCTTCAGGGCCGAGCTTCGTGTCGCGCGCGTCGATCTCGTATTCGGCGATGTGGATGGAGGTGAGGAGGTCTTCGCTTACCACGCGCTCGGACACGATGATGGCGTCCTCGTAGTTGTAGCCCTCCCACGGCATGTAGGCCACCATGAGGTTTTGGCCCAGCGCCAGCTCGGCGTGGTCGGTGGACGGCCCGTCTGCCAGCGCGTCGCCGGCGTAGACCTTGTCGCCTTCGCGCACGAGCGGGTGGTAGTTGATGCACATGCCCTGGTTGGAGCGCTGGAACTTCTGCAGCTCGTAGCTGTCCACGTCACCGTCTTTGGTCTTCACCTCGACGCGGGTGGCGTCCACGAAGGAGACGACGCCTGCGTGCTCGGCGATGGGCAGCTCGCCGGAGTCGACGGCGATGCGGTGCTCCATGCCCGTGCCCACGAGCGGCGCGTGCGGGCGCAGCAACGGCACGGCCTGGCGCTGCATGTTCGATCCCATCAGGGCGCGGTTCGCGTCGTCGTGCTCCAAGAAGGGGATGAGCGCCGTGGCCACGGAGGTCATCTGGCGCGGCGAGACGTCCATGTAGTCGACCTCGTCGACCGGCGCCTCGGCCGGGTCGCCGAAGATGCCCTCGCCGTTTTTCGTGCGGCACAAGACGCGCTCGGACTTCACGAACTTGCCCGTCTCGTCGGTGTGGCCGAAGACGCGCGTCTTCTCGTCGAACAGCTCGTTTGCCTGGGCGATCGTGTAGTTTTCCTCCTCGTCGGCCGTCAGGTAGACCACCTCGTCGGTGACCTTGCCGTCCTCCACCTTGCGGTACGGCGTCTCGATGAAGCCGAAGGGGTTCACGCGGCCGTAGGTGGCCAGCGAGCCGATCAGGCCGATGTTGGGGCCTTCAGGCGTCTCGATGGGGCACATGCGCCCGTAGTGGGAGGTGTGCACGTCGCGGACCTCGAAGCCGGCGCGGTCGCGCGACAAGCCGCCAGGTCCTAGCGCGGACAGGCGGCGCTTGTGGGTGATGCCCGCCGCCGGGTTGGTCTGGTCCATGAACTGCGAGAGCTGCGAGGAGCCGAAGAACTCCTTGATGGACGCGACGATCGGGCGGATGTTGATCAGCCCCTGCGGCGTCAGCTCGTCGGGGTCTTGCGAGCTCATGCGGTCGCGCACGACGCGCTCCATGCGGCTGATGCCGATGCGGAACTGGTTTTTGATCAGCTCGCCCACCGTGCGGATGCGGCGGTTGCCGAAGTGGTCGATGTCGTCGGTCGTGTAGCCGTCGCGGCCTTGCACGAGCGCGAGGATATAGCGCATGGAGGTGACGATGTCTTCGGTCGTGAGCACGCTCGAGGTGCTCTCCAAGCCGAGCTTCTTGTTTATCTTGTAGCGGCCGACGTCTGCCAAATCGTAGCGCTGCGGGTTGAAGAACAGCCCGTCGAGGTAGCTGCGCGAGGAATCGACCGTGGGCGGCTCGCCCGGGCGCAGGCGGCGGTAGATCTCGATCAGCGCCTCCTCGCGGTTGGTGGCCGTGTCCTTTTCAAGCGTGCGCTCGACCATCTCGGAGTTGCCGAGCAGCTTCACGATCTCGTCGTCGGTCTCGGCGATGCCGAAGGCGCGCAACAGCAGCGTGGCGGGCTGCTTGCGCTTGCGGTCGATGCGTATGGACAGCACGTCGCGCTTGTCGGTCTCGTATTCCAGCCAGGCGCCGCGCGCGGGGATGACCTTCGCGCCGAAGAGCTGCTTGGACGAGGTCTTGTCGCGCTCCGTGGAAAAGTACACGCCCGGCGAGCGCACGAGCTGGGAGACAACGACGCGCTCGGTGCCGTTGATGATGAAGGTGCCGCGGCGCGTCATGAGCGGGAAGTCGCCCATGAAGACGTCGGACTCCTGCATCTCGCCCGTCTCCTTGTTGATGAGGCGCACGTTCACGAACAAGGGCGCCTGGTAGCTGATGTCGCGGCTCTTGCACTCGGCTTCCGAGTACTTCGGGTCGCCGAACTCGTGCGCGCCGAACTCCACGCACATGTTCTTCGCGCTGTTCTCGATCGGCGACATGCTCTTGAACGCCTCGGCCAGCCCGTCGGACATGAAATGCTCGAAGGACTCGGTCTGGATCGAGATGAGGTTGGGGATGTCCATGACCGCCGGGATCTTCGCGAAGCTCCTGCGGTCGCGGTACACGTTTGCCGCAGCCTGGGACTTCGCCTTGGACTTTGAAGCAGTCTTGCTCGCCACTAGCTCCTCCTTCAAAAAGGTTGGTCGGATCCCCTTTCGCCGCCTTCACAGCGCCAAAAGGACCTAGACAATATGAAAAGGAGTGCGGCGAGTCAAGGAAAAGTTCGGCCAGCGGCGGCAAAAAACACATTTCGGTGAAAAGCACATAAAAACTACGCAAGTGGGGCGCGGGGGCGGCGCGCGGAACGTGCGGCGCGCCCAGGCGGCACATCCCGGCATGCGGGGAGGCTTGGGGCGGCACGCGGGCGCGCCGCCTTCCCACCCCATGAAAAAAGCCGCCCGCATGCGCTGTGGGGCGGCTCTTCTCGGACCTCTCGGCCCGCGCCGCGCGGGCAAAGACCCCGCGCGCTGCGAGCGTTTCGAGACTCGGTGCTATTTCAGGGTGATGGTGGCGCCGGCGTCCTCGAACTTGGCCTTGGCGGCCTCGGCGTCGTCTTTCTTGGCGCCCTCGATGACGGTGCAGGGCACGCCCTCGACCAGCTCCTTGGCCTCCTTGAGGCCCTTGTCGGTGACCTCGCGGACGACCTTGATGACGGCGATCTTGTTGTCGCCGAAGTTCTCCAGCACCACGTCGAAGCTGTCCTTCTCGGCAGCAGCGCCGGCATCGGCGCCGGCGGCGGGAGCAGCGGCCACGGCCACGGGGGCGGCGGCGGAGACGCCGAAGGTCTCCTCCAGGTCGGAGACCAGCTCGGACAGCTCCAGCGCGGTCAGGCCCTTGATGCCCTCGAGAATCTCGTCTTTCGTCATTTTGAAAACCTTTCCTTTCGCGCGTGCCCCTCTTTGCGGGCGCGCGCATGTTCAACATCTACGTTCATGCCGCCTCTAGGCAGCTTCCTTTTGCTCGGCCACTGCCTTGAGCGCGCGGGCCAGACCCGAAACCGGGCCGTTGCACACGCGGACGAGGCCGGTGAGCGGGTTTTGCAGCGAACCCATGAGCTTTGCGATCAGCTCGTCGTGAGACGGCAGGTCCGCGATGGCCATGCACTGCTCGACGCTCATCACGTCGCCGTCGATCAGACCGCCCTTGAACTCCAGGGCGCTGTGGTCGGCCGCGAAGTCCTTGATGGCCTTGGCCGGCGCCGCGATGTCGTCTTCGCAAAAGACGAACGCGGTAGGGCCTGCCAGGATCTCGGGGATCTCGGGCAGCTCGTCTTCGGCCAAGGCGCGGGCCGCGAGCGTGTTCTTGTACACGTGCATGCGGCCGGACGCCGCGCGGATGTTGCGCCGCAGCTCCTGGGCCTCCTTGACGGAAAGGCCGCGCGAGTCGACGAACCAGCATCCGGCCGTCTCCTTGAAGTGGCCTTTGATCTCGGCGATCTGGTCTGCTTTCGCTTGTGTGGGCATGAGCACCTCCTTTCACAAAAAATCGACCCCCGCTGCTCTTGCGCAGGGAGGCCGATAAAAGAGGCGCATGCCCCGGGCGCGGACGCGCCCTGCAATCGACCACCTCGGCGGGCGGAAGCGGCTCGCTTCCCTTCGGCCGCCTTCTTTTCGGCGGCAACCGGCTGTCTGCGGTAGCGGGTAAACCAACAATGCAAGGGGGCATTGTACCCGAACGGCGCGCAAACGCAAGGGGCGCGTTCACCACGTATAACCTGGCGCGGCGCATACGCGGGCGCAGACACTCTCCCTGCTTCGATGTGGTAAGCTGCCTGCCAGCGCGTTTGGTGAAGAGCGCCCGCCGACTTACCGGGGGGATCTTCATGCATCACCAGACGCGCTTCTTGCATCATCGGGGCGTCCAAAGCCCCCCGCGTGCCCGAAGGCCGCCGTTTATGCGAAGATATGCTGCAGACGAAAAAGCGAAACGCCGCATTCGGTTGCGCGCGCCTAAAAGGGCGCGGGCGCGCGCGGACGCGGACGCGGCCTCGAGGAGGACACGAGATGATCATCGCCATCGACGGGCCGGCCGGCTCGGGCAAATCCACCGTCGCCAAACAGGTGGCTTGCGAGCTGGGATTTCACTATCTCGACACGGGGGCGATGTATCGCAGCGTGGCAGCGGCGGCGCTGGCGGCGGGCGCGGACGTGCACGACGAGGCGGCGGTGGCGCGCATCGCCCGCGACGAGGCCATCTCCTTTACCCACGAGCAAGGCACTCCCATGCCGACGGGCGTCTCCATCGGCGGGCGCGACGTGACGGGCGAGATACGGACCGCGCCGGTGGACGCGGTGGTGAGCGTCGTCTCGGCGCATCCGGCCGTGCGCGAGGCGCTTGTGGCCCAGCAACGCGCCATCGCGGCAGGCGACGACATCGTGATGGAGGGGCGCGACATCGGGACGGTCGTCTTTCCCGACGCGCAGCTGAAGGTGTTTCTGACGGCAGACGCCGCCTGCCGCGCACGGCGGCGGGCGTTGCAAAACGCGCAGCGTGGCACGGGGGAGACGGACGCCGAGCTGCTGTGCGCCCAGATAAAGGAGCGCGACTTGCAAGACTCCACGCGCGAGGTGGCGCCGCTGAAAGCGGCCGGCGACGCACGCGAGCTGGACACCACGGACATGGATATCGACGAGGTGGTGGCGGCGATCGCAGGC
>CAVFDV010000002.1:6245-26945 GCA_963621315.1 Oscillibacter sp. MSJ-31
CTTTCCTGAAGGGCGCGGGGTGCGCAGCGGTCGCAGCGCGCGGACAGCGGCGGGCGCGGCGCGGACAGCGGCGGACGCGCGGCGCGACGAGGCGGGCGCGCAGCGCGACGGACACGACAGCGAACGCGGCGGCACGGCACAACATAGGCACGGCACTTACGAGGCGAAACGGACACGACGGGCACATGGCTTTCTGGCGACGACGCGAGCACTTCTACGACAACCCCTGCTTTTTCGGCAAGACGGGCCTGCGCAACTGGTTCGTCTACGTGGCCGCCTATTTCCTGCGCCCCCTGTGCAAGCTCCTCTTCCGCTACAAGCTCGTGGACGCGGGCAAGCTGCCCCCGGCAGGGCAGCCGGCCGTCTACGCCATCAACCACGTGAGCTATGCCGACCCCCTCTTCCTGTGGGTCTCGCTCTACGCACATGGCGGGGCTCGTTTCCTCGCGCGCAGCTCGCTCTTTCGCCCCCTCGCGGGAGGCGCCCTCGCACGCGCCGGCGCCATCCCCATCGACCCCGACTCCGCCGACCGCACTGCGCTGAAACGCGCGGCGGCGGCCTTGAAGCGCGGGGAGAAAGTCGGGGTCTTTCCCGAGGGCACGCGCATGAACCGCCCGGACAAGGAGTACCGCCCGCACGCCGGCGTGGTGCTCGTGGCGAACATGGGCAAGGCGCCCATCGTGCCCATCGGCTGCAGCGGCACGGAGCTGATAAAGCCGCCCGGACAGCGCTTTTTCCGTTTCCCGCGCGTATGCTGCAAGGTGGGCGCGCCCATCGACCCGAGAGACGGGAAATACGCCGCGCTTTCCAAGAAAGAGCGAACGCAACGCGTGCTCGACGACGTGATGGCCGAGGTGTTTCGGCTGCGCGACGAGGCCGCAAGGGAGGTCGGACGGTGAAGCTGGAGCTGAGGGTCGCGGACAACGCGGGGGCATGCTACGGGGTGAAGCGCGCGATCGAGATGGCGCACGAGGCCGCGGGGAAGGCTGCGGGAAGGAGCGGCGGGAAGGGCGCCGGCGAAACGGCGCAAGCGGACGACGCGCCGCAAGCTTGCGACGCCCCCGAAGCGCCCGCCGCGCACCCGGCGCCCGTGCATACCCTAGGCCCTCTCATCCACAACCCGCGCGTGGTCGAGGCCCTGGCGCGCGACGGCGTCGAGGTGGCCGGCACCATCGAGGAGGCGGGCAGCGGCATCCTCGTCTTGCGCAGCCACGGCACAGCCCCAGCACTCGTCGAGCGGGCGCGCGCGCATGGCTTTCACGTCGTGGACGCCACCTGCCCCTATGTGAGCAAGGTGCAAGAGCAGGCACGGCGCCTGGCAGAAGAGGGGTACGCGGTGCTCATCATCGGCGAGCCTGGGCATGCGGAAGTCGAGAGCATACGCGCGTGGGGCGGCGATGCCGTGTGCGCGGTATGCGACAGCGCGAACGCCCTGCCCGAAAAGCTGCCCGCGAGGCTCGGCGTCGTCGTGCAGACCACCCAAAGCGAGGAGCGCGTCGAGTCCGTCCTGGGCGCCGTGCGCGCGCGTGTAGACGAGCTGCGCGTGGAGAAAACCGTGTGCCGCGCCACGGTGCAGCGCCAGAAGGCGGCGGCGGCGCTTGCGCGGGAAAGCGACGTGATGCTCGTGGTGGGCGGGCACAACTCGGGCAACACGACGCGGCTTGCCGAGACGGCGGCGCGACATTGCGCGCGGGTGCACCATATCGAGGCGCCGGACGAGGTCGAGGCCTCCTGGTTTTCCGAGGGCGACATGGTCGGGGTCACGGCGGGCGCGTCGACGCCGCAAGAGCAGATCGACGAGGTGCTGGAGCGGTTGCGCGGGCTATAGGCAAGCCGTGCAAATGCTACAATGCGTGGCCGTGCCCTCGTAGCTCAGGGGATAGAGCATCGGTTTCCTAAACCGAGTGTCGGCGGTTCGATTCCGTCCGGGGGCACCAGCTTTCCGCTTTCACCCGGACATCTTCATCGAGCTGCCTTGGCGCGCACGCCGCCATCTCCATTGGCTGTCCTGCGCACACGCCGCAATCTCCATTGGCTGTCCTGCGCACGCGCCGCCATCTCCATCAAGTTGCCCCGGCGCATATGCCGCTTTGAGTGGTTTTGGCACATGTGCCGCTTTCACTCAACGAAAAACCCGCTCTATTCACCCTCCACACCCAGATGCTGCGCGCGCACCTGCTCCAAGAGCGCCTGCAAGGCCCGCCCCCGGTGGCTGATGGCGTCTTTTTGCGCGGGAGCGGCCTGGGCCGTGGTCAGGCCGCCGAGGTCGTCGGAGATGAAGAGCGGGTCGTAGCCGAAGCCGTTTTCCCCGCGCGCGGCAAAGGCGATGCGCCCCTCGCAAGTCCCGCACGCGACAAGCTCGCGCCCATCGGGAAAGAGCAAGACCACGGTGCTCGTGAAGCGCGCGGTCCGCTTCGCGTCCTCCACGTCCGCAAGCTCGAAAAGCAGCTTCTCGTTGTTGTCGGCATCGCTTGCGTCCTCGCCCGCATAGCGGCTCGAGTAGACGCCCGGGCGCCCGTCCAACGCGTCCACCACAAGGCCGCTGTCGTCGGCCAGGGCCGCCAGCCCCGTGTGCGCGACGGCGGCGGCGGCCTTGATGCGCGCGTTGCCCTCGAAGCTGTCGGCGTCCTCGATGGGCTCGGGGAAATCGCCGAACTCGCCCAAGGCATGAAACTCCCAGCCGCACGGCGCGAGTATGCGCTCTATCTCGGCGAGCTTGTGCGCGTTGTTCGTGGCGATGACCACCCGGCGCGGGGCATGCGGGGCATGCGCCCCGTCCTCGCCGCGCGGGGCGCCTTCACCGTGCGGTTCGCCTTCGCCGCACAAGGCGCCTTTACCATGCGTGCCGCCCGAAACGCCCGCGACGTTCGAGTCCGCCATCTTCACCGCCCCCCTTCCCCGCCGTCTGCAAGCGCCTCTTGCTGGGCGGCGATCAGCTCCGCGATGCCGCCTTGCGCCATGTCGAGCATGCAATCGAGCTTGTCGCGCGAGAACGGGACGCGCTCGCCCGTGCCCTGTATCTCGACGATCTCTCCGTTCGCGTCCATCACGAGGTTCAGGTCCACCTCGGCGCGGCTGTCCTCGGAATAGTCGAGGTCGAGCAAGAGGCGCCCGGCCACCTGGCCTACGCTGATGGCGGCCACCTGCCCCACGAGCGGGTCGCCTGCGATCTTTCCCGCGGCCTTCCACGTGCGCACGGCGTCGGCCAGCGCCACCCACGCGCCCGTGATGGAGGCCGTGCGCGTGCCGCCGTCTGCCTGGACGACGTCGCAGTCCACGTGGAAGGTGACCTCGCCGCCGAGCGCGTCCATGTCCACCACCGTGCGCAACGAGCGGCCGATCAGGCGCTCGATCTCCATGCTGCGCCCCTGGCGGCGGCTCGTCTCGCGCGGGGTGCGCGTGCCCGTCGAGGCGGGCATCATCGCGTACTCCGCCGTGACCCAGCCCTTGCCGCTGCCGCGCCGCCAGCCCTTCACGTTCTCGTCGATGGTGACCGCGCACAAGACCTTCGTCTTGCCGCACTCGATCAAACACGAGCCGGGCGCCGTCTCGAGCACATGGCGCCGTATCGTGCACGGGCGCTTTTCTGCAGGCCCTCGTCCGTAGCTGCGCGCAAGTCCTATGTTCACCGTCATGCCGTCAACTCCTCTTCATACGTTGTATCCGTGCCGGATGCCATGTTGGGCGCGGCACACCGCATCGGGCGTGGCGCCCCGCATCCACCACAACACCCCCATCGGGCGCGAGGCGCCGCACACGCCACGTCCGCAACGCGCCCGCCGCGTCCGCCGCATCCGCCGCCGCGCGGGCCTTCACAAGGCCAGCTCGTCGAATCCCACGTGCGAGAGATGCTCGATGGGACGTCCGTATATCCTGCCCCCCACCTGCCTGAAATCGTCCAGGTCCTCGCCCGTCGTGAAAAACTCGTCGGGCGGCGCGGGCGTCTCGTCGTGCAGGTGCCCGCGGCAGGAAAGCGTGGCGACGACCTCGTCTGCCGTCTCCGCGCTCGACGAGATGAGCTTCACGCCGTGCCCCACGGCCTGCTGCACGAGCGGGGCGAGCACCGGGTAGTGCGTGCAGCCCAGCACGAGCGTGTCGATGCCGGCCTTCTTCAGCGGGTCGAGGTAGTCGCGCGCGATCTCGGTGAACGCGGGACGCAGGTAGATGTCGGCGGCCTGGGCCGTCAGGCGCTCGACGGGCGAATCCGAGCGGCGCAAGCCCTCCTCGACGATCTCGACGAAGCGCGGGGCGGCCGCGGAATAGACCGTGATGCCCGCGTCGAGGGCGCGGATCGTGTCGGAGTACACGCCCGAGTCGACCGTGGCCCTCGTGGCTATGACCCCGCAGCGCCTGTTGCGCGTCGCCCGCACCGCGCCGCGTGCGCCCGGCTCGAGCACGCCCATCACCGGCACGTCGAACTCCATCTGGGCAAGCGCAAGCCCTGCCGCCGTGGCCGTGTTGCACGCGATGACGATGAGCTTCACCTTTCGGCGCGCAAACCACGTGCACAGCTCGCGCACGAAACCGCGCACCTCGCGCAGGTCGCGCGACCCGTAGGGGCAGCGGGCGGTGTCGCCGAAGAAGAGGAGCTGCTCGCCCGGGAGCTTTTCGCGTATGGCGCGGGCGACCGTCAGGCCGCCGAAGCCGGAGTCGAATATGCCGATGGGCGCGTTGTTCATGCCGGGTATTCTACACGCGCTAAAACCCATGCGGTGCGCTATGCTTGAAAACATGCACGACAACGAGACCATATACCTCGACCATGCGGCGGCCACGCCCATGGAGCCTGCCGCCATCGCCGCGATGGAGCCCTATCTTGCGCGCGAGTTCTACAACCCGTCCGCGCCCTACGGGCCTGCGCGGCAGGTGAAGGCGGCGCTCGAGGACGCCCGCGCGCGCATCGCGCACCTGATGGGGGCGCATCCCGGCGCGCTCGTCTTCACCGCAGGCGCCACCGAGGCCAACAACCTCGCGCTTGCCGCCGCAGACGGCGAGGTGCTCGTCGCGGCAGGCGAGCATGCGAGCGTCTTGGCGGCCGCCCGGGCGCGCGGCGGCTCGACCCTTGCCCTCGAGGCGGACGGGACGGTGCTGCCCGAGACCCTGGAGCGTGCCCTGACCCCGGATGTCGCGGTGGTCTCCGTCGCATATGCCGACGGCGAGGTGGGCACCGTGCGGCGCCTGCGCGACCTTGCCGCCGTCGTCGAGGCCGAGCGCGCGCGCCGCCTTGCCGCCGGACAGACGCGCCCGCTGCTCTTTCACAGCGACTGCTCGCAGGCGGCGGCGCACCTGAGCATGAACGTCTCGTCGCTTCGCGCCGACCTCCTGACCGTCTCGGCGGCAAAGCTCGGAGGCCCCAAGCAGGTCGGCCTCCTGTGGGCGGCAGACGGCGTGAGGCTGCGCCCCCTCGTCTTCGGCGGCGGGCAGGAAGGCGGCGTGCGCTCGGGCACGGAAAACGTCGCGGGCATCATGGGCTTTGCCGCCGCCTTCGAGGAGCGCGCGGCGCGGCGCGCAGAAGAGGGGCGGCGCCTTTCGGCCATGCGCGATTGCATGCAAGGCAGGTTGCGCGCGGCCTTTCCCCATGCGGTTTTCTCCGGGCCTGTCAAAAACGCGCGGCGGCTGCCGAATCTCCTGCACGTGGCGTTTCCGGGCTTGTCCGGCTCGCGGCTTGTCGTCTTGCTGGAGCACAGCGGCGTGCTCGTCGGCACGGGCGCGGCGTGCGCGGCCTCGAAGATGCAGGTCTCCCCCGTGCTCGCCGCCATCGGGCTGGGCGAAGAGGAGGCGGCGGGCAGCCTGCGCATCACCTTCGGCCCGCACACCGGCGAGGCCGAGGCAGCGCGCGCGACCGACATCATCATCGAGGTGGTCCGCGCGGAGCAGGAGCGCGTGGCGGGCGGCGGCGCGGCAGGCGCGGTAAACGGCGACGTGGCAAGCGCCGGCGCGGCGGGCGCGACGGGCGCGGGCGCAGCGGGCGGCGGCGCGGCAGAGGCGGCGACGGGCGGCAACGCGGCAAGCGCCGGAGCGGCAGGAGGCGCACGATGATGCGCGCGGCACGCCCGGGCGAGAAGGCCTTCGTGGGGATGAGCGGGGGCGTGGATTCCTCGCTTGCCGCCGCCCTGCTCGTCGAGGCGGGCTATGCGACGACCGGCGTCTACATGCGCAACTGGACGCAGGACTTGCCGGGGTATGCCTGCCCCTGGGCGCGCGACCTGGCCGACGCCGAGCGCGTGGCCGTGCAGCTGGGCATCGACCTCGAGGTATGGGACTACGAGGCGCGCTACAAGCGCGAGGTTGTGGACTACCTGCTCGACTCCTACGCGCACGGGCGCACCCCCAACCCGGACGTGATGTGCAACGAGAAGGTGAAGTTCGGCAGCTTCGCGCAAGAGGCCTTCGGGCGCGGCGCCGATTTCATCGCGACCGGCCACTACGCGCGCACAGACGGCGCGGGCAGGCTCTTGCGCGCCTTAGACGAGCACAAAGACCAAACCTATTTCCTGTGGCGCGTCCCGGCCTCCGTCTTCTCGCGCACCCTTTTTCCCATCGGGGAGTTCGCGAGCAAAGACGAGGTGCGCGCGGCGGCACGCGCGCGCGGGCTGGAGACGGCGGGCAAGCCCGACTCCACCGGCGTGTGCTTCATAGGCCCTGTGAGCATGAAGCAGTTCCTGCTCGCGCATCTGGGGAAGCGGCCCGGCCCTATCGTGGACGCGAAGACGGGCGAGGAGCTGGGCACGCACGACGGCGCCTTCCTCTTCACCCTGGGGCAGAGAAAAGGTCTCGACCTCGGAGGCGGGCCTGCGCGCCGCGTCGTGCGCATCGACGTCGCCGCCAACGTCGTCTATGCCAGCGACGACGCGCACGACCCCGCCCTTTCCTGCGACACGATGCGCCTCGAGGACTGCCGCTGGGTCTCGGGCGCGGCGCCGGCGCCGGGGGACTATCTCGTGCGCACGCGGCACACGCGGGCCTTGGCGCACGCGCACCTGGACGCAGGCGGCGACGGCGCGCACGCGACCCTCTCCTTTTCCAGCACGCAGCAGGCCGTGGCGGCAGGCCAGGCCGTGAGCATATACGACGGCAAGGATTGCCTGGGAGGCGGTTTCGCATGCGGCATGTAGCCCTCATCGACATAGGGTCCAACACGATACGGCTCGTCACCTACGAGCTGGAGGGCACGCGCGCGACGCGCCTGTTCTCGAAAAAACGCATGACCGGCCTTGCCGACTACGTGGACGCGGAGATGCGCCTGAGCGCGGAGGGCATCGACGAGGCCTGCGAGGCCATCGCCTATCTGCAGCGCCTGTGCGAAAAGCTCGGCGTCGAGGAGGTCCACCCCTTCGCCACGGCGAGCTTGCGCAACGTGGCCAACAGCAAGAAGGCCGTCAAGGCGATCGAGAAGCGCACGGGCCTTGCGATCGACCTCGTCTCCGAAAAAGACGAGGCGCTGCTGGGCTATGCGGCGTTCTTGCACGACGCGCCCGCATCCGACGGCGGGCTGGTGGACATCGGGGGCGGCTCGACCGAGATCGTCGCCTTTGCCGGCGGCGTGCCGAAAACGGCGCTCTCGCTGCCCATCGGGTCGCTCAAGCTCTTCAAGCGCCACGTGGCGAGGATCTTGCCCGGCCCGGGCGAGGTGCGCGCGGTGAAAGCCGATGTGCAAGCCGAGCTGGACCGCGCCTTCCCGGCAGGCCTTGCGCCCGCCGCCCACATATGCGGCATAGGGGGCAGCGCGCGCGCCGTCCTCAAGCTGGTGCGCAGGATGCATGGCATGCCCGAAGACGCGCAGGAGTTCTCCGCCGCCGAGCTGGACGCGCTGGTGGAGAAGCTGTGCGCGGCCGAAGAGACGGACGAGGGATGCGCCGAGGCACGCAAGCTCATCTTGCGCAGCTGCCCCGACCGCGTGCACACCATCGTGCCGGGGGCGCTCGTCTTGCAGGCGGTCGTCGGGCGCTTCGGCGCCGAACGCGTCTACGTCAGCAAGTTCGGGATACGGGAAGGCTACTTGTACGAGCGCGTGCTGCCGCACGTGAAGTAGCGCCGCGTGAAGGTGGCCGCGCCGCGTCGCGCCAGGCCTGCTGCGCTGCATCCGGGCCGCGCCACGTCCTAGCCGCGCCCCATCCGGGCCGCGCCCCTATTCACCCTGCATCTCGTGCGGCGCTGCGGGGCGCTTCGCGTCGCGCCCGCCTCCCTCGCGTCCGCCCAAAAGGGGGCGCATGTTGCTTGCCGTGACGCCCATGGTGGAAAGGTTGTGCAGCAGCGCGCCCGTCGTCGGCGCGAGCACGCCCGCCACGCCGCCCGCGAGCAAGGCCGTGTTGAAGGCGACGATGAAACGGTAGTTGCGGCCTATGCGCGCGACCAGTCGCTCCGAGATGCGGCGCAGCACGAGCATCTGGTCGAGCGAGGAGTGCAGCAAGGTGATGTCGGCCACCTCGCGCGCGATGTCGCTTGCGTCCACCATGGCCACGCTCGCATCGGCCGCCGCCAGGGCGGGAGAGTCGTTCACCCCGTCGCCGACCATCACGACCGTGCGCCCCTCGCGCTTGAGCGCGTCGAGCACGGAGGCCTTGTCCTCGGGCAGCACCTGGCTTTTGTACTCGTCGATGCCGAGCCGAACTGCCGCCGCACGCGCCGCGCCTTCGGCGTCGCCTGTGAGCATGACGATGCGCGAGAAACCCGCACGGCGCAACGCATCCACCGTCGCGGCCGCCTCGGCGCGCACGGGATCGTCGATGCAGATGGCGCCTTTCAGCTCGTCGCCGCAGGCCAGATAGACGACCGAGGCGCCGGGCGCCTCCTCTTTGACGCGCTGCTCGTAGCCGGCGGGCGGGCGCACCCCCTCGTCGTCGAAGACGAAATGCGCGCTGCCCAAGAGCACGCGCCTGCCGTCCACGCCGGAGACGATGCCGTGCGCCACCACGTACTCGACGTCGGCATGTTGCTCGTCGGCGTGCGCGACGCCGCTTTCGCGCGCGGCGGCGACCACGGCACGCGCCATGCTGTGGGGGAAGTGCTCCTCCAGGCAGGCGGCCAGGCGCAAGATCTCGTCGGCCTCCATGTCGGCAAAGGCCAGCACCTGCGTGACATGCGGGACGGCGGTCGTGAGCGTGCCCGTCTTGTCGAAGACGATGGTGTCGGCGGCGGCCATGACCTCGAGATAGCGGCCCCCCTTCACCACGATGCCGTGGTGCGCGCACTCGCGCATGGCCCGCATCACCGCGACGGGCGTGGACAGCTTGATGGCGCACGAGTAGTCCACCATCAGCACGGAGACGGCCTTCGTGACGTTGCGGGTGAAGGCGAGCACGGCGAAAAAGCCGAGGAAGCTGTAGGGCACGATCGCGTCGGCCAGGCGCTCGGCGCGGCTCTGCACGCCGGCTTTCGCCTGCTGGGACTCGTCGACCATGCGCACGATGTTGGCGATGCGCGTGCCCGAGCCGGCCTGGCGCACCTCGACGACGATCGAGCCGTCCTCGACGATGGTGCCCGCGTACACCGAGGCGCCGGCCGCCTTCACGGCCAGCTTGGACTCGCCGGTCATGGAGGCCTCGTTGATGGCGGCCTCGCCGCTGGCCACGATGCCGTCCACGGGGACCATCGCGCCGGTGCGCACGCGTATCCTGTCGCCTGCGCGCACATCGGACAAGGGCACCTGCACCTCGTTTCCGCCGGGCGCGACGAGCCACACGTCGTCTGCCGTCACCGCAAGCGATTGCTCGAGCGCGATGCGGCTGCGCGCATGCGTGTACGCTTCGAGCAGGTCGGAGATGTCGAGCAAGAGCATGACGACGCCTGCCGAGTTGAAGTTGCCCTGCAGCATCGAGGCGGCGATCGCCGTGGCGTCGAGCACCTCGACCTTCATCCGGCCGCCTGCCAGCGCGCGCAGCCCCTTGGCGATATATCCCGCCGAGCGCACGAGCGTCCACGCGACGCGCAAGGGGGCCGGCAAGAAGACACGGCGTCCCGCCCAAAAGCCCGCTTTCCTTGCCAGCGCGCCCAGGTAGCGCGCGTCGACCTCGGCGCGGCGCTGCTCGTCGCTTCCCTGCGCTGTGGGCAGCTGGCCTCGGTGAAGGCCGCCCAGGACGTCCAGCGCCGCGTCGCGGACGCCGGGAGCGTCGGGGTCGTAGCACACGAGCACCCCGCCGTTTGCCGGGGCCGTCGTCACGCGGGAGACGCCCGGCACGGCCAAGACCAGCTCGGCGATGCCGTAGCCTTCCTGCGCGCAAAACGCGGTGCGCCCGAAGCGCACGCGCAGGCGGCCGCGGCTCTCGCGCACGATGGCATAGTGCATGGGTATCTTCTCGTTCATGAAACTCCGCTCGGACGGCTTTGGGGAAACGACTGCGCGCCGAAAAAGGCCCTTTACGCCTTCTTGGCAGCCTTCGCGCCCTTGGCCGCGGTCTTTGGGGCGGGCTTTGCCGCCTCCTCCGCGGCCATCTCCGCCTCCACCTGCTCGCGCACGCGGGCCTCGATGGCGGCGCGGCGGTCGGCCAGCGCGGCCTCGGCGACGGCCTTCTCGCGGGCCTCGGCAGCCAGGTCGTCGGCCTCGTCTTTCATCGACTGAAAGCTCTCCTTGGCGGCCTCTTGCAGCTCGATGCCCTTGGCCAAGACGTTGACGGCCGCCTTGCGCGTGCACGGCGCCTTGACGAGCGCGGTGCCCGCCGCAGCCGCCGCCGCGCCGCCGACAAAGGTCCAAAACTTGCAGCTGGTGAACAAACTCATGATGCATCCTTTCGTTGAGGGCCAAAAAGTTTAACACGGCTAACTTATACCACACCCGCGCACGCCCTCGCTCGACTATTCCAGCCGTCTTCAAGTTGGTCAACGAAAACTTGCGGGCGTCTTCCCGCGCGGAAAACCACGGAAAACCCGCACGGGGACGCGCGCGAAAGACGCAGGTGCGGGCACGTGGGCAGGACGCCGGGGGCGCTTGCAGGGACGGAATGGGGATGGCGGCTTTTTCAACCGCGCGACGCCCGCGACCCCTACGCCTCCGCCGGCTCCTGCAGATCTTGCGGGCTTTGCATCTCCGGCGGCTCCGGCGTCTCCGACGGCTCCGGCGCCTCCGTCGACTGCGACGTCTCCTCAGGCGCCGGCAGCTCCTCCAGCCCCTCCACCTCGGCCAAGACCAGCTTCACCGTCGTGCCCTCGCCGGCCACGGACTCCACGTGCAAGCCGGAGGTCCCGCCGAAATACCCCTGCAGGCGCGCGTTCACGTTCTTCAACGCGATGCCCATGCCCGTCTTCGAGCCGCCGCCCACGACCGTGCGCAGCTGCTCGGCGGCGATGCCCACCCCGTCGTCTTGCACGGCCAGCACCACGCCGCCGTCGGCACGGTACGCCCGCACCCCGATGTGCAGCGGGCTGCCGTCGTCGCGCCGCGCATGCCCGACGGAGTTCTCCACGATGGGCTGCACGACGAAGGCGGGCACTTTCAGCTGCTCGAGGCCTTCCTCGATCTCCACCTCCATCGAGATGGCGTCCTCGCCGAAACGCGCGCGCTGGAACATGAGATAGCGCTGCGTCTGCTCGACCTCGGCGGAAAGCGCGATCAGGTCCTCGGAGTTTTCCAGCAGCCGCCGGTAGTAGACGGCGAACTCGCGCAGCATGTCGCGTCCGCGCTCGGGGTCGGTGCGCGTGTAGCTCGCGATCGTGTTGATCGTGTTGAAAAGGAAATGCGGGTTGATCTGGGCCTGCAGGGCCTTCAGCTCCATGCGCGTGGCAAGCTCGGTCTGCTGCTCGACCACGGAAAGCGTGAGCTGCGCGGACAGAAGCGTCGCGAAGCCCTCGGCCATGGCCGTCTGGTTCTCGTCGATGCGGCGCGGCGAGGAGTAGTAGAACTTCAACGTGCCCACGATCGAGTGATTCATGGTAAGGGCCGCGATGATGGCCGCCTTGATGCGCGAGTTCTTGCGTTCAAAGCCGATGGCCTCGGCGGAATCGACGATGCGCGTCTTGCCGTCGGCGAGCACGTCGCGCGTGACCTGCGTCTGGATGGGCGTGCCGACGAGATGGTTCTTCGCGTCCTCGCCCGCGAAGCCCAAGATCTGCTCGCGCCCCGTGATGGCCACCGAGATGGACGAGACATGCGGCAGGAGCAAATCGCACACGGGCTGGGCCGAGGCGCTGTCGAGGCCTTTGATCATGTAGGAGATGGTGCGGCTCGCAAGGCCCAGGGTCTCGTTGGTCTGGCGCGCCTTCACGTGGTCGGAGTTTCCCGAGGTGAAAAGCGCCATCAGGGCGAGGGTGAACATGCCGAGTATGCAGATGAGGGTGATGGGCAGCGAGACGACGTCGGGAAAGAACACGCCGCCGATGGCGCCGGCGCTGAAGATGGCGAAGCAGGCCATCGCCGCCATGATGAAGAGCACGCGCTGGACGAAGCTCAGCCTCTTGCTGCCGGCTTGCGGCGGTGTGGCGATGTCGGGCATGGCGCGCGCCTTCCCCCGCCCTTAAGACGCGCTGCGCCCGCCGCCGGCACCGCTGCCGCTGCCGGAAAGCGCGTCTGCGTCGATCGCGGAGAAGCGCCCGGTGAAACCGCTCGTCGCCGAGATCGAGTGCATGGTGGACAGCTGGCTGGCAAGCGGGCGGTAGTCCCACATGCTGCGCACGATCTGCGGCCAGTTGTGCTGGAACTCGAAGTAGTTTGCGCAGTTCTCGCGCGCGTACTCGCCGGCCTTCTTGCGGGAGCGGTTGGCGATGCGCAGGTACTCGCCGCGCTGCTTGCAGCCGATGGCGCGCAGCAGCGCCGTCACGCGCACGCGGGTGCCGATCTTGCTCGACAGCCAGGGGCCGGGGTAGGGCGAAAGCGAGGAGGGGTCCACCTGCATGAGGTCGATCTGGGTCTTGGCGAACTCGATCTTGCGGTTCTCGTAAAACCAGCGGTAGACGTCTTGCTCGAAGCGCGCGGGCGTGTCGGCCGACTCGGGCGGCATATGGCGCAAGAAGAACTGGTTGTCGAACCACATCGACACCCCGTGCATGCGCAGGTTCAACATGTAGTCGAGGTCTTCGCCGCGCGTGATCCACGGGTCGAAGGCGACCGAGCCGTAGGCGTCGGCGTGCAAGGTCATGCAGCCACCGCACGCGGTCTGGGCGACCGAGAGCCGAGGGCCGGCGACGACACGCTCGATGTAGGCGTTGAAGTCCTTGTTCTTGTTCCACCTGAAGTCGTACCAGGCGGCCTTCTCGGGCGCCTTGTAGTCGTTGTCCCCGTTGAGGAAAAAGCCGGTCTTTGCCGTGACGATAGAGCCGTCGGGCGTGCTCATGGCGATGCCGTGGACGGCGCGCACGAGAAAGTCCTCCGTGGCCACCACCTCGTCGTCGTCGATGAAGACGACGGTGTCGTGCCCGTAGATGGAGGCGACGAGCAGCCCCAGGTTGCGGATCGCGCCGTATCCGGAAAGCGAGGCCGCCGACGCGAACGCGCCCATGCCCAGCTGCTCCATGCGGCGGTGCACGTAGCGCAGCTCGGGCTCTGCGATGACGGTCGTGTTGAGCTGCGGGAAGTTCGCGGCGATGGCGCGCACCTTGTCGGCGGCCTGGGTCTCGACGCCCGAATCGGCGACGACGAGCAAGACGACGCGCCCCACGCCCGCCGCCTTTTGCAGGCTCTTCAGGCAGCGCGGCAGCTCGCCCGGCTTGTCGATGGGGGTCATGTGGTCGTAGACCGCCTCGTCGCCAAGCGAGCTGCGGCGCGATGTCCAGTACGTCGGTATGACGACAACGGGATTCAGGTTCATCTTCGCCCCAACACCTTCCATGCGCTTTCAAAACGTGCATATAGCCTAGCACGCAGGTGCGAAGGCCAACGTGAATCTACCGAATTTTCAGGTTTTGGCGCGGGCGCGGACGCCGCCTGCGACCCGGGGGATGCGGGCGCGTCGCCGTGGCGGCCCGAAGGGCGCCGGCAGGAGCCGAGCCGCCCCGCTCAGTCCTTGCTCGCCTTGTCGTACTCGCTTTTGAAGTCCTTGAACATCTTGCCCCAGGCGCCCACCTGGCGGCCGAGCTTCTCGCCTGCGGCCTCGGCCTTCTCGCCTGCCCCGTCGGCGAACTTCGTGGCCTTCTCGTCGGTCTCGCGGCGCACCTTGTCCGCCTTGTGCTTGGCCGCAGCCCAGGTCCGGCCGGCCTTGCCCGCAAGCCCGCCTTGCGCCTGCACGTCCGCGGCGGCCACGTCCACGACGATCGCCCCGTCGCGATAGCCCCTTATGTGGGCGGCGGAGATGTTGCGCGCGCCGGTAAGCGCGCGTTCGGCGTGCCCGGAGGAGATGTCGATGTGGTCTATGGTGAAATCGTCTTCGGAAAACGCGACGGCGCTGATGGTGCCGAGCTTCTCGCCGTCCTCGTTCACGCAGTCCATGTAGTCCCACAGCAGGCAGGCGTCGAAGTCGACGCCGAGGCGCTTGCAGGCGGCCGCGTCCCAAGTGTCCGCGCGGTCGTCTTCGACGAGAAAACCGCCCTCGCACGCCACGAGGCGGTCAAGGGCGGCGAAACGCTCTTTGCGCTTGAACATCCACAGCAGGTCGGGGCGCTTGACGACGACGCCCACGGCAAGAGGCTTGGAAGGGTGGAAGACCACGTGGCGCACCTTGCCGAAAAACTTTGGGGCCGCGCCCTTCTTGCGCGCGACAAAGACGCGCTGCTTGTGGGCGTTCAGCGTCGAGAACATGGGCGAGGCGCGCGGGAAGAGAACCTAGGCCTGCGCGGCGGCCACATCCTCTTTCACCTTCGCGGCGCCCTTCTCGACGTCGGCCTTGATGTCGGCGGCCACGTCGGAGACGTCGGCGGCCACGGTCTTGACGTTGGCGCGGCGGTTCGTGACCTGCTCGGCGATGCGGTCGCGGGCCTCGTTGATCTTGATGCGGATGTCGTCGGCGACGGGGGCGGCCTGGTCGGCCACGCTCTTCACGCCAGAGCGGAAGTTGTCGCTTGCCTGGCCGGCGAAGTCCTGCACGCGGCTCGTGGCCGCCTCGACGCCGGAGCGCAGCTGCTCGCCCGCGTTGTTGACGAAGTCCTTGCTCTGGCCGGCAAAGGTGTTGGCCGCATCGGCGACCAGCTGGCGGTTCTCCTGCCCGGTCTTGGGGGTGAGCATCAAAGCGGCGATGGCGCCGACGCTTGCTCCCAGAAAGAATGCCGTGGTCTTGCCCATGTCTATCACGTCCTTTTTCACGATCGTGTCTCGAAACGTCTGTCGATTATACCCACGAACTCCAGACGGTTTGGAGGGGGCATGCGGAAAAGTTTGAAATTTCCCGCAGGGTCCCTTTGGAGGGCGTGCCCGCGTTCACCTTCTCCTTGGCCGCAGCCGCGGACGTGGACGCGGGCGTCTCGACGGCCGCCTGCCCGGTATTCGCCGCCGGCTCGTCAGACGCGGGCGTGTCGTCGGCGTCCTCGGGCTCTGCAGACGGCGCGGTGTAGCTGTTCTTGAAGATGGGCGCCGCATCGGCTCCATCGTAGGAGACGGCGGCCTGCAAGCTGCGGTCTGCCGCATGCGAGACCGTGACGGACACCGCATGGGAGGCCGTGTCGTAGGTGACGCCTTCCGCCGTGCCCGCCTGCTCCGTCATCGTGTAGCTGTAGCTGCCCGCCACATCGAAGGACAGCGCGTCGAAGGAGACCGTGCCGTCGGCGGCGTTCGTGCCCGCCGCCACCTGCGTGCCGCCCTCGTCGGCCAGGCTAAAGGAGAACTCGCCTGCCGCCAGGTCGCGCCCGTCCGGCTGCTTTTTCACCGAGAAGCTCACCTTCGCCGGCTCGGGGTTGTAGATGTTGTCGAACACGGGCACGTCGCTTGCGCCGTCGTAGCTCGCGTCGAAGGCAAGGGTGCCGTCGCCTTTGTCGCGCGCCACGCACCTGGGCGCCGCCAGGTACGTGCGCAACGTCGACTTCGACGCAAAGACCGGCGAGGTCGTCGAGTGCGCCAAGGCCCCGGAGCTCGACCTTGCCGCCATATACCTCGCGCTCGTGATAGAGCGGCTGATCGAGCGCGCGCTGGGCCGCCGCCACTCGGCGGGCGCCATCCTGGGGGACATGAGGAAGCTGGAGTGCGCGCACGCCGAGGGCGAGTGGTGGCTCTCCAGCCACCGCACCGACCTCACCGACGAGCTCTTCGCGCTCATCGGCGAGGAGGCTCCGCGCAAGTGGATGACCACGTCCTCCCTCAAGGCCCTGTTCAAGAAGGGGAAGGAAGTCCGCTGGAAGGCCCTGTGACACTACAGGAAATATACGGGCGAAAAAGCCGGTTTTCCCTGTTCAGCACGGGTAAAACGGCTTCTTCAACTGCAAAAGTCAGGATAGTTCTTCGCGCGGTGCATGCGCGAGAAATTACGCCTTTGGTTCAGGAGGCGCCGGCGGGGCCGGCAGGGCCGGCGATGTCTGCCAGACGCGCCTCGACGATGCGGGGGCTGGGGGCGCCGGAAAAGACGCGGGCGCACAGGTCCGCGGCCGCATGCGGGCTTTCGCAGGGGCAAAAGCGCTCGAGAAACGGCGCGCGGGCGGGCTGCGGCGCGTCCAGCGCGGACAGGGCTTGCGCCGCAGTGCCCGCCTTGGGAAAGGGCAGCTCGTCCAGGCGCAGGTAGGCGCCCCGGCTGGCGAAGTACTCCGCCTCGTCGAAGGCGAGAAGCGCGATGGGGCGGCCCGTCGCGGCGTAGTCGAACATGACGCTCGAGTAGTCGGTGACGAGCGCGTCGCACGCCGCCAGCGCCTCGTAGAGCTCGAGGTCGCGGGGAAAGGGGCGCACGTGCGAGAAGGCGGCGAAGTCCACCGCGCCCGCCGTGATGGGGTGAAGCCGGGTGAAGAGGACCTGCCCTGCGCCGAGGCAGGCGTCGAATGCGGCCAGCACGCGCTGGAAATCGACGGGCGGGCAGCCGTCGGACGCGGGCGGGCGGTGCGTGGGCAGGTAGGCGATGGCCTGCATGCCCTCGACGCCGAGGCGCGCGCACGTCTTGGCGCGCCCGGCCTCGTCGAAAAAGGCCGTGTTGCGCGGGTAGCCGGCAAAGAGCAAGACCAGGCCTCCCCCTTCACCTGCCCGGCCGCCCAGCATGTAGGCGCCTGCCATGGCCTGCGCCGCGTACATGCTGGGAAAACTCAGGAAATCGGCCGCGAGGAGGTTCTTGCGCGGGTTGTCGATGTCCTGGAAGCCCTCGCGGATGTCGCGCCCCATGCACTTGAGCGGCGTGCCATGCCAGGTGTTCAACACGACTTGGCCTGCGCGCTTGACCCACTCCTCGGGAAAGCAGGTGTCGGTGAGGAGCCATTTCGCGCTCGCGAGCAGCTTGAAGTAGCGGCGGGAATTGCGGAACACGAGCTTCACCCGCCCGTTCAGCCCCGCGCCCGCAAGCAGCGCCGCCGCCTCGCGCCGCGTCGAATGGCGGGTCGTCATCCACAGGTCGAGGCTTGCGTACGCCGGGTTTTCGGCCAGCTCGCGGGCTATGTAGAACATGTTGCCGCAGATGGAGCGCCCGCATTGGGCGTCGAGCAAGACGAGATGCTCCTCGAGGGGCAAGGTGCGCAGCATCTTCGGGTAGTCGGTGGTCAGGCGCCGCAGCGCGCACAGCACATCTCCCGGTCCCATGTGAAGGCGCCTCCCCTCTTTTCCCCGCGTGGCTTTTCGCCAACCGCGTCCTTGTCGTGTGCTTCCGGCGCATGGTGAAGCGGAAGGCCCGGCGCGCGCCGCCTCCCCGCGCACCGCATGCCGCACGCTGGCTGGGCACAGCGCCTTTCACACCGCGCACCGCCTGCCGCACATCGCCTTTCACGCCGCCCATCCTTGTGAAAGCGTCACCGGATTGTACGGGGAAAACGCCCCGGGTGTCCAAGGCCGGACGTCCAGGGGCGCGCCCGATGCGGACGCGCGCGGCGCGAAGGGGGCGCGGGGCACGCGAGGGCTCCACCCGCTTTGCGGGCACGCGAAAAGCAGGGCATAATGCCCCCCATGACACGCCATCCGGACACGACCGAAAGCCAAGCGGGGGAAAAGCCGGCAGGCGCCCTTGCGGGGCAAGCCCAACCAGAACGCACGATGCTGTCCGTGATCGTGCCCGTCTACAACGCGGCCGACACCCTGGAGGCCGCGCTCGAAAGCACGCTTTCGCAAAGCCTGCGCGACCTCGAGGTGGTCTGCATAGACGACGGCTCGACGGACGCCTCGCCCGGGCTTTTGCGCGAGGCGTCTGCCCGCGATGGGCGCGTGCGCGTCTTGTCCCAGGAAAACGCGGGCGCGGGAGCAGCGCGCAACGCCGGGATGGCGGTGGCGCGAGGGCGCTATCTCTGCTTCCTCGACCCCGACGACCTCTACCCCGATGCCGAGACGCTTGCCAACCTCGTCGCCGGCGCCGAGGAACATGGGGCACAGATATGCGGCGGCGAGATGGCCTCGTTTCGCGGGAAGCTCCCGGCGGAGGTGAAGCGCTCCTATGCCCCCTCGCTGTGGGGCTATACCTTCGAGCGGGACGGGATGGTCTCGTATGCGGACTACCAGTTCAACTACGGCTTCACCCGTTTCGTCTACCGGCGCTCGCTTCTCCAAGAGGCAAACATCTCCTTTCCGACGGTGCGGCGCTTCGAGGACCCGCCGTTTTTCGCGCGCGCCATGATCGCGGCAAAGGAGTTCTACGCGCTGGCGCGGCCGGCCTATCTCTACCGCGGGCATTCCGGCCCTATGAAATGGGACGAGGAAAGCACCTGCGAGTTTTTGCGCGGCTGCACCGAGCTTTTGAACATATCGCGCCGAGCCGGCCTCGACCGCCTGCATGCGCTGACCATGGCGCGCGTCTACGAGAACAGGAGGGGGCAAAGGGAGACCTTGGCGCGTGGCAGCAAGAAAGCCCGCGAGGCCGTGGAGCAGCTACGCGAGGCCGCGCATCCCGAAGTGCTGCGCGAGGGCGATTTCGTGACCGCGCGGCAATTCGAGGAATCCCTGCGCATGCGCTTTGCGCCCGGCCCCCTTCGCCGCGCCGCCCGCGCCGCCAAACGCCTCCTTTCCAGGCGATAGGAGCGGTCGGATCACCCACCCATCCTCAATCAAGCAAAGCGCAAAGACGTCCTTCAAGAAAACAGGAGAGCGAGGCTTTCTTGTGCACGCCTGAAAACTCAAACACGTAATTCGACCAAGTGTGGCGCCCAAGGAAAAAGACGGGATATTCCTCTACCACGGTAGGACGCATGTGACGGCCGTCGCATGACAGCTCGAAATCGGGGGAAACAGACACGACGGTCAACGTGCCATGCACTTTGTCAAATCTCGTGCGAACAGCAGGCTTCGCAGGCTCGGTGTCTTTGAAAAATCGCAAAACCGCCCATGCATGTTCGAAATCGCAAGAACGGCCCGGCATCTCCTCGACGGTCTCGACATCGATATAGGAGAAGATATCGTACAAGGTCTTCCAAAAGTCCTCTTGCACATCCTCGGAGAAAAAAGCCGCATGGTCGGGGCGATTCTCGAGACGACGAAAATAACAGCACAAATCGTAGAAGACAGCGCTTTGCACGAAACGGGGAACGTGCCCGCATATCGCCTTGGCCCGACGCAGCAAATCGAGGTAGCCGTAACGTGGGGTGATCGTAAGGTGCGCAGGATCTTGCCACGCACGGTCGATCGTCGAATTGCCCGCCCTGCGTTTTCTATAATAGTAAATGGAATCGCGCACCCAGGCGAGGTGGCCGGCATCCAGATGCAACAGATAGCGGTTCAGGAAATGCGCATCCTCGAAGCATGGGCGGATGCGCTCGTCAATACGCAAACCCAGCTCTTCTATACGTTCCCTCTTGAAAAACGCCGAGCTCATGGAAAGCTGGATGGAATGGCGCTCGTCGCGTGCGTCATAAAGAGAAAGCTCGCGTTCGAACTGGAAAGCCAGCGGATGGCCGTCTTCATAGCGCTGCTTTTCCTCGTAAAAAAACACCATCCGGCAACTGACGAACTGCATATCCGGATATTGCATGACAAGACGATCGATCCGCTCGATATAGGAGGAGGAAACGAAGTCATCAGCATCGATGAAGGTGACCCATTCGCCTGTAGCATACGACAAACCGATGTTGCGCGAATGGCCTTGCCCTTGCCGCTTTCCGTTGCGTCGATACTCGACTAGCTGGGGAAAGCGCCGTTGCCAGCGTTCGACGGTTTGCGCCGTTTCGTCATCGGAACAGTCGTCCACTACGACAATCTGCAGGTGGGAGAGCGTTGCGGTCTGAGTCGTCAGGCTCTCGAAATAGGCATCCAAATAGGGCGCGGCATTGTAGGCAGCCGTCACCACGCTATAGGTATGAGCAGGAGAATAACTTGCGGGAATACGGTTTTGGCGGCCTTCCAGACGACGACGCTGCAACATGCCGATTGTTTTGTCGGGCAAAAACACACAGGCCGCACGTTTCAAACGCACGAGAATGCGGGCACCAACTTTCCGTTTCCCAGACGGCATCATGGAAAAGCACCCTTCAATCAGGAGCAGCCGGGCTGCATCCGGTCGATATCGAGAAGCGGCATATGCAATGAAGCGCATGAAGGGTCGCACGCAATCGCACGCAAACGGTCGAGGAACAGATGCGGAAGCTCCTCGTTCATCGACTTGAGCACCTCCAGCGTCTGCTCCACTTCCCCATCAAACGCCTTGTCCGACATGCACGGCATATCGAGCGCGCCCGCCTGCGGCGGGGGAAAGCGCAACGCCGAAGACGGCATGACAACTGGCCAACCCGCAACCGTCGCGG
>CAVFDV010000002.1:26955-39362 GCA_963621315.1 Oscillibacter sp. MSJ-31
GCATACTTCATGACAGAACAGACGATAGGGTCTGCAAGCAAGTCCTCCGGCACGAGAACGCCTCGGCGGAGATCGAATATCAGCTGGTAGCACGGCTCGTCGCGCATGAAGCGGCAGCTTTCCAGCCAATACGCCCTGCCGCGCACGTCGCCATCCGGCCTGAAGAGGGGCAAATGCGCGAGGTTGCACGAAATCGCATCCGGATGCAATGCAAAGGAGGCGGCAAGCGAGGCGAGCTCCTCGTTGCCCGGCCGCATCTTCTCCCACGAGAGGAGATACGCTTTCTTGCCCTGCACGGACATCATGCGAACCTCGGCGCCACGCCAAGCGCACGCTGCGGGAACCTGCTCTGCGGAAAGCTCCTCCACGCGAAACCGCGAGACGCTGCCTTCCCGCTGAAACGCATGCACCGACAACACGTCGCGCAAAGGGTGAAAATCCGCGCGCGCGTCTTCGACCATCTGCACGATGTCGCGCGCATAGGACCGTATGCTCGCCTTCTGCTCGTAGAGACGGCGCGAGGCCTCTCCCATAGCCGCCAGCCGGTCGCGGTTGTCGATCATGCGCATGAGAGCGGCGCGCAGGGCTTCCACATCGCCTGTCGCGACGACAAGGCCGTTTTCAGGGCCGACCATGTACTTCGCCCCCACGTTTTCCGTGACCACGAGCGGACGGGAGAGCATGCATGCCTCGAGGGCGGGAAGCGAGCACGACTCGTCGCGCGAAGCCACCACGACCACATCGGCATCCGAAATGGCACGGGTTTTCTCTGCCACGTCGGTGAAGAGTCCCAGATACTCGACCCCCTCGGTTTTCTCCGCCTCGGCAAACAGCCACGAGCAAAACGTCGTCGAGCTGTAGATGGGAGAGCCGGCGAAGCGCAGGCGCGAACGCTGCCGATAGCCCTCGGGCATGCCCTTCCAGGCGCGCAGCAGCACGTCGTAGCCCTTGCGCGCCTCGATGCTGCCCAGCTGGATGAAAGTGACGGTTTCATCCATTCCCGGTATGTGCCGGCCGGCGAAGGCGGACGTGTCCTCGACGCTGTTGTGCACGACATGCACTGTGCGGCGCGTATGCTGCCGAATTGCATCTGCCGCATATTCACTCACACAGGTGATGTTGCGGCAGATGCGCAAAAGCCGCGCACGCAAAGGATCGCAGGACAAGAAGAAGGGGAGATTCTCCCCTTCGCGTATGTACCAGACAAGCGGCAGGCGGCGGCGCAGCGCGGCAACAAACGGAGCCGTGACGATGGTGTTGCATATGCAGGCATCGAACGTCATCGCGCGTTGCACAGTCTCCCGCCTGCTCGCCTCTTCAAAGGGAACGCAGGACACGTCGAGGCCAATCTCTGCGAATTGCTCCTCGAACGGGCCTTTCTGCGCCGTCCACACCTCGACTGCATAGCCCGCAGACAGCAACACCTTGGCCATGCGCAGCAGGCTGCCGAGCGCCCCCGTATAAGCCATCTCAGGCGAAACGAGCAAGACGCGCCCAGCGCGCGAACCGGCTGCGACACCCGTGCGGCAAATGGACGCGTCTTCGTTTTCGCCCATCGCGCAAGCATCGGCAGCCGCCTCGTCTCCTTCGCCCGTCACGGGCGGCCGGGCTTTCTCCAGCAAGCGACGCGCCTGCTCTTGAACAGCGGGCGGATACAGTTGCGCGAGGGGGCGCCCCAAAGAGCCGGCACCCGTCACCGTCATCGCATCGTAGGCAAAGCGTCCGTACACGGCGCAGCAATAGGCAGGCTGTTCCAAGGCGGCGACGAGCGGGCCTGTCGCCGTGTAGGCGCCGACGCGCGGCTCGAAGCCCAAGCCGCAGGTGGCCTCGCGCCAGTCGTCGGCGAAGGCGAGCATACCGCGCTGAATCTCGTCGATCTCGGCGGCGTTGGCAGGCGCATGCGGCATGGGCACGAGCAGGGGGTTTCCCCCTTCACCAAGCTCGTAGGCCGCAAGAGAGGCGGCTTTCGAGGTGAAGAGATATTCGAGCGGCATGTGATGTAGCTCAACATGCGCTGCGTCCCGGCACCCATCGGGGGTCACGCGCGCCAAGAGGTCGCGATGATGCTGCGTATCTCCCGCGAAGACAAAGAGCCTGCCCGCTTCAAGACCACTCGCCGAAGCCCCCAACCTATTCGAGCACAGCAAGGCATCGACGACTTCGACATCCGCCTCGGGCATGTGCTCGCGCACGAACTCCGAAAAAGCAAATCCGCTCGTACCCGACCACCCTATGTCGGCGATCAAAACCTTCCGCGCTCCGGCGAGCATGTCCGAAAAATACGCCTTCGCCGCTGTTCGATGCTCCCTATCATGTTCTTCGACAAGCAATCGGCAATCGTAGACAAAATCTTCGAGCTGCCCCTCACGCAGCGCACAGGGAAAGATGTTCGGGTCTATGTCGTGCTTTTCCAGCTCGGTCACGAGATAGGAAAGGCCAGACTCGGTGAAAACCGTAGACAGCGGCTTGGTTCTCGCGTTCGCACGCGCCCAATGCACGACGCAGCGGCGCATGTAATTGTAGTGATACGCCCCGCCCGTGGCTTGCATGATGGCTTGACGTGAAATTTGCAGATAGCGCGCGTCGTGGCCGCCGAAATGGGCCTTGTACAGCTTGTAGAGGACCTCGCAGTCGCGCGCCGAGAACAAGATGCGGTCGCAGCCCTCGCGCGTCGCCAGCTCGTCGAGCCATTGGCAATAGCCCCAGGCGAGTATGCCGCCGACGCGGTAGCCGTGCCGGAAAAGCAGACCCTCCCCGCGCTCGGGCAGCACCATCTTGCGGCAGACGAGCGAACGGTAGAAACTCGCGGCCAGGCAATCGTCTTTCACGCCAAGGCCGCGCGTGGTCCGGCGCAAATCGGGCCACCATACGGCATCGAGGCCGTGCTCGCGGGCGCGCGCCACATCCACGCGCTTGTTGTCGCCCACGTGCACGATGCGTTGTCCGGCAAAATCGGCGGCCAGGATATCGAACAGGCCGCCATCGCCTTTCTGGCAGCCGCGCTCGCTGGACAGGTAGACCCCGCTCCAGCCGTCGTAGCCGTTGCGGTGCAAGAGGTCTTCCAGCACCGGACGCGGCAGGTACATGTCGCTTGTGACGACGACGGCCGTGCCGGCGTCGCGCACGGCGGCAAAAACGCGGCGCATGACCGGGCTGGCCTCGCACAACAGCTGCTCGAGCTGCACCTCGCGCCGTTCGACTTCCTCGCCGAAACCCAAGCCGGCATCGAGGGCCGCGTAGATGTCGTCAAGCGAAATCTCCCGCGCCCCCGTCTCGGCAAAAGCGGCTGCGCGGCAGCGCGCCTCGAATTCTTGGCGAGCGTCGTGGAAGTCGAAAAAGCCCGTTTGCCGGCCAAGTATGTGGAAGAGGTCGTCGGGGCGGTCCACCTTGCGCACGAGCAGGGTGTCGAAGACGTCGAAGGACACGACGTCATAGGAACGCAGGCGCGCGACAAGCTCGTCTTCGGCCGGGCGTTCGGGCGCGTCGCGCAGCCAATAGTCCAACCCGTCTGTCTCGATGTCGGCGTGGGGGTTCGTGCAGCCGGCCGGCACGGGCACGCGCTCGAGGTCCTCCCAGCGCCGGGCGGCGGCGTTCAAGCGGCGCGCATAAGCCCAGCTCTCTTTCAGGTGGCGCTTTATCCAGCCGGGATTCGCGCGGCGCAGCTCCATGAAGACGCGCTCGGCGTCCTTATCGCGAAAAAGGAGGCGGCGAATGCGCTCTTTGTCCACATGCGCCCGCGCGAAGCGTGCGGCGGCGGATTTCAACTTGCGTTTGATATGCCCCGTCCCCTTCAACTCGCGTCTTTTTGCATGCCGGTTTCGCACATGATACTCGAAGGCGCACGTGAGGGGCTACAATGCGTCCACTGCCGAAACGGCGCATGGCGCGGTGCCGCGAACCGTGCTGGCGCAAACCGTGCCGGCGCACAGGTAAAGACGGAAGGGCGAGGGGGCGCCGAAATGGGCGAAAACATCGTGGTCGTGGGCACGGGCTATGTCGGCCTGTCGATCGCCTGCCTCTTGGGGCGGCGCAACCACGTGCGCGCCATCGACCTTATGCCCGAGAAGGTGGATCTGGTGAACGCGGGCAAAAGCCCCCTGCGCGATGCCGAGATCGAGGCCGCCCTGGCCGGCGGCGCGCTCGACCTGTCCGCCTCGACGAGCTCGGCGGGCGCCTACGCGGGCGCCGACTACATCGTCGTCGCGACGCCCACCGACTACGACAGCGAGAAGAACTTCTTCGACACGAAAAGCATCGAGGGCGTGCTCGACGACATCGCCGCCGAAGGCACGCACGGCACGGTGGTCGTCAAATCGACGGTGCCCGTGGGCTATACGGAAAGCATCGCCGGGCGCTATCCGGGCCTGGCCATCGTCTTTTCCCCCGAGTTCTTGCGCGAGGGGCGCGCGCTTTTCGACAACCTGCACCCGAGCCGCATCGTCGTGGGGGCGCCCTTCCACGACGAAGCCCTCATGCAGGCCGCCCGCGCTTTCGCCGCGCTGCTGGCCGAGGCCGCCGACGAGGACGCGGACGCGATCCCCACGCTCGTGATGGGCTCGACCGAGGCAGAGGCCGTCAAGCTCTTCTCCAACACCTACCTGGCCATGCGCGTGGCCTATTTCAACGAGCTGGACACCTATGCCGAGCAAAGCGGCCTGGACGCGGCCGAGATCATTTGCGGGGTGGGGTTGGACCGGCGCATCGGCACCCACTACAACAACCCCTCCTTCGGCTACGGCGGCTATTGCCTGCCCAAGGACTCCAAGCAGCTCCTCGCCAACTTCGCCGGCGTGCCCCAGCAGATCATGGGCGCCGTCGTCGAGGCCAACCGCACGCGCAAGGACTACATCGCCGCACGCGCGGTCGAGCTGGCCGAAGGAAACCGCGCACGCGAGGGGCGCGACCCGGCCGGGCGCGCGGTCGTCGGCATCTACCGCCTGACCATGAAGACCGCAAGCGACAACTTCCGCCACTCCTCGATATTGGGCGTCATGCGCCGTCTGGAGGAAAGCGACGTGGAGGTGCTCGTCTACGAGCCGGGCTACGACGGCGGCGACATATACGGCAACGAGGTCGTGCGCGACCTGGCGGCGTTCAAGCAGCGCTGCGACGTGATCTTGGCCAACCGCTTCGACGGGGAGCTGGCCGACGCGGCCGCCAAGGTCTACACGCGCGACTTGTTCGGGCGCGACTAGGGAAAAGGCAAGGGGGCGGATTTCATGGTGAGGGAAACGGACGTGCAGGGCTCTTGTGGGGCGGCGGCGCAAGGAGCGGCGGCGGCAGTGGCGGCGGCTGGAGGCGCGCGCGCGCCCAAGGTCTCCGTCGTCGTGCCCGCCTACAACGTCGAGCGCTACCTGCGCCAATGCCTGGACAGCGCGCTCGCGCAGACGCTTTCCGACATCGAGCTCGTGTGCGTGAACGACGGGTCCACCGACGGCACCTTGCAGATCATGCGCGAGTACGCGGCCCGCGACGCGCGCGTGCGCATCATCGACAAGGAAAACGCAGGCTACGGCGCAGGCGTCAACGACGGCTTTGCCGCCGCACAAGGCGAGTACGTCGCCATACTCGAGGCCGACGATCTCGTGGAGCCGGCCATGTACGAGACCTACTGGCGCGCGGCCTGCGCGCATGGCAAGCCCGACCTCGTGCGCGGCAGTTGGTGCAAGTTCAGGGGCGAAGGCGCGGGCCGCACGTTCATAGAGCGCCAGCCCACCCGGATAAAGGCCTGGTACGGCCATGTCTTCGACCCCTCGCGCAACCCGATGACGCTGCGGCTTTTCGCCATCAACCAGCCGGGCATATACCGGCGCGCCTTCATCGCCGAAAACGGGATACGCCTAAACGAGAGCCCCGGCGCCTCCTACCAGGACAACGGCCTGTTCTTCCAGCTCATGTGCCTTGCGCGGTCGTGCTTCCTGCTCGAAGACCGCCTCTATCTCCTGCGCCGCGACAACCCCGACAGCTCCTTTTACTCGAAGGGCAAGGTCTTTGCCATATGCGATGAATACGACTTCATCCACGATTTCATGAAGGCACGCCCCGAACTTGGGCACGCGCGCCTCGAGCTGGCCGCCGTGAAGCGCTTCCAGAGCTACCAATGGAACATGGGGCGCATAGACCCCGACCTGCGGCCGGCTTTCGCGAAACGCTTCCACGACGATTTCGCCGCCCTGCAAGAGGCAGGCGAGCTGAACCGCGAGCGCTTCACCGCGCACGAGTGGAACGCGCTCCAGACCGTCCTCGCCTCGGGCCATCTCTATCTCCTCTCCTATTGCCAGGGCGCCGAGCTGCGCGCCGAGAAACGGGAGCGCACGCGCCTGCAACATGGCGCGGAATACCGCATGGGGCGCAAGCTCTTGAAGCTGCCGCGCCTTGTCCTCGGCAGGCCCGAGGGCGGACGCGCGGGCGCTTTCACGCCCCCTGCCTCGGGCAACGCCGCGGCGGATGCCGCTCCTGCCGGCTTCGTCCGCCCGGCGGGCTTTGCGGGCGCGCCCATCGACTGGCGCCGCGTGCCCGCCGACATCCCCGAGGCCTTGCGCAGCTGGTACACGGCAAAAACGGGCGAGGAGCTCGACTTCGACGACGCGCGCACCTACAACCAGAAGGTCCAGTGGCTCAAGCTCTTCGACGCGACGCCCGAAAAGACCTTGCTGGCCGACAAGTACCTCGCGCGTGGCTGGGTGGCCGAACGCATCGGGAAGAGCCACCTGGTTCCGCTGCTCGGCGTCTACGACACGGCCGGCGACATCGATTTCGACGCCCTGCCCGGCTCCTTCGTCTTGAAGACCAACCACGGCAGCGGCGGGGTCTGCGTCGTGGAAGACGCGCGCACGCTCGACCGTTCGAAGGTGCGCGCGGCGCTGTCCAAGAGCCTGAACGAGAACTTCACGTTGCACTACGGCTACGAGATCCACTACATGAACATCCCGCCCAAGATCGTCGCGGAGGAACATATCGCACCCGCGCAAAAGACGCTTGCCGAGTACAAGTTCGCCTGCTTCGACGGCAAGCCCCATGCCATCTGGTGCACGACGGGCATCTCGGAAGGCGGGCCGCGCAAGCGCAACTGCTACGACCTGGACTGGAACCTCCTGCCCGAACTGGCGCAATGGCCGAACACGGAGGAGCCGATACCCCGTCCCGACAACCTGGACGAGCTGGCAGACATCGCCGCCAAACTCGCGCGGGGCTTCGCGCACGTGCGCGTCGACCTCTTCGATGTGGACGGCCATATCTACTTCGGCGAGATGACCTTCACGCCGACCAGCGGCATGGTCGCCTTCGACCCGCCCGAAACCAGATGGGATTGCGGCCGGCTCATCGAGCTGCCCGAAAAGCGCGACACGGCCTTGCTCGACCAGATCGCCGCCTGGCGCGCCGAGGCGCTCGGGCTGTAGGCCGCCGCCCCCGCACCCCGCACAAGCGCCGGACGTCTAGTGCGCGCACGCACCCCCCGCACGTTTTCCCACACGCGCCCCTACCGCGCGCCGCGGGCGCCGGCGCGTGCGGCAAGGCGCCCGCACCCCTTCACGCACGAAGAGACGAGGCTTTCTCGTGCGCGCCGGCATCGCGCGCAGCGGCATCCGGCGGGGCCGACGACAGCGTCTCGCGCACGATGTAGACAGGGCGATGCTTGCCCTGGATATAGGCGCGCGCCAAATACTCGCCCATTATCCCCAGCACGAGCAGCTGGATGCCGCCGATCAGCAAAATCAGGATGACGGTGGTCGCATAGCCCGGCACCTCGACGCCGAAGGCGATGCGCTGGACGGCGACGACGATGGCATAGACAAGGGCGGCGAAAGCGGCGATGCCGCCGCACAAGGTCGCGATGCGCAGCGGGAAGGTCGAAAACGAGAGGATGCCGTCGACGGCGTAGCGCGTAAGGCTCGAAAACGACCAGGTCGTGGCTCCCGAAAGGCGCTCGTCGGGCGTGTAGGCGAAAGGCAGGGTCTTGAAGCCGATCCACGCGAAAAGCCCCTTCGAGAAGCGGAAGTACTCGGGCATGCGCAAGAGCGCGTCGGCGACGGGGCGGGTGAAGACGCGAAAATCGCTCGCGCCGGCCACCACGTCGAGCCCCGACGAGGAGGAAAAGGCGCCGTAGAAGCGCCGCGAGAACCACGCGCGCACCCGGCTTTGGCGGCGGTTTTCCTGGCAGGCGGCCACGCAGTCGAAGCCGGGGTTTTCCTCGAGCGCCGCCAGCATGGCAAAAGCCGTCTCGGGGCGCTGCTGCAGGTCCGTGTCGATGAAGCAGCAGCAGCGGCCTGCCGCCTGCCCGAGCCCGGCATACATCGCCGCCTCCTTGCCGAAGTTGCGCGAGAAGGAGACGACCCGCACGATGCGGCCGGCGTCGCGCGCGCGTTCCACGATCTCTCGCAGGCGCGCACCCGTCGCATCGCTGCTGCCGTCGTCCACGAAGACGATCTCGAGGGTCTTGCCCGCCGCGTCGGCCGCGGACACGGCGGCCTCGTAGAAGGGCACGACGTTGTCTTGCTCGTTGTAGGCCGATGCCACGAAGGTCAGGTCGATGTCGTTGTCGAGTTGCGCCACGTCGTCTCCCGGTTTCTCATACAAGCCCGTCGGCGCGCATGAGCGCCATCAGGCGGTCGGTGTTCTTGCCGTCGTGAAAGCTCACGATCCGGCGGTAGCGCCGCACATGCTCGTCGCTTTGCCCGAAAGCATACGCCTTCTCTATCGAGGCGCGCAGGGCGCCCTCTCCGCCGGCGCCACGGTGCACCTCGCCGAACGCCAGGTCGTCGCTCAGCATCAAGTGCGTGCCCTGCCCGTAGGCCTGCATGCACTCGTCGAGCTCCGTCCAGTCGAAGACGACGTTCGCGCCCCGGTAAAACGCGTCGAAGGCGATGGACGAATAGTCGGTGACCAGCAGCTTCACCCGCCGCAAGATCTCGTCGTAGGGCGTATCTCCCGTCATGTAGGGCGCAAGCGGCGAGTCCGAGGCGAGGGCATATGCCTGGAAACGCGGGTGCACGAGCACGCGCAGCTTCGGCCGCAGGTGCACGGGGACGGCCTCGCATATCCTTGCGAGGAAGCGGTGGTAGCCCGTCTGGGTGAAGTCCACGCGCGCCGCACCCTCCTCCCACGGGCGCCAGGTCGGCATGACGGCGATGAGGTCCGCATCCGCGTCCCACGTGTTCGCGTCGTATTTCGGCAGGCCGCATACGTACAGGTCTTCGGGACGAAAGCCGCCCGATTGCACGAAATGCTCCTTTTCCAGCTCGGAGGAGACCACGACGCGGCGTTTGCCCCTCGAGCTGGTCGAGGCGAAGAAATTCCTGCTCGCGCTGCCCAAGGTGACCATGTACATGACGCCGTGCTGCACGAAGACGTAGTTGAAGCGGCCGTTTTTCGTGTGGCGCCGCACGAGCCGCGAGGCCGGGTGCATCCCCGTCAAGTGCGAAAAGGTCTCGGTGCCGATGAAGGTCTTCGCGGAGAAGAGCAAGCGGTAATGCGCAAGCGAGCACCGGCGCACGATTTGCGCCCGGTAGGCAGGCGCGATGCGCCCCGCGCGGATGTCGCGGTCGAGCACCTGCCCGTCCAAGACGAAGCGCGCGTGCTTGTCGCCCTCGTCCACCAGACGCTCGTAGACGCGGCGGGCGCTTTCCTCGTAGCGCGAGGAGAATTTCTCCCACAAGACGATGTCGCGGCGCGCGGGCGCGAGCTTGGCCAAGGCCCAGGCCAGGCGTATGCGGCGGCGGACGGCGGGCATGTCCGCCGGGTCGGCCGCGCGCGAGACGAGCTGGCAGAGGTTGCCCGCGGTCTGGCAGAGAAAGCAGGTGGTGCCGCTGCCCCCGTCCACGAGGACCGTGCCCACGCGGCCCGTGCCGCGCTTGCCGAAATCGCGGCGGCAATAGCGGATGGGCGCGCGGCCGGACAAGGCGCCTGCCCCGTAGCGCAAGAAGAGCTTTGTCGACAAGGGCAAGGCGTCGGCGTGGCCTGCGTCGAGGGTGAAAGCGAAGGGGATGGTGAATGCGGGGGCGGGTCTGGCGGCGGCAGACGGTGCAGGCGTCGCCTCTCCTTGCGTGTGCCATGCCGCCGGGTCGACCCGCGACAAGACGATGCCCTCGGCCGTCTCGAGACGCAGCGATTCCAGCGCGCCGAGGCCGCCCGCGCATTTCAAGGCGATGGTGCCGGAAAAATGGAAGCCCTCCCCGTCGAGCCATGCGCGCCGCCCGAGCAAGGTCGCGGCAAGCGCGTCGTCGAGCGCAGAGCCGCGCGCCCCATCGCTCAAATGCGCCTCGCGGATACAGACGCCGGGCACGCAGGCGGCCTCGAAGCCGAGCAGGCGGCAGGCTTGGCGGGCCGCGCCCAGCTCGTCCGGCAGCCCCTCGTGCACCAGCACCTCGACGGGCAGCCCCGCCGCCGAGAAGACATGCACGAGATATTCGTTGTGCGCCTCCAGAAAGACGATGCGCTCGAACCCATGGAGGCCGCCCGCACCGCCTGCGCTATCTATGCCGCAAGGCCCGGCCGCGTCCAGTTCCTCGCGCGCCCGTCCCAGCAAGGCGCGCGCCTCGCGCTCGAGCGCCGGCTTCAGCTTCCTGGAGAAAACGCGCTCGAGCGCCGGCTTCAGCTTCCTGGAGAAAACGCGCGCGGCGCACGCGTAGCGCTTCGAGAGGGCGAGCATCGCGTGCTCGGCAAAGCCCAGATGCACGCGCGCGTCGAAGATGTGCGCCGGCACCGAGGCGTCCAGCTGCGCGACGAGCTCTTCGGCGGCCGCCATGGTCTGCGCGGCGACCAGCACGCATGCTCCCGCGCCTTCGCCCTCACCCTCGCCGAAGGCGCCCGCCGCCCGCAGGCGCTCGATATCGCGCAAGGCAAGCTCCGCGCGCGCGCGGTTGTCCAGCGACGTGACGATATAGCAAGTCGACGGGCGCACGTGCTAGTACTTCCCCGTGTTCAGCTCGTTTTTCACCTGCGTGGTCGATATGTCGGGCGTGCGCTCGAGGTAGACGAGCTCGCACAGCCCGCGCAACGGCTCGAAGCGCTCGGAGCCGGCCCAGTCGGCGCCCATGACCACCGTGTCGATGTGGTACGCGCGCACGTCGTCGGCCTTCTGGCCCCAGCTGCGCTCGGGTATGACGAGGTCGACATAGCGCACGGCCTCGAGCATCTCCTTGCGCTTCTCGAACGGATAGAAGCTCTCCTTGCCCTTCTCGGCGTTGAACTCGTCGGTGGAAAGCGCGACAACCAGGTAGTCGCCCAGGGCGGCCGCACGGCGCAACAGGCGTATGTGCCCGTAGTGCAGCAAGTCGAAGGTCCCGTAGGTGAGTATGCGCTTGAGTGCCATCGAGCCTGCGCCCTACCCCTTTTTGGCCCCGCGCTCCAGCCGCGCCTGCTTGCGCAGCGCGCCCTCGACCACGACCCCGTCCACGCTGTTGGCGAACTTGTAGAACTGCGAGTAGCCCGCGTCCTTCAAGCTGAAATCCGGGAACTGCTCGTAGACGGCGGTGGACAGCGAGTTGATGGACATCTGCTTGTTCTTTGTCTTGCCGATCTGCTCGACTATGAAGGCGGCCACCGGCCCTGTCGAGGCGTCCGTGTTGGCCAAGACCACGTCGTAGCCGTTGTCGGTGGGCACGAGCACGAAGCGCGACATCTCGCCCACCATCTTGTAGAGCTGCGAGTAGCCGAAGTTGCGCACGTCGAAGTCGGGGAACTTGTTGTTCAGCGCGTTGCCCGCCTCGGACAGCGAGGTCGCGCGCCCCTTGTTGTCGTTGTCGCGGATGACGCCCGCGAGCACGCTTTCCACCGCGCCGATGGTCACGGTCGTCTCGACGTCGTCGGCGTCCACGTCCACGTCGTGCGCGTGGGCCTCCTTTTCGGCCTTTTGCCTGGTGCGCGCCGCGTTCTCGTCCTCTTTGCCCTGGTCGAGCTTGTAGAGGTACTCGATGTTCACGAATTTCGTGCACGCCTGGCGAAACGAGATGGAGGTCTGGTTGCGCCCCATCCCGACCACGAGCATGTTGCTCTCGCGCAGGCGCGTGGCCAAGCGGGTGAAGTCGCTGTCGGAGCTGACGATGACGAAGCCGTCCACCTTGTCGGCGTAGAGTATGTCCATCGCGTCGATGATGAGCGTGGAGTCGGTCGCGTTCTTGCCGGCCTTCTCGCCCTTCTTGTGGTTTTTCACGTTGCTGAACTGCTGGACCGGCTGGATCGCGTTTTTCAGCAAGTTGGCGCGCCACGTGGCCATCTGGTTGTCGGTGAAGTCGCCGTAGATGCGCCGGTAGGTGGCCACGCCGTACTTCGGGATCTCGTTCATGATGATGGGCAGGAACTTCGCCGCTATGTTGTCGGCGTCTATGAGCAGCGCGAGCCTTGCCTGCTCCTCGACCAATGCTGTCATGCATGCTCCTTCGGTGTGTGACAGGGGGACACTCCTAATG
>CAVFDV010000003.1:0-37673 GCA_963621315.1 Oscillibacter sp. MSJ-31
GGGCTGGGCTGGGCTGGGCGGAGGCGAAGCGAGGCGAGGCCGGGCACCGGGCGGGCGGAATTCCCCCATCCCGCCGGCTTCGCGCCGGCAAAAATTCCGCATTCCGTCGGTTTTATGGTCATGAAAATTCCGCATTCCGTCGGTTTTACGCTTGTAAAAATTCCGCATTCCGTCGGTTTTCAGCAAAAAATGCGAGGTGAACAGCATTGTTGAAGCGCAGAATCGAAAGCGAGTTCCTCGCGTGGAAAAACGCCGGGAAGCGCAAGGGCCTTTTCGTCCCTGCTACGCGAGCTTCGTGCTGCCCGAGTTCTTGCGCAGCAAGCTGCCCGAGGGCTTTCGCCTGGAGACGCGCAAGGTCTGAGGGGGCATCGCGGGGCGCGACATGGAAGCGCGCGTGGGGCGCACGTAGGGGCACGACATGGGGCGCGCATGAGGGGGCGCCGCGCATGGAAAAGCCCGGCTCCCCCGCAGGTGCGGGAGCCGGGCTTTGCTTCGCCTCGCGAAAGCTTGGACGGAAAGGCGCCCCTCGCCTACTCGACGCTCATGGCAAGCGCCAGCAGCGCGTCGTGCTCGCGCGCCCGGGCAACGACCTCCTGGGTGATCTTCGTGCCCTTGGTGCAACGGAACGCGCCATCCTCGGAGACGACGTCTTCCGTCAGCTCGGAGTCGAGCAAGACGCCCACGAGCTCGCGCTCTTCATCGGACAGGGAGCTGGACTCGACGGGGCGCGGGGCATTCTCGGTGCCGTAGCCCGAATAGGCCTGCTTCTCCACCTCGTCCACGCGGCGCTCCTTTTCCGCGCCGCGCAGGCTGGCCGCGTCGCGCGAGCCGTCGTCGACGAAGACGAACTCGGGCGAGAAGAACAGGAAGGCGGCGGCGGCGTAGTGCGAGCCGTCGTCGAGCGTGATGCCCTCGACCGTGCCGAACACCGTGTCGAACTCGTAGCCCGTGACCTTGCCGAGCGAGTTGCCCGTGCGCGAGTAGACCTGCGCACCCACGAGGTCGTAGCCATCGACGGCCTTCTCCTCTTCCTCGGTGCCGGGGCGCAGAAAGTCCTTGCGGCCGGGGACCGTGACGAAGGCGTCGCCCACGGCGATGACGGAGTTGAACGGCAAGACGAGCGGGCGGTGCGTGGCCTCGGCCGAATCGATGATGTAGTTGTCGACCACCATCTTGTCGCAGTCGACACGCAGGCCGCTGATCTGGCCCAAGACGGCGTGGTCTTCGGTGCCCACGACCTTGAGCTTGCAAATAGATTCGTTCGTCTCCATACCAAGTCCTCTCGTTTAGCGGGCAGGTGAAAGCGCAGGTGATGCCCCGACGTGCGACGCGCACGCGCGACCGTGCTGCAAAACTCGCCCCATGGTACTACATTCGCGCCGCCGCGCACGCCACAACACGCCGGCGAAAAGCCGTTTCCGCACGTTTCCGCGCAACATGGCCCCCTCGCGTGCGGCGCGCATGGCCCTTTTACCATGCAATCCCCCGGGCGCCCTCCCGCGCCTCCGCTAGCATGCTTTCCCGCGCCGCCGGAAAAGCAACGCCCAGGCAAACGCGGCGGCGACGAGGGCGGCGCCTGCGGCGGTGAACGCGATGGTGCCCGTGCCGCCGGCAAGCGGCATGACCCATTCCTTGTAGTTGGCCACGGAATAGGCGCCTGTCGCGGCGTCTTTCTTGAAGGCCGGCGGCAAATCGCCCACGACGGAGCCGGAGGCGTCTTTTTGCGCGTGTGCGACGATCTCGACGGTCTGCGTCGCGGAGTCGGCAGCCACCAGCCATTGCCCGTGCGGCAGACGGTAGCCCGCAGGCGCAGCCGTCTCGACCAGCATGTACTGCCCCGTTTCCAGCTCGCCGAAATCCGCCTTGCCATCCGCTTGCGTGGTGACGGTGGCAAGGGGAGCATCCACGTCCCAGCAGCAGCCCGCATCGTTTGAGGCCGTCCAGGAGTGGTCCGCCGCGCTCGTGTGCGCAAGGTCGGCGCATGCATAAAGGGCAAATGTCGCACCCGCCAGCGCCGTCGAAGCGTCTTCTCCCGTCTTCGTGAACGAGAAGGAGACGGTGGGCGATTTCTCGTTTGCCAGCTTGTAGCCGCTTGCATATTCCCCGTCGAAATCCGCCGCCCCGTCGCCGTCCGGGGTCACGGTCACAACGCCGGCGTCCGCATCGACCGCAACCGTCCAGGTGTTTTCCGCCTTCACATAGCCTCTGGGCGCGGCAGTCTCGGTCAGCGTGTAGCTGCCGTGGTAGAGCTGCCCGAAATCCACGAGGCCTGCCGCTGCGGAGGTCGCGTTTTTATCCACGGCCACAGCCTCAGCAACGCCCGAGACGCCTTTCAAGTTGAATATCGCGCCCGCCAGCACCGTGGCCGCGCTTTCCGCATCCACCTTGGTGAAGGAAAACGGCGCCGTCTTCGGCGTGTTTGCCAGCTTGAAGCCCTCCGTATAGCTGCCGTTGAACCCCGCATCGCCGCCTGCAGGCGTCACGACGACGTTCTTGCCCGACGAGGTGGAGGTGACCGTGACCGTCCACGGGCCGCCGCTTGCCGCATATCCGCCAGGCGCCGAATTCTCCGTCAAGGTGTAGGTGCCCGCCTCCAAATTGCCGAAATCCACCTTGCCGTCTGTGCCGGATGTGGCCGTCCCGACGGTTGTCTCGCCGTTTTTCAGCGTGAAAGCCGCTCCCGCGAGGGCGCCGCCGGCCGAATCGGTCTTTGTGAACGAGAACGGCACGGTCGGGTAGTTCGCGAGCTTGTAGCTGCCCACTCCGGTCCCCGAGAAGTTCACCGAGCCGGATGCCGTGCTCACGCTCGCGCTCCATGTAGGCGGCACGACGGTGTCGGCGCTCGCCGTCACCGTGACCGTCCACGAGCCGGCCAGACGCGCGTATCCGCTTGCCGCAGATGTTTCCGTCAGGGTGTAGGTCCCCGCCCCGAGGATGCCGAAATTCACCAAGCCGTTCGCATCCGAGGTCGCCGTCCCCACGACGTTCGTCCCCTGCTTCAGTTGAAACGTCGCACCGGCCAACGCCGCGCCCGATTCGTTTGTCTTGGTGAAATAGAAACTTCGGTTCAAGGTCACCGTATCGCCGTTTCCCATCTCCAGCAGGGTGTCGGTGGCCGTGGTGAAGGTATACGAGGCTCCCGAATACAAGGCTATGACGGAATTGGTCCACGCTTCCGCCACGTCGGTCGTCGTCGCGGTTTTCACGTAATATTCGGCATGGTACGTGTCATACACCCTCTCGGTCAGGTTCTTGCCATATGCCACCGCCTGCAGGGGGTCTGTGCCCTTCGACCCCATGGCCGGATCCACCTTCTCTTGGGCTGCGCCCTTCTTGTACGTCATGCAAAAGAAGTAGAGATTCGACTTCAAGCCGGACACGGCCGTGCTCGTGCCGTTGTAGGTGTAGGAGAATTTCCACCTCACGTCGCCGGTGGACTCGAGCGCCGTCCTGTTCTTGTTGAAAAACTTCGACACCCTGGCGACCTTGTTGCTGGCCGTGGTGGTGTCGCCGAATGCGTAGACGGTGATTGTCAGATCGACGCTTTTCCCGTTGTACCACCCCACGTTGGTGAACTTCACCCATGCGTTCTTGTTCTTCGCCCAATTAGGCCCCGTGATCGTCCAAGCCGCCGTGCTTCCATTGTTCAGGCAGGCGGTCAGGTTTCCCGCGGTCCACCCCGACTGGGTCGTCACGCTGGTGCCCGACCCATTCCACTTGGGGGAAAACCCATACGCCTGCGATATCTTGAAGTTGTTCTTGGCGCTGATTTTGTACCTGCTGGAGGTAAGGGCCGCCTGGCTTTGGTGGTCGCCGGTAAGCGACAGCACTCCAAACACCCCGCCCAGCGAAACCGCCAGGGCGAGCACTACCACTGCCGCACGTCGAAAGCGGCGCCGCGTGCCTGCGCCGCGCGAAAACGCGAAACAGCGTTTGGGCGAATCCGCACGGCGCGGCGCACGGGGAGAAGCGTTCACCGAGCCGCCTCCGCCTTGGAGGCGCGACACGGGAAAGCGGCTATGAAGCCCCCCCCCCCCCTCAGATTCTTCTCCATGCGCTGCATCGCGGCGTTCCCCCTCTTCATCACGTTTGCCATATCCGCTGGTAGTCGCGCACCTTACCCTCTGCCGCAGGGCAAATCAAGCATGTTGGGGAAATTTTCGCGGCGCCTGCATATCCGCCCGTACGATCTGCCGATGTGCAGGTCGGGCGGGCACCTTGGCCGCACGACCCCGGGCACGCAAAGCCAGCCGCCGCGCACGCCACAACACGCCGGCGAAAGGCTGCGGGAAGGACGCAGAAAACGCGTACCGGGCGCGCGGAGCACGCAAAACGCCCCCGCGAAAAGGCGCCGCTACACCGCCCAGGGGTCGCTCAAGTCCGCGCCGCCTGCCACGAGGGCCACGTCGCGGGCGATCTCGGCCTCCTCGTCGGTGGGGATGACCAGCACCTTCACCGCCGCGCGGTCCGTGGATATGAGGCGTTCGACGTTGTCCTCGCTGTAGTTGCGCTGCTCGTCGATCTCGATGCCGAAGGGCTCGAGTCCGCGGAAGATGAGCCGCCGCGCGTAGGCGTCGTGCTCGCCCACGCCGGCCGTGACCACGATGGCGTCCACGCCCGCCAGCTCGAAGGCGTAGGCGCCGATCATGCGGCGTATGGAGAAAAGGAAGATGTCGTAGGCAAGCTCTGCCTGCGTGTCGCCGAAGCGTATGACCTCCTTCAGGTCGCGCAGGTCCCCGCTCGTGCCCGACACGCCCAGAAAGCCGGACTCGCGGTTCAGCACGCGGTCCATCTCGGCTGCGCTCAGGCCCTCCTTTTCCATGATGGCCGTGATGATGGCCGGGTCCACCGAGCCGGAGCGCGTGTTCATCATGATGCCGTCGAGCGGCGTGTAGCCCATCGACGTGTCCATGCTGTAGCCGTGGTCGATGGCGCAGATGGAGGCGCCCGCGCCCAGATGGCAGGTGATCATCTTCAGCTCGCGCAGATCCGCGCCCAGAAAGCCGGCCGCGCGGCGCGAGACGTACTTGTGCGAGATGCCGTGGAAGCCGAACTTGCGGATGTGGTATTTCTCGTAGTAGCGGTACGGGATGGGGTAGATGTAGGTACGGCGCGGCATGGTCTGGTGAAAGGCCGTGTCGAAGGCCGCGACCTGCAGCGCGCGGGGAAAGGCCTCGCGGCAGCGCTCGATCACCTTCAGCGCATAGGGGTTGTGCAGGGGCGCGAGGTCGGCGTAGCGCTCGATCACCTCGACCACGTGCGCGTCTATGGCCACGGAGCTGTTGAACTCGTCGCCGCCGTGCGCGATGCGGTGCCCCACGGCGTCCACCTCTGAAAGCGAGGAGACAGGCGCCGCCGGCCCGTGCACGAGCGCGTCGATGGCCAAGGACAGCGCCGCGTCGTAGTCGGGCGCCTCCACCTCGCGCACCCCGTCGGCGGCGGCGTCCGGGTCTGCGCACGACCAGTGCAGGCGCGCGTTGCCCGTGCCGATGTTTTCCACCACGCCCTTTGCCAGCGACTTGCTCTCGGGCAGGGTACGCCCCTCGAGCGCCTCGCCCACGCTGGCCGCGTCGAAGAGCTTGAACTTCAGCGAGCTCGAGCCCGCGTTGAACACGAGTATCTTCACCGCGCACGCCCCTCCACAAGCTCCAGGTGCCTGCGCTCGATGGCCGCGATGCACTCGTCGAGCGGGCCGCGGTCGGTGGGCTTTGCCAGGTGCACGAGCGGCTCGATGCCGAACACGTCGGGCACGTAGTCCGCGTAGGCGCTCATCAAGACGATCAGCGGCACGTGCTCCATGTGCGGCAACGCGTCGTGCAGGAGCATGTTGTCGGGGCTGGCGATGTCCCAGTCCAAAAAGACCACGTCCAGCCCGCCGCGCTCCATCTTCGCCACGGCCTCGGGAAAGCTCACGGCCTCGCGCACCACCTTCACCCGCCCGGTGTCCTCGAGCTGGTGGCGCAGCTCCACCCTTGCCGGCGCCTCGTCGTCGGCTATCATCGCCTCGAATATCATGCGGCTACTTGACGATCAAGACCGGGCACTTCGCGTGCTTGATGACCTTGTGGCTGACGCTGCCGAGGGCAAACTCCTGCAGCGCGTTCAAGCCGCGGCTGCCGATGACCATGAGGTCGGCGCCGGAGCTTTCGAGATAGCGGATGATCTCGTCGGCGGGGCGGCCGTGCATGAGGACGACCTCGGGGTCGATGCCCTCGTCCTTCAGCGTGCGCACCGCCGGGTCCAGCAGCTCGCGCTGCGAATCGCCGTGGGCCTCGATGGGGTCGTAGACCATGTCGGAGTAGACGTCGATGGCTATGACGGAGAGGAGGTCAACCTGCACGCCGTCGCAGGCCTTCGCGATGTCGGCCGCCTGCGCGAGCGCGCGCATGGAGTTGTCGGAGCCGTCGATGGCGACGACGATATGCTTGTACATGAAAAACCTCCGTCTACGGAATCTCGCTTGCCCGTCCATTGTAGCCCGAATCGCGCGGGGCATCTGCCGCGAGTTGCGGGGTGATGCGGCGCGGGGGCGGGATGCGGGAAAAGGCGCGGGCCGCGCGGAGAAAGGCGCAGGGTGCGGGTGCGGGTGCGGGTGCGGGTGCGGGTGCGGGTGCGGGTGCGGGGCTGTGGGACTACAGGGTATCCGCCGCGCCGCAAGCCGAAGCTTGCTTTTCCCACATACAAGACATACTCTCACATCCACTTGCCGCGCATAGGCTCCGGGGAAGCAGGCGGGAAAAGGCCTCGGGCGAAACGCAGGCGAAGATGCAGGTGAAAGCGCACGGCCGGGCACGTGGCGAAGGGAGGCGCAAGATGCCGTCCATATCGTTTAGGGACGTGGGCTTCGTCTACGAAGACGGCGACGAGGCCTACCGCGCCCTCGAACACGTCGACCTCGAGATAGGCGACGGCGAGCTCGTCTGCCTCGTGGGGCATTCGGGCTGCGGCAAATCCACCCTGCTCAGGCTGCTGGCAGGCCTTGCCGTGCCTACGGAGGGCACGATCGAGATAGACGGGCGCCGGGTGCAAGGGCCAGGCCCGGACCGCTCGATCGTCTTCCAGAACTACTCGCTGTTCCCCTGGCAGACGGCGCTGAAAAACGTCGAATTCGCCTTGCGTAAAACACATGGGGACATGCCCAAGGCCGAGGCGCGCGCAAAGGCGCTGGACTTGCTTGCGCAGGTGAAGATGGAAGAAGCGGCCAAGCGCTACCCCTTCCAGCTGTCCGGCGGGATGCGCCAGCGCGTGGCCATCGCGCGCGCCCTGGCGGTGGACGCCCCCGTCATGCTGCTCGACGAGCCCTTCGGCGCGCTCGACCCGCTCATCCGCGAGCAGCTCCAGACCCTGCTGCTCGAGTTGTGGGACGCGGGCGGAGGCGATGCCGGCAAAACCGGTGCCGCGGCTTCGGAAAACCGCAGCCTGGACGGTAAAGGCCCAAGCGGGGACGCGCCCGCCGGAGGGGGCGGCGGCAAGAGGCGGCGCACCATCGTCTTTGTCACGCACGACATCGACGAGGCCGTGCGCCTGGCCAGCCGCATCGTCTTCATGGAGCCCGGGCGCATCGTGGCCGGCTTCACCTTGGACCCGGCCCGCGACCGCAGCCCAGAAAAGCTCGCCGCCGACGAGGCGACCATGCAGGTGAAACGCGAGGTGCTGGCGCTGTTCGAGGCCAGCTCGCGACACGGCGGCGGCGACACGTACACATCCGAGAAAGCGCGCTAGGCGCCACGACAAGGGAACTACGGCAAGAGGAAGGGAGTTTCACCATGTCGAGCGGTCTTGCGGTCTGCCTCGTATGCGGGCAGCCCCTCGAGTACTTCGAGACGGGCAAAGAGGTCGTCTGCCACATATGCGGCAAAGAGGAGGTCGGGCATTCCATCTGCATGGACGGGCACTACGTGTGCGACGCGTGCCACAGGAGCCAGGGCGTCGACTTCATCTTGGAGCGCTGCGCGGCGTCTGGCTCGAAAAACCCCATCGCCCTCGCGCAAGAACTGATGGCCGACAAGTCCATCTTCCCCAACGGCCCGGAGCACCATACCCTCGTGGGCGCGTCGCTTCTGTGCGCCTACCGCAACGCGGGCGGCGACATCGACCTGGACGCGGCGCTGGCCGAGCTGCGCCGGCGCTCGTTGCAAGTGCCGGGCGGCACCTGCGGTTTCTGGGGCACCTGCGGGGCGGCCACGAGCGCCGGGCAATGGTGGTCGATTGTGGCGGGCTCGACGCCCATGACACGCGGGCCGTGGGCGCAAACGCAGCGCCTGACCTCGCGCATTCTGGGACGCCTCGCCGACATGGGAGGCCCGCGCTGCTGCAAGCGCACGGGCTTCACCGCCCTGCTCGAAGGCGCGGCCTTTGCAAAGGAGCTGCACGGCGTCGAGATGGAGCTGCCCGAAAAGACGGTCTGCGCCTTTTTCACCCGCAACGCCGAGTGCCTGAAAGGCAAGTGCCCCTACTTTCCCGCCCGCTTGGCAAAAGATGGGAAACAGGCAGGGCTGCTAGAATGAGCGCGAACATGAGGCGGACGGCACTGCCGTCCCGAAAAAACAGGTGGCCATATGAACCTCAGCGACAATGCAGCCGAGCTAGCAGGCCGGCTGCAAGAGATTTGCGGCAGATACGACGGGCAGGAACCGCGCGCCTACAGCGAGGACATCACGCGCCTTGCCGAGACCATCGATTTAATCGGAAGCTCCGCCGAGGCCGATGCGCTTTTCCGCGAAATACTCCAATGCGACCAAGCGCCCGAGGAGATCCGCTACGCGACCCTCTATCTTGCCTCGGTGTTTCTCAGGCACCGCGGCGCAATGGACGAACTCGGAAAGCTTTTCGAGGATTTCGGCAGCACGTATCGGGCTCACCCGACTTACCAGCTGATCAACCTCACCTTCCGGGAGGCAAAAGGCCTTTCAGACCAAACGGAAGCGGCCGCTTACGCCTATCAAGCGCAAGAGCTCGCCAAGCGCAACCCAGACGATGCCGGCGTGCTGCACCTCTATGCCATCATCGCTTGCGATTGGCAAGAACAGGTGCTCTACTCCGATGAGCTGCTCGACGAAGACGCCATCGATTCAGCGCTCGAAGCCGTGAAGCGGGCGCTGTCCCTAAGTCCCGGATATGCAAAATTCTACGCCACGAGAGCGCGCCTACACATGCTCAAAGGCGAATGGTCGGCAGCACGGACCGACCTGGGCAACGCCATCAAATACGAGAGAAGAGACAACTCCTCCTATGTTGTCAACGTCTCGAACTACCAGTATCTCAAGACCAAGGTCTTGCTCGAGGAAAACAGGCGGCGCGTCGAGAAAAACGCCGACAGCATCAACGATGAACTCGAGAAGAAGTTGCGCAAAATGGAGGACAGCACCGTCAGCACCATCGAGATGATCAGTTTTTTCGCAGGAGTGATCAGCCTCGTTGCCTGCAGCGTCTCAATCCTCTCGGGCCAGCCCTTCAACGAGGCCGCGCGCCTCATCATCGTGTTGATGGGCGCTTTGCTCGAGGCCTTTTCCGCGTTTTCCCTGCTCCTCACCCGGCGCAAGGTCGAGATGCGGCACGTTGTCGTCATTGCTTTGGGGGCCTGCGCCATCGTGGGCGCCCTTGTGCTGGGAAGGTGAGGGCATGTTCTCTTTCACCGACAGAGGCGCCAGGGTAAACGAGGATTTCGCCCGTACGGGGACAGGACAAGACGGCGCTCCTTTCGGCGTGCTCCTCGACGGGGCAAGCGATTTATGCGGATTCAAGCTCTTCTCCGATATTTGGGGATCTGATGCGCGTTGGCTCTCGCACACTACGGGCAATGCCGCCTGCGCCGAATTGGAGCGGGGCGCATCAATCGAGGACGCGCTCGAGGCCGGCGTAAGCACGGCGCGGCGCGAACTGGAGGAGCGGACCGGACAAAAAATCGACGACATCGAACCCGATGCCATCCCTTCTGCCACTGTTGCGGTTGCGCGAGCCTTGCCGGCGGTTGTCGAGCTTGCCTGGCTGGGCGACTCCCCCCTCGTCGTCAAGTTTGCAGATAGCGGACGCGCCGATGCATTCGTCGACAGCCTCAGAGCCGATGCGAAAGAACAGGCCACGCGCACCCATGCAACCGTAGTCGTGCTTTCCTCGAACGACCTTGCCGCCCTTGACGCGCAGTCCAAGCAGGCCATGGTTGAGAGAAGCCGCGGCCAAAACATGTCGGGAGCGGAGAAGCGCGAGGCGATTTCTGACATCCTCAAGAAAAACAGGCAGATGATCAACAAGCCGGGCGGTTATTGGAACCTCGACCCCACAGGCAAAGGCCTGCCCCATTTGAACAAGGTCACAGTCGCGCCTGAGGACATCGAGGCGATAGCCGCTTTTTCCGATGGCTTCTATGCGGCGTTCGAGACGTACAAGATAACGGAACTGGACGCCTTTCTCGCGTCGGCAACCGAAGCAGACAGCGCGGGCAAAGCCGACGCAAGACATTGCGCAAGCGAGGCAGGCTGCACAAACCCAATGGGCGAGACATGCGCCACGGCGTTACTCGAGCAAATCCGGGCCGTTGAAGGCGCCGACCCCGATTTCAACCGTTTCACACGCTTCAAAATCAGCGACGACGCCTCCATGTTCCTGCTTTCCCGCGCAGATATCGACCGGGGTGCCGCGAGCCGACAAGTTTCCTGAGGCCCGCACGACGGGCGCAGCGCATCGCCGGCCGTCGGAGAAAGACCCGGGCAGCGAAATCCAAACTTGGAAGACCTGCGCGCCCCTAGAAGCTGCGGGGTGCCGAGCCGGCGCGCAAGCCCGGGCCTGCCTTCTAGCCTATGCCCAGGTAGGGCAAGAGGTTCGTGACGAGGATGATCAACACGAGCACGGGCGCCACGTACTTGATCATGAACGCCCACGCGCCGGCCGCCCCGAAGGTCGAGGACTGGCGGATCTCGTCGATGATGGCCTTCGGCTTGATGATGAAGCCGACGAAGATGCACGTGCAGATGGCCACGATAGGCATGAGCACCGAGTTCGAGATGAAGTCGAAGAAGTCGAGCAACGTCGAGCCTTCGCCCAGCGGCTGGATGAACGAAAGGCCGCTGTAGCCCGCGTTGATCACGATGCCGCAGACCACGAGAAACGCCGTGAAGACGCCGAGCGACTTCTTGCGCGACCAGCTCGTCGCGTCCTGGATGTTGGAGACGCATGCCTCGGTCAGGCTGATCGCGCTGGTCAGGGCCGCGAAGAGCACGAGCAAGAAGAAGACGAAGCCCACGATCTGGCCCGCAAAGCCCATGTCGGAGAAGACCTGCGGCAAGGTGACGAACATGAGCGACGGGCCTGCCTTGGCCGCCACCGCATCAGCCGAGCCCAGCGCGATGAAGGCGCCCGGCACGATCATGATGCCCGCGAGGAAGCTGACGATGAAGTCGAAGCTGACGATGCGCGCGGCGCTCGTGGGCAGGTTGTCCTTTTTATCCACGTACGAGCCGTAGGTGATCATGATGGCCATGGCCAGCGAGAGGCTGTAGAACATCTGCCCCAGCGCGTTGATGACCAGCTCCGGGCTGAACTTCGAGAAGTCGGGGAGGAGATAGTAGGCCACGCCGTCCATCGCGCCCGGCTGCACGACGGTGAAGATGGCGATGGCGAGCGCCATGACGATGAGGGCGGGCATCATCACGAAGTTGGCCTTCTCGATGCCGTTTTTCACCCCGAGGGCCACGACGCCGACGGTGATGGCCATGAAGACGAGCATGAAGACCTGGCTGGCCACGGGCGAGGTGATGAAGCCGGTGAAGAAGGTGCCGGCCTCGCCGCCCACGTCCGCAATGCTGGCCGCCGAGTTCGTGACGTAGGCCGTCAGGTACTTCGTGACCCAGCCGCCGATGATGCAATAGTACGGCGTGATAATGAAGGGCACGGCCACCGCCAGAAAGCCGATGGGCGCATAGCGTTTGCCGTAGGAGCGAAACGCGCTGAAGACCGACAGGCGCGTCTTGCGCCCGAAGGCGATCTCGAGCAGAAGCAGGCTCAGGCCGAAGGTGAAGACGAGCACGAAGTAGGTGAGCAGGAAGGTGCCGCCGCCGTACTTCGCCGCCAGATAGGGAAAGCGCCAGAGGTTGCCCAGCCCGACCGCCGATGCGGCAGCCGAGAGGATGAAGGCCCACTTGCCGGACCATTTCGCGCGCTGCGGTGCTTCTTGTGTTGCCATCTTGGTTCTCCTCGTGCCCCTCGCGGACGCGCCCGCCCATGCGGATGCGCCGCAACTGTCGTGTGTGCGAATTGCCGAGAATACTAGCGCTAGGTTACGCGCCGATTTCCGAAGCGATGGTTTCCGCCACGCGAGCGGCGGTTTTTTCGGCCTTTCCCTGGGTTTGCGCCTCGACCATCACGCGGATGAGGGGCTCGGTGCCGCTCGGGCGCACGAGCAGCCTGCCCGCATCGCCGAGCGCCGCGGCCGCCTCGGACTCGGCAGCGGCGATGGCCTCGTTGCCCGCGTAGAGCGCCTTGTCGCGCACGCGCACGTTCACGAGCGCCTGGGGGAGCTTTTCCATCACGCCCATCAGCTCGGCCAGCGGTTTTCCGGTGCGCGCCATGACGGCGAGCAGGCGGCAGGCCGTGACAAGCCCGTCGCCTGTGGTGTTGTGCTCCAAAAAGACGATGTGGCCGGATTGCTCGCCGCCCAGGGCCGCGCCGCGCGCGCGCATGCACTCGAGCACGTAGCGGTCGCCCACCTGCGTCGAAGCGACCTCGATGCCGCGCTCGCGCATGGCCCGGGTGAAGCCGAGGTTGGCCATGACGGTGCCGACGACGAGGTTTTCGGGCAGGCAGCCCCGCTCGGCCATGTCGCGCGCGCATATGGCGATGATGAAGTCACCGTCTGCCACCGCGGCGCCGGGCGCCACGGCCAGCAGGCGGTCGGCGTCGCCGTCGTGGGCGAGCGCGACGTCGGCGCCGCGTGCCTCGAGCAGCTCCGTGATGGGCGCAAGATGCGTCGATCCGCAGCCGACGTTGATCTGCGCGCCGTCCGGGTCGTCGTTGATGGCGACGACCTCGGCGCCGAGGGCGCGCAAGGCCGCAGGCGTCGTCGCGCACGAGGCGCCGTGCCCGCAGTCGAGCGCCACCTTCAACCCGGAGAAATCGACGCCCAGGGCGCGCACCGCCTCGACGGCGTGGTCGATGTAGCGTTGCGCCGCGCCTTCCAGCACGGGCACAGACCCGCCGGGCGCCACCTCGTCGCCGCGCAATTGCTCGACGATCTCCTGCATCTTGTCCTCCACCTCGTCGGGCAGCTTGAAGCCGGAGGCGTCGAAGAACTTGATGCCGTTGTACTCGGGCGGGTTGTGGCTGGCCGAGATGACGACGCCGCAATCGTAGAGGCCCTCGCGCGCGAGCAAGGCGACGGCCGGCGTGGGCACGACACCCGCCGTCTCGCATCTACCGCCCTCGGCGCGCACGCCGTCGGCTATGGCCTGCTCGAGCATGGGGCCGGAGACGCGCGTGTCGCGTCCGACCAGCACATGCGGGCCGAGCACGCGCACCGCGGCGCGGCCCAAGGCGACGGCCAGGCTGCAGTCGAGCTCTTCGCCCTCCCCCGCGACGCCGCGCACCCCGTCGGTTCCAAACAAACGACTCATCTCGTCTCCCATCTTCCTTCTCCCCGCGCCGCTTTCAGCGCGAGGCCGGGCGGATCTTCCCCTTCACCTTCACGATCAGATCGACGATCTCGTTCACGCGCAAGAGCCTGCACAGCACGAACACGAGGGCAAGGCCGACCAGTCCCAAGACGACAAGCAGGATAAACGACGAGAGCATGCCCGAGACCCCGAAAAAGCCGCGCGCCCATGCCCCGAGCGCGAAGGTGATCGCGCCACCTGCCAGCGAGGCCGCCGACACCTTGGCCGTTGAACGCGCCAGGCGCCCGAAATGAAACGGCCCCACGCGCCGGCGCAGCACGAGCAGGAGCACCACGATCATCAGCCCGTAGAACACGGTGTCGCCCATGGGCAGGCCGACCAGCCCGAAGTCGAGCCCCACGTCGAGCACGCCGGTCGCCGCCATGTAGATGCCCACCTGCAAGACGGTCAAGACGAGGTTGCACAGCGCGAGCGTCTTCAGGTCCTTCATCGCCGAAAACGCGCGGTAGAGGAACATGTAGCCCGCATACAGCGGCAGCGCGACGGCCCACCCGCGCAGCAAGTCGGCCACGGGCGCTATGTCGTCGGCGCCGAACTTGCCCGCCGCGTACAGGCCGATCAGCTCGGGGGCGCACGCGAAGAGCAGGGCGGCCATGGGGATGATGAGCAGCCAGGTCGTGCGCAGCCCGAGGTTGAGGTGCTTTTTGAAGCCGTGGAAATCGCCGCGCGTCGTGCACTCGCTCATCTCGGTGAAAAGCGCGGTGGACAACGCGACGGAGAGCACGCCGTAGGGGAACTGGTACCACATCCACGCATAGCTCACCGACGCCGGCCCGGTGTCGGAGACGTGCAGGGCGCAGCTGTTCATGAAGCTCAAGGAGACGAGGTTGATGGCGGTGCAGGCCATGGCGGGCAAGGCCAGGCGCAAGGTGTCGCGAAAGCCCTCGCCGTTGAAGTCGATGTAGAGCTTGAAGCGAAAGCCCGCCTTCAGCAGCGCGGGTAGCTGCACGAAGGCCATGACGGCGATGGCCAGCAGCGTGCCTGCGGCCAAGACGACGCGCGCGAGCAGCGGATCGGCGTCGCTGATGAAGGGGTAGGAGAAAAACGAGAATATGGAGACGACGTTCATGAAGATGGAGCTGACGGCCGGCCAGAAGTAGCGGCGCTCGGCGTTCAACAGCCCGCCGAAGACGGCAGAGGCCCCGTAGAAGACGATCTGGAACGCGAAGAAGCGGAAGAACCACACGGCCTGCTCGACGGTCTCGTCGGAGGCCGAGGAGAAGAGGCTTTGCGTGACCATGACCTGCGGGGCGAAGACCGAGGCGAGCACGGCGATCGCGCCGAGGAGCAGCACGGTGATGTTGATGAGGTTCGAGGCGTAGAGGTTGGCCGCGTCGCGGTCGTGGCGGTTGCGCTGCTGCAGGTAGATGGGGAGAAACGCCGTGGAGAGCACGCCGCCTGCCACCAGCTCGTAGATCATGTTGGGCAGGTTGTTGGCCAGGCTGAAGCCGGCGGAGAGGACCGTGTTGCCCAGCGCGAAGGCCATAGCCCAGGTGCGTATGAAGCCCGTGGCGCGCGAGGCCAGCGTCGCCATCGACATGGTGGCCGTGGATTTGGCGACCTGCCTGGCGCGTGCGCGGTCGGCCTCTGTCAGCTCGGGGGCGTCGGAGGGGGCGGCATGCCCGGAGGCGGAGACTGCGGCGTGCGCGGACTCGGGCGACGCGGCGGACGCGGGTTCGGACGGCACGCCGGATGCGGTCCCGGACGACGCGTCGGGCATGGATCCAGACGGGGCGGCGCCTGCCGCATCGTGTCTCGTGCTGTCTTTCACCATCTTCTCGCGCATCCCTTCGGGCAAGGCGGGCCGCGCCCTGCTAGCGCCCCACCGCGATGCGCCCGCTGAACGTGCGGTAGACGAGGACATGGTAGGCGGCGACAAGCGGCACGCCCACGCATGCGACGATGCTCATGACCGTCAACGTGAGGGTGCTGGCCTGCGCGTTTTCGATGGTGATGGAAGGGCCTGTGCCCGTGGAAACGATGAGGTCGGGAAACATCGTCGCGGCAAAGAGGGCGACGAGGCCGACGCACACGAGCGCGCCCGACAAAAACGGCAGCAGGTCGCTTCCGCGCCCGCCCGACAGAAAGCCCATGACGATGCCGGCGACGATCGCGACGAGCGCGGCCACCTGGACGACGAGCGCCGCCCCCTCGTTCAGCTCGAGGCCGTGCTCGAAAAGGTACAGCGCCGCGACGGCGACGAAGAGCAAGACCGTCGCGATCTGCAAGACGAGGCGGGCATGGCGGGCGCGCTTCTGCAGGCCGCTGCCGCGTTCGATCTTCAACGAGAGCCACGCCGCGCCCTGCGTGAGCACGGTGGAAAGGCCGAGCAGGCCGCATGCCAGCGGAAACGGCCCGAGCAGGCCGAGAAAGCCGCCCGTGTAGTCGCCGTTTGCGTCGAGCGGCACGCCCCGCACGCAATTGCCCAGCGCGACGCCGAACAAGGCGGCGGGCAGGAGGCTGCCCACGAAGAAGAGCACGTCCCACAGCCTGCGCAAGGCGGGGTCGTGCATGCGAAACTCGATGGAGACGGCGCGCACGACAAGGCCGAAGAGCACGAGCATGATGGCGAGGTAGAAGCCGGAAAACGCCGAGGCGTAGGCGGGGGCGAACGCGGCGAAGAGCGCGCCGCCCGCCGTGAGCAGCCACACCTCGTTGCCGTCCCACACAGGGCCGATCGAGCGCACGAGCGCGCGCCTTTCCTGCTCCGTCTTCGCCACGAACGGCGAGAGTATGGCGGCGCCGAGGTCGAAGCCGTCGAGCACGTAGTACACGGCGAGCAGCACCGCGATGAGCGCGAACCAGAGTATGCCCAGCGCCGTCATGAGCGGCCCCCTTCCCCGCCGGCTGCGCCTTCCTGCACCATGTGCGCCACCTGCTGCGACATCTGCGGCACCCCCCGGGAGGGCTGCGCCGTCGGCTGAACGGGCTGCGCGGGCTGCGGCTGCCGGACCTGCGGCGCCGGCTGCGCGGGCTGCGGCTGCGGTTGCTGCATGGGCTGCGCCGGCTGCTGCTGCGCCTGCGCGGGCTGCGGCTGCGCCTGTTGCGGCACCTGCGCCTGTTGCGCGTAGGGCGCGTAGGGCGCGTACGGCGCCTGCATACCCTGCATGCCCTGCATGCCCCGCGCGTCGAAGCCGCCCCGCATCTCCTGCGCATCATGCGGCATCCGGACGCCCTGCGGCCCTTCATGCACGAACCTGGTGAACAGGCGCGCGAACGCGACCACGATGACGGCGTAGACGAGCACGAAGACGGCCAGGGTGACGAGCACCTGGTCGGCGGGCACGGATTTCGAGTAGGCGTCCGCCGTCTTCAACACGCCGTAGACGATCCACGGCTGGCGCCCGAACTCCGCCGTCATCCAGCCGGCCATGATGGCCGCAAGCGGCGCGACCCAGCCCCAGCGCATCAGCTGCGCCATCCAGCGCGGGCCGCCGCCCCTGGAAAACGCCAGCACGAGCGAGAAGAGCAGCCCCAGACACACGAGCGCCATCATCGCGAGCATCGTGTGGTAGCTGGCGAAGGTGGCCTGCACCATCAGGTTGCCGGGCGTCGAGCCGGGATCTGCCGCCTCCAACTCGTCAAGGCCCGGGTACTCGGCGGAAAAATCGCCCGTGGCCAGAAAGCTCGTGAGGCCGGGGATGGAAGGACCCACGACCTCCTTGTTCTCGGTGTCCACGTAGCCGAACAAGGTCATGTCCGCCGCGCCCGTCTCGTACTGCCCTTCCATGGCGGCAAGCTTCGTGGGCTGCTGCTCGGCCACGACGACGGCCTGCCAATGCGAGACGGGCATCATCAGCACGCAGGCGACGAGCGCGACGATGGCGCCGGCGCGCAGGGCAAACGAGACGAAGCCGGCGTTGCGGCCGTGCACCTTGTGCCAGCACGCGATGGCCACGAGGGTGAACGCACCCATGATCACGAGCGCGAGCAGCGTGTGCGCGTAGGTGGGCAGCGTCTCGGGATTGAACGCCGCCGCGAGGAAGTCCGTCAGCTGCGCGGTGCCCGTCGCGCCGTCGACCGCATAGCCGCGCGGCGACTGCATCCAGCTGTTCGCGATGACGATCCACAGGGCCGACAGCGCCGAGCCCGCCCACACGAGCCATGCGCTCGCGACATAGAGCTTCTTTCCCACCCGGCCGCGCCCGAACACGAGCACGCCGAGGAAGGTGGACTCGAGGAAGAACGCGAGCAGCGCCTCGGCGGCAAGGGGCGCGCCGAAGATGTCGCCCACGAAGCGCGAGTAGTCGGCCCAGTTCGTGCCGAAGCTGAACTCCATGGTGATGCCCGTGGCCACGCCGCAGGCAAACGAGAGGGAGAAGAGCTTCACGAGGAAAGCCGCCTGGCGCTCGTGCTCGGCATCCCCCGTGCGCGCGGCGCGTGTCGTGAAGATGGCGACGGCCAGCCCCAGCCCCACGGACAGCGGCACGAATATAAAGTGCACGAGCACGGTGAAGGTGAACTGCGCGCGCGACAAAAACACCGGGTCGAGAAAATCCACGGGCGACTCCTTGAAAACGGCTGCACGCACGCGGGTGCCGGGGCGGGTGCGCAACCGGACGGGACGAATTGGTTTAGCCCGCCATTATAAGGCTTGGGGCAGGCGCGTGGGGTACAATCGGTGCCCGCGAAAACCCCGCGAGGCCACGCCGCCGAAAGGCTTGGGTGAAAAGGAGCCGCAGCACATGCCATCGGAGCACATCGTCATCAAGGGCGCGCGCCAGCACAACCTGCGCGGCGTCGACTTGACCATACCGCGCGACAAGCTCGTCGTCTTCACCGGCCTGTCCGGCTCGGGCAAAAGCTCGCTTGCCTTCGACACGATATACGCCGAAGGCCAGCGCCGCTACGTGGAGTCCCTCAGCTCGTACGCGCGCCAGTTCCTCGGCCAGATGGACAAGCCCGACGTCGACTCGATCGACGGCCTCTCGCCTGCCGTGTCCATCGACCAGAAGACGACAAGCAAGAACCCGCGCTCGACCGTGGGCACCGTCACCGAGATATACGACTACCTGCGCCTGCTCTACGCGCGCGTGGGCACGCCGCATTGCCCCGTGTGCGGGCGCACGATCGAAAAGCAGACGACCGACCAGGTGGCCGACAAGGTCCTCGCGCACGCGATGGGCGAGCGCATCATGGTGCTGGCCCCCATCGTGCGCGGGCGCAAGGGCGAGTTCGTCAAGCTCTTCGAAGACCTCGCCCGCGAGGGCTTCACCCGCGTGCGCATCGACGGCGAGGTGCACCGCCTGGACGAGGGCGACCTGAAGCAGAACAAGAAGAAGAAGCACGACATCGAGGTGGTCGTGGACCGCATCGTGGTGAAGGAAAGCTCCACGGCGCGCCTGGCAGAGGCCATCGAGACGGCCACGACCCTGTCGAAGGGCAACGTCGTGGTGAAGGTCCTGGAGGGCAAAGGCGACGAGGGCGCGGCGGGCGGCGAGCACTCGAGCGGCGCTTTGGCCGCAGCCGGCGTCGAAGGCGAGTACGCGTTCTCGCTGGCGCTTGCCTGCCCGGTCCACGACTACTCCATCGACGAGCCCGCCCCGCGCGACTTCTCCTTCAACGCCCCCTACGGCGCCTGCCCGGACTGCCTGGGGCTGGGCGCGCGCAAGGAGGTGGACCCGCAGCTGATCGTGCCCGACCCGACGCTGTCGCTGGCGGAGGGCGCGGTGGCCAGCTTCAGCCCGTCGAGCAACTACTACCCGCAGGTCTTCTCCGCCGTCTGCCGCCATCTCGGGGGCAGCGTGGACACGCCCTGGGAGGACCTGCCGAAGAAGGTGCGCGACGGCCTGCTCTACGGGCTGGGCGACGAGCAGGTGCGCGTGGACTACGTCACGCGCGACGGGCGCAACACCTATTGGTATATTCGCTGGGAGGGCATATGCCGCGCCGTCATGGACAAGGCGCGCGAGTCCACGAGCGAGCGCACGCGCGAGCGCCTGGAGGGCTACATGTCCGTCACGCCCTGCCACACCTGCCACGGCAGCCGCCTGAAGCCGGACGTGCTGGCCATCACGGTGGGCGGCAAGAACATCTACGAGGCCACGCAGCTGCCCGCCGTGCGCGCGCTCGAGTTCTTCACCGGCCTCGACCTCGACGAGCGCCAAAAGCTCGTGGGCGCGCCCATCGTGAAGGAGATCGTCGCCCGGCTCGAGTTCATGGTAAACGTCGGGTTGGACTACCTGACGCTGGACCGTCCCACGGCCACGCTCTCCGGCGGCGAGGCCCAGCGCATACGCCTTGCCACGCAGATAGGCGCCGGGCTGATGGGCGTGCTCTACATACTCGACGAGCCCTCGATCGGCTTGCACCAGCGCGACAACGAGCGCCTGATCGAGACCTTGCGCCACCTGCGCGATCTGGGCAACACCGTCATCGTAGTCGAGCACGACGAGGACACCATACGCAGCGCCGATTTCGTGGCCGACATAGGGCCGGGCGCGGGGGTGAACGGGGGGCGCGTCGTCGCGACCGGCACGCCCGACGACATCGCGGCGTGCGCAGAATCCATCACAGGGCAATATCTCGCGGGGACGCGGCGGGTGCCCGTGCCCGAGGCGCGGCGGCGGCCGAGGCGCGGCAAGATAAAGATAAAGGGCGCGCGTGAGAACAACCTGCGCGACGTCGACGCCGAGATAGAGATCGGCACCCTGACGGTGGTCACGGGCGTGTCCGGCTCGGGCAAAAGCTCGCTTGTCACGGCGACGCTCGCCCCCGCCATGGCAAACCGCATCATGCACGCCAAGCAGCGCGTCGGGGCCTTCGCCAAGATCTCGGGGCTTGAAGCCATCGACAAGGTCATCAATATCGACCAGTCCCCCATCGGGCGCACGCCGCGCTCGAACCCCGCCACCTACACAGGCGTGTGGGACGACATACGCCGGCTTTTCGCGAGCCTGCCGGGCAGCCGGGCTTTGGGTTTCGGGCCGGGGCGCTTCTCCTTCAACGTGACGGGCGGGCGCTGCGAGGCCTGCAAGGGCGATGGGCAGATAAAGATCGAGATGCACTTCCTGCCCGACATCTACGTGCCCTGCGAGGTGTGCCACGGCGCGCGCTACAACCGCGAGACACTCGAGGTGAAGTACCGCGGCAAGTCCATCGCCGACGTGCTGGACATGACGGTGGCCGAGGGCGCGGCGTTTTTCGAGAACCTGCCGGGCGTGCACCGCAAGCTCCAGACCCTCGTGGACGTGGGGCTGGGCTACATCAAGCTCGGGCAGCCGGCCACGACGCTGTCGGGCGGCGAGGCGCAGCGGGTGAAGCTGGCAAGCGAGCTGCAGAAGCGCCAGACGGGCAAGACCTTCTACATACTCGACGAGCCCACGACCGGCCTGCACTTCGAGGACGTGCGCCAGCTGCTCGCCGTGTTGCAGCGCCTCGTGGACGCGGGCAACACCGTGCTGGTGATCGAGCACAACCTCGACGTGATCAAGGCGGCAGACCGCATCATCGACCTGGGGCCGGAAGGCGGCGACAAGGGCGGGACGATCGTGGCCTGCGGCACGCCGGAGGAGGTGGCGGCCACGCCCGGCAGCCACACGGGGCGCTTTTTGGCCAAGCTGCTGGGGTAGCGCGGGCTTTCCGGAGAAACGGCGCGGGTGCGGGTGCGCGACGCGGGTGCGCAGCGGCGGATTCGCGCGGGCTTCGGGAGCGGGTTCCAAAGAGGGTCTCGAACCGTTTTCGGCGCCGGGTTTTTCAGACCTGCGGAAGGCGGATGATGCGGCGACGGCGGGATGCAGCGCGAGTTGGGGTAGAATGGGCGCGCGCATAGGCATGTCCGCAGCACGCGGGCAGGTCGGCGCGGCCGCGTTTTGGCGGCATGGCGCGCGCAGCGGCGCGTGGCAGAAACGGCGTGTCCCCTTAGCTCAGCTGGATAGAGCGTCTGCCTCCGGAGCAGAAGGCCGCAGGTTCGAATCCTGTAGGGGGCACCACATTTTTGCAGGTCAGACAGTATAAACTCAAATCAAGACAATCCAAGAGAGTTGAATTCGTTACACAACTTAATGTGGCCCGCTTGAACCGGACACGGTTTTGACAACCGGAAGTGAACCCGCACAATGTGCCCGGAGAGGCGCGGAAAGCGAGGCCCGACATGCCCAAAGGAAAGCCGTACCCGCCCGAGTTCAAGGCGAAGACAATCCTGGGATGGAGGGCAAGTTCTAGACGCTGACACCAACGTTCGCGACACTACCGCTCTAGCGCTCCTCCCACCAACGCACGAAATCGCCAGGTCTCAGGATGGAGACCCCGAGAAACGGGAAATCCTTCAGGTTGTTCGTGACGAGCACGCCGTTTGCGTAGACTGCGGCCTCCAGGAAGGGCTTGTCGTCTATGTCGGGGTACACGAGGGCGGGGATGTATTTGGGGACAAGCTCTTCGCCGACTTCCTCGACCAGCCTCAGGAGGTCGCGGGCGGGTCGGGCCAATCCGCGCCCCGTGACGACAGGCCGCGACAGCACGTCTCTGTACTCCACCATCATCTGGGAGCTATAGCATATCGTGAACGCGCCGGGGTTTCCCAAGACGAGGCGCATGCAGCGCCGGTTTGCGCCGCGGGGGTTCAGCAGCGACGCGAGCAGGACGTTTGTGTCGAAGACGACGTCGACCATGCGCTCACGACATCTGAGCCATGGCCGATGCGCGTTCGCGTTTCACCTGCTCGCAAAAGGCGACGATTTCCTCGATGCCAGGCTCTGGAAGGCCGGCGGCCTGCGTCCGCCTATCTGCTTCGGCAAAAATCGCGTCCGCCCGCTCGAGCGGAGTCTGCTCTTGGGAAAGCTCTTGCTGCACGAGGGAGCGCAGCTTCTTCGAAACGCTCGTGCCCTGTTGGCGGCAGCGTTGCTCGAGCGCGTTTTTCACCGATGGCGCCACGCGCACCTGTATGACTTCTGTTGCCGGCATCTCCATGCTCCAAACTCCTGCGGGCGTGCTTGCCTTGAAAGTGTACTACAAAATCGTAGTACATGGCGCATGACGCCCTCTTTCTGTGCTCCGCCGCGAAAGGCGCGCGAGACGCTCCGGCCCCATCGACGCCTTCACAAAGGCGAGTCCGCCTCGCCCCTACTTTCCGCGCAGACGTGCGAGAAGCCGCGTGAAAAAGCCGCCTTGCGCGCGCTTGTGCGCCGCGTCGCGCTCGGCGGCCAGCAAGTCGAGATGCTGCAGCGGCTCGGCGGCGAAATACTCCTGGGCGCATACGCGCGCCTCGTCTTTTCCGCGCTTCGGCAGGCGGTAGCTGCCGTCGGATTGCAGCTCGCGCGCCTTGCAGTTGTCCTCGAAGAGCTTGTGCATGTAGCGCACGACGTCGTCTTTCACCAGCGGGTCGAGCACGTGCACGCCTATCTCGACGCGGTGCACGAGGTTGCGCGTCATCAGGTCGGCCGAGCTGAGGTAGACCTGCATGCCCTCGCCGGCGCCGAAGCAATAGACGCGCGCGTGCTCGAGGAAGCGCCCGGCCACGCTGCGCACGGAGATGTTGTCCGTCTTGCCCTCGATGCCCGGCAGCAGGCAGCATATGCTGCGCAAGTTCAACTGCACCTGCACGCCCGCGCGGCTGGCCTCGGAGAGCTTGTCGATGATGTCGCGCTCCGTCAGGGAGTTGGCCTTGAGCATGATGCGCCCCGCGCTGCCCTTGGCGATCTCCTTGTCCATGAGCGCCAGATAGGTGCGCTTCATGTTGGCCGGGGCGACGAGCAGCGTCTCGTAGGCGCCGTTCAAATTGCCGATGAGCATGTTTTGGAAGAAGGCGACGGCGTCGCGCCCTATGCGCTCGTCTGCCGTCATCAGGCATATGTCGGCGTAGAGGCGCGCCGTCTTCTCGTTGTAGTTGCCCGTGCCGATCTGGACGAAGTTTTGCACGCGCTCGCCCACGCGCCGCGTGACCAGGCATATCTTCGAGTGGCACTTGTAGTCGTCCGGGCCGTAGATGATGTGGCAGCCGGCCTCCTCCATGCGCCGCGACCACTCGATGTTGTTGGCCTCGTCGAAGCGCGCGCGCAGCTCCATCAAGACGGTGACCTCTTTGCCGTTTTCAGCGGCCTCGGCCAGGTAGCTGGCCACGCGCGAGTCGCTGGCCAGCCTGTAGAGCGTGATCTTCACCGAGACGACCGAGGGGTCTTGCGCGGCCTCCTTCAGCATGCCGAGGAAGGGGCGCATCGAGTCGTAGGGGTAGAAGAGTATGCGGTCGTGCTCCTCGATCTGCGCGAGTATGGAGCGGTCCTCGTCGAAGGCCATGGAGTCGCGCGGCTGGTGCGGCGGGTAGCACAGCTCGGCGCGCATGGCGGCGGGCAGCGCGTCGCCCAGCGCAAAGGCCCAATTCGCGCAAAGGGGGCAGGTGCTCGAGAACACCTGCGTCTCGCCCAGCTCGAGGCGCGGCAAAAGCAGCGCGCCCAGCTCGCGGGACAGCTTGCCCTCCACCTCGAGGCGCACGGGGTTCAGGCGGTTGCGCTTTTTCAGCATGCGCGCGACGAAGGCGCGGTAGTCGATCTCGGTGTCGTCGAACTTGTCGTCGTCGAGGTCGATGTCGGCGTTGCGCGTGACCGAGACGATGCAGGCGTCCGAGACCTTGTAGTTAGGGAAGAGGCGCTCGACGTTGTGCAAGACGAGCTGCTCGGTGCGCACGAAATGCAGCGGGTTGTCGGGGTCGGAGATGTAGGGGGGCAAATCGGCCGGCACCGGCACCATGCCCATCTCCTTGGAGCCGTCGCCGTCGGAGAGCAGCATGACGATGTAGAGGCCCTTGTTGCGCAGGAAGGGGAAGGGGTGGCGCTCGTCGATCACCTGCGCGGACAGCAGCGGGTGGACGAAGGCGCGGAAGTAGTCGCGCGCGAACTTGCGGTCCTTCTTGCCCAGCGTCTCCAGGTCGACCTCGACGATGTCGTGGGCGGCGAGCTTTTTCATCAGGTGCTTGTAGACCTTGTCGCGCTGCTTGACGAGGGGGCGCACCGCCTCGAAGACGGCGTCGAGCTGTTCGAGGGGCGTGCGCAGCGACTTGTTGTCGCGGTCGTCGGGCGCCCATGCCGCGAGGTCGAAGAGGCTGCCCACGCGCACGCGGAAGAACTCGTCGAGGTTCGTGGTGAAGATGGAGACGAAGGTCAGGCGCTCGAAGAGGGGCACCGTCGAGTCGGAGGCCTCCTCGAGCATGCGGTTCTCGAACTGCAGCCAGGAAAGCTCGCGGTTTTGCGTGTAGCTCACGTCGGGTTTCTTGCGCGTGCGGCCCTCTGCTGCCATGTCCGTCGTCGCGTGCATGAAAACATCTCCTCGCCAAGTGTCGCGTGCCGTCTGCTGTACCCGCCCATTCTACGCCACGGGTGCCGGGCGGCGGCGGCGCGCGGGGAAAAGGAGTGCGGGGAAAGGGGGCGCGGCCGGCGCGGGTGAAAGGGCGCGCCCGCGCACGGAGGAAGGCGGGGCAGGCGGGAAAGGACGGCGGCGCATCCAGCGGGGATGGCGCGAAAGGCGGGTGAAAAGGGCGGCGGCAGCGCGTGGGGAAAAGGGGTGCGGGTCAGTCCGCGCGGCGCAAGGGCATGTGGGCCTGGGGGTCGGCATCGAGCGCGGAAAACTCGCCGGCGCGGAACAAATCGAGGGCGACGAGCGCGATCATGGCGGCGTTGTCGGAGCAATCCGCCGTCGGCGGGAAGAGCACGCGTATGCCGTGCGCGGCAAGGCCTGCGTGCAGCGCGTCGCGCAACGCGGGGTTGGCGGCGACCCCTCCCCCGACGCACAGGGTATCGACCTGCGCCTGCTCGCATGCGCGAAGCGCCTTTGCCACCTGCACGTCGATGACGGCGGCCTGAAAGCTCGCCGCGAGGTCGGGGATGTCCAGCTCCATGCCCGCCTCCTCTTGCTGGCGTATGTAGGTGACGACCGCCGTCTTCAAGCCGGAAAGCGAAAACGAGAGGTCGCCGCTGTGCAGCATGGAGCGGGGAAAGCGTATGGCCTGCGGGTCGCCGTCTTTCGCGTAGCGCGAGAGGACCGGCCCTCCCGGATAGCCCAGCCCGAGCGCCTTTGCCACCTTGTCGAAGGCCTCGCCCACCGCGTCGTCGAGCGTCGAGCCGATCGTCTCGTAGTCGCCCCAGGCGCGCACGTGCACGAGCATGGTATGGCCGCCCGAGACGAGCAAGGCGACGAAGGGCGGCTCGAGCGCGGGGTCGGTGAAGAGGTTGGCGTAGAGATGGCCTTCGAGGTGGTTCACGCCGATGAAGGGAAGGCCCGCCGCCCAGGCCGCGCCCTTCGCGAAGGCAAGCCCGACGACAAGCGAACCCACGAGGCCCGGCCCTGCCGTGGCGGCCACGGCACAGAGGTCTGCCCAGGAAAGGCCGGCGTCGGCAAGCGCCTCTTGCGCGGCGGGCACGATGGCCTCCACGTGCTTGCGCGAGGCAATCTCCGGGACGACGCCGCCGAAGCGCGTGTGGAAGTCTATCTGGCTTGCCACCACGCTGGAGAGGATGCGGCGGCGCCCGTCGATGACGGCGACGGCGGTCTCGTCGCACGAGCTTTCCACGGCAAGGATAAAGGGGGCGGCCGGCGCGGACGGCGGCGCGGCGACGGGCGCCAAGCTGCCGGGCGCACCTGAGCCGGCGTCCGCAGCATCTTGCGCGGAAGATGCGGAAGCGCCGGCGGGCGCCGCAGCATCCTCGCATGCGGCGCCCGCCGGCGCGGCGGCCTCTTCGTGCGCAGCGCCCGCCTGGTCCCATGCCGCCCGGGAGGCCTCGCTTTGCGCGGGCGCGGCGGCCACGTCCGCGCCGCCTTCGGCGTCCACGTCCGTCCCGAAGCTCACCCCGTTTGCCGCGAGCACCTTGGCAGGACGCGGGTCCAGCCCCGCGCGCGTGCGCTCGTTTTCCTCGGCATCCGACAGGCGCGTGTAGACGGGAAGGAGCATGCCCGCATCGCCCGCCCCCGCTTCACCTGCGAAAAACGCGGCGGCAAAGGCGCGCAGCAGCCCCTCCCCCGTCGGCGTCCACAACGCCTCGTCGGCACACGAAAAGCCCGCGTCCTCGAACATGGCGCGGTACTTCGCCAACCCGTTGCCGCACAGGAGCATCGCAGGAGCCTCGTCTGCCCAGGCGCGCGCCACGTCGGCGGGCGCGGCCACCGCGTCGGCGTCGAGGCGCGCCACGCCCGCCTCGTCCAGCTCGTAGCGCACCGGATAGACTTCCTTGCGCATGGCGTCGGCCACCACGCCCAGACGCCCGCGCATCCCGGCCGCGTGCGCATGCCAGGCAATCGCATCGAGCGTCGAGGCGCCGAAAAGGGGCAGGCCGGCACCGCATGCGATGCCCTTGGCCGTCGCGATGCCAATGCGCACGCCCGTGAAAGACCCAGGCCCGCGTCCCGCGACCACGGCGTCTATGTCGTGCAGGGAAAGGCCGGCGCGGGAAAGCACGCGCGAGGCCCGCTCGAGCAGGCGGCAGTTTGCCTCGCGGGGGGCCGGTGCGTCGTCTGCGGCCAATATCTCGAGGATTTTTCCCCGTGCGTCGATGCGCCCGGCGCCGATCGCCAAAGTCTCGCTTGCCGTGTCGAAGGCAAGGACTGTGCCGCCGGCAAAGGCATGCCCGGCTGCGGCAGGTCCGGCGGCCGGCTCTGTTGCGGCAGACCCGGCAACAGAGCCGGCCACAGCGCGCCCGCCCGCGCCCCGCACGTTCGCTTCCGGGCCGTTCACGATATCTCGGTGAGTATGCGCTGACCTTCGGTGATGGTGCTGCCCTGGATGATCAGCTGGCCGTCGTCTGCCGTGTCGAGGATCTGCACCTGGTGCTGCTTGGTCGTGCTGTCGTTGTAGACCACCTCGACATAGGCGTAGCTGCCGCTTTGCGAGACCGCCTTGGACGGCACGTAGTAGACGGTGCTGTACTCCTTCAGCTCGATGGCGGCGGAGACCTCCATGCCCACCTTCGCGTTGTCGGCCTTGTCCAGCGTGAGGGTGACCTCGTAGTAGCTGGTCGAGGAATCCGACGACTGGCCGGAAGCCGAGCCGGAGGCCGCGTTCGAGTTCGAGCTCGAGCCGGACGCCGCATTGGAGTTGGAGTTTGAGTTGGAGCTGGCCGCGTGCTGCGTGCTTGCGCTGGTCTGCTTGGTCGTCGAGCTCGCGTTTGAAGAGGAGTTGCCGCCCGTGCCCGCGTTCGCGTTCGAGCTGTCTTGGCCGGACGTGCTCGCCGCGACGGGCGCGTCGCCCACCTTCGAGACGGTCGCGTTGATCGTCTGGTCGGGCAGCGACGAGGACGTGACCGTCGCCTTCAACCCCGTCGAGATGGTCGCGATCTGCGAGGCGGGCACCGTCACGACGGCGGTCAAGGTGGCGAGGTCGGCTATCTGCAGCGCGGCGCCTTGCGAGTTCACCGCCTGCGAGGTCATGCCCTTTTGCACCTTCAAGTCCACGACCGTGCCGTCTGCCGGCGCCACGACCGTGAGCTTTTCCGCCTTCGCCGCGGCGCTGTCGTAGGTGGTCTTGGCCGCATCGGCGGTCTTTTTCGCCGTGTCCACCTGGGCTTGCGCCTTGTCCACCTCGCTTTGCGCGTCGTTTATGGCCGCGTCGTAGGCCGTCGAGTCAAACGACGAGGCGCCCGACGACGCGGTGACGGGGACCACGGCAGCACCACCCGGGCGCGCGGCGGATTGCCTTTGCGTCGAGTTCGACTGCTGGCCGCGCTGCTGGCGGGCGGCCTCTGCGGCGTCGCGGGTCTCGGCCGCCGACTTGGCCGCGTCGCGGGTCTCCTGCGCCGACTTCAACTTCGCGTTGGCCGATTCGAGCGCGGTGTTTGCCGCCGTCAGGGCGGCGCCGGCCTCGTCGTAGTTCGTCTTCGCGGTGTTGGCCTCCTGGGTGATCTGCGCGTTGTCGATGGTGAAGAGGACGTCGCCCTTCTTCACCGTATCGCCCGACTTCACCTTCACGTCGTTTACCGTCCCGTCCACCTCGGGGCTGACAGCCGAGCTGGACGCCGCGCGAAACGAGCCGCTCGCCTCCACCTTCGGGGCGTAGCTCGAGGCCGTGAGCTGCATGGTCTGCATCTGGCCGACCTGGCGTATGTGGCCGGTGAACAGCTGGGTGAACAAGTAGGCGCCCCCGCCGAATATGATAAGGGCCACGACCACGACGGCGACGACGATGCCCGCCGTGCGCTTGCCGTTTCTCGTTGCTCCAAGACCGCTTTTCGCCATGTTCTTTATCCCGTTCTACGCAGGCTCTCGACGGGGTGCATGGTACCCCAAAGCGCCCGCCTTGGGCTATACGCGCGCGGGCGTGCGGCACAGCGCCGCCTATTCACACAATCGGTCTGCATACTCTCGATGCCAAGGCGCATAGTTGCCAGAGCCGACGAAGTAACACACGGGGGCGCGCCGCAGGACTGTCTCGCAAGCCGAGCTTGTGATACGCGCGAAAATACAAGTTGCGGCAACAGAGACACCGATGGATGCCCCGTTTTCTAAAACCTGGATCAGGCGGCAGTTTTCGAACGAGCCGCCTTCTCGTGCTGTTCGTCGACCCACTCAACAAGAGCCGTGTTAATCAGCGCCTGACGGGCAATGCCGCGGCGAGACGCTTCCTTTGCAAGGGAATCGAGCAGCCAAGGAGGCAAAGCAATGCTGACCTGCTCCGCTCCGCATGTGTCCGTAGGACCCATCTGCGGATGCTCGACATCGAAATAGTCCAAGACATCTTCACCCGCATCAAATCGGTCGAGTAAATTTTCAGCTGTTGTGACGGTCATAGCAGCTCCTTTCCCCCGGTGTCGACAATCTAACAGATATGAGACACACAGCATCGTCTCGTTGCGTCCAGATTGCGGACCAATACTCGCCATTGACAATGCCGATGGAAAGCTTGCGGTCTTCGCCCTTTCTCCGCGAGGAAAATGTGACGAGCCGCGCATTCCATATGGCGCAGCCAAAAGACAACGGTACACCATGCTTTTCCTCATTAGCGATACTCTTGTTCTCGTCCCATTCGAAACGCATAAGCGCTCCTTTCCAACTTTGCCCGTAGCATAGCAGGCGAGAAGACGCAAAAAAGCCTCGCAGTGCGGTGCGAGCGGCGCGCCTAGACGCGCGAGGCGCCGTCTTGGATCTGGGAGGTCTGGGTCGATTGGGTGGCCGAGCTGCCCGACCCCGAGTTCGAGGCGCCGGAGAGTATGCCGTAGCGCAGCGCCGAGCATCCGCCCAGCAGCAAGTTGATGACCAGGTTTATCGCGATGATGGCGATGACGATCTTCAGGCAGCCGCCCGTCTGGGTCTGCGCCTGCTGGCGGCGCTCCTGCCACGCCTGCTGCTGTTGCTGTTGCTGCTGCTGCCAGCCCTGCTGTTGCTGCTGGCCTTGGGCCTGGCGGGCCCACTGGCGAAACATCTCCTCGAAGGGGTTGGCCGCGCCCGCGTTGCGCTGCCCGCTGCCGCCGGCGGCGCGCTCGTCGAAATCGTAGCCGGCAAACGGCCCGTACGAGGCGCTGCCCTGCTGCCTGCTGCCGCCTGTCGAAGAGCCGGTGGACGTGCGCGTCTGGGTATGGGGGCTGCCCGTGTGGCCCGGCCTGCCCGCCGACGCGCGCGGGCCGAAGGGCGTGCCGTTCATGATGGAATCGTAGGCAGCGTTGACCTCGGCCATCTTCTTGGCTGCGGTCGCGTCCCCCGGGTTGAGGTCGGGGTGGTACTTTTTGGCGAGCTTGCGATAGGCGCGGGTCACCTCGTCTTTCGAGGCGCCCGCGCTCACGCCGAGCACTTTGTAGGGATCGGTCTGCGTCATCTTGCCTCTTATAGTAGCGTGCCTACTTGAAAAAGCCTTGGACTATCGCCCGTTCTTCGGCAACGTTTCAGCAAACTCACACACGGGCCTTCTCGCGCAAGTCGGCATAGAGCCATGCCCGCGTGCAGGGCGCGCCGTCCGCATCGCGCGCCGTGTCGTCGTGCGCCTCGTCGGTGAACGGCCCGAAGCGGATGGCATGCGGCTGGCCGCCCGGGCCCGTGTCGTCGAGGAAGACAAAGGAAAGCTCCACGTGCGAGAACCCCTGCGCGAGCAGGGCGCATGCGTAGCTTTCGGCCTGCGTGGCAAAGTGCGCGGCGCGCGCGTCGTCGTCCATGTCGCGATAGCCCGTCTTGTAGTCCACGACCCGCGCCGTGCCGTGCCCGGGCTCGTCGTAGGCGAGCAAGTCGATGAAGCCGCGCAGGTACGGCGCCTCGTCATCGTCGCCCAGGCGGATGAAGAAGGGCTCCTCGCAGCGCAGGTGGGGAAAACGCGCCATCTCGCGGGCCATATCGCTTGAGGTCCAGGTGTCCATGCGGCGCCGCAGCTCCTCGGTATCGGCGCCCTCGCGCAGGCCGTGCGAGCGGGCGATCGAGGCCAGGCGCCGCGCGGGCAGGGCGGGTATGGCGCCGTCTTCGCCCCTGTGCATCGCGGCAAACCGGGCGCATGCGTGGAAGGCCTCGCCGCGCAGGTTCGCCGCCGCGCGCGCCTGCGCATCCAGAGCGCCGGCCGCCCCGCCGGCTTCACCCGCAGCCCCGCCGGGCGCGCCCGCGACCCCGTCGTCGGTTTCACCTGCGGCCCCGCCTGGTGCCGTCTGCGCGTCCGGCGCGTCGTCGGGCGCGGGCACGAGCGCATGCCCACCGCCGCCGGCGCCGCTGTCCCCTTTCTCCTCGGGCCCTGCCTCGTCGCAGGCGGCGTCGAAGAAATCCGGCACCTCGTCGTCTTCTTCCAGACGCGCAAGAGACGAGGCGCTGAAGACGTCTGCGTTGCGCATGGAGGCATACGGCCAGTTGCTGCGCGGGCGCTGGGGCAGCTGGTCGAGCACGATGAAGTCGCACTCGCCGTCCATGCTCTCGCCCGTGCCCTCGCCGCCGCGCGCCGCATCGGCGCCGTCCCCTTCACCATCTTCGCCGTCTGCGCCGACGACCTCGTAGCGGTACTCCCAGCGCTCGGCGATCCGGCTTTCCGCCGCGACGATGCGCTCTTGCACGCCCTTCGGGACCGCCGCCTCGCCGCTTGCCTTCACCTGCGCCCTCATGCACACGAGCAGCGCCTCTTCCGCGCGCGTGAACGCGACGTAGAGCTTGCGCTCCAGCTCGGCGTCGTCTGCCGCCCGCGCATGGGCGACCAGACCCGCGCGGAAACGCGCGGCATCGAGGGCATACGCGCTTTCCAGGTCCTCCGCACTACTTGCGCCGCCCGCGACGTCCGCGCTGTCGGCGCCGCCTGCACCGCCTACACCGCCGGCAGCACCTGTGGCATCCGCGCCGTCTGCGCCATCCGCACCCCAAGCGCCGTCCCCCTCGTCCGGCCATATGCAGCGCCGCGCGCGCTCGTCGCTGATGGGCTCTTGCTCGCATGCGAGCAATTCGAGCATCTTCTCCGTCGAGCGGCACTCGAACTTCCGCGTCGTCTCGTAGTCGTCGGCAGAGACCCCGGGGTCGAGCACGGCGCATTGCCACACCTTGCCCCGCGCGTCTGCCATGCCCTCCGAGACGATGCGCGACGACCCGCTCCCGGCGCCGCTGCCGCCGAACTCGGCGACGGCGACGATGGGAAACTGCAGCCCCTTGGACGCGTGGATGGTCATCAGGCGCACGAAGTTGCTGTCCTTTGCCGACAAGGCGCCCGGCGGCTCGTCCAACGCGCTCATGCGCTGCACCATGATGGACGCGACAAGGGCCGCGTCGCAGCAGCGCTCCTCCTCGATGGCCTCGGCCATGCGCACGACCTTGAGCGCGTTGGCGAGCTTGGCGTGGTTGGCCGCACGGCGCGCCGGGTCGCGCTTCGCCCCGTCTTCCAGCCGCGTCACCCAGCCGGACTCGTAAAGCACGTCGACGAGCAGCTTTGAAAGCGGATCGCGCCCTATGCGCGCACGCGCGCGGGCGAGGACACGCCGCGCCTGCCGCACGCGCGCGGAAGGCTCCCCGTCGCGGTCGCGCATCTGCGTGAAGTCCGCCGGCGCCAGGCCGAAAAACGCGCTTTCCTCCACGTTGAAGACGGCCTCGCTGTCCTCACGGTTCGCGATGGCGCGCGCGAGCTGCACCACGTCCTGGGCCTCGGGCATCTTGGACAGCACCGAGCCCTTCGCCACCACGTAGGGTATGTTGCGGCGCTGCAAGGCGGCGGCGAACACGTCCACGTTCGTCATCACCCCGAGCAAGACGGCCATGTCGCCGTAGCTGCGCCCGCCGGCCTTGTGGATCTGCTCGAAGCGCCGCGCGATCGCCTCGGCCTCGCGGCGTATGGCCTCCGCCCCTCCCCGGTAGGGGTAGCGCACGTCCAGCACGCTCACGCGCGGGCCTTCCACGCCCTCGTCGTAGCGCGCGCGCGACTCGTCGCGGCGGGCGTTCAGGCGCTGGTAGGCACCGAGGGGCCGTCCCGCCTCGTCGGTGAAGACCACGTCGGAAAAGGCGAGTATGTCCGCATGGCTGCGGTAGTTGTCGTCGAGGGCTATCTTGCTGCGCTTCGGCAGCGCGTCCACGTGCCGGTTGTACGTGCTCACGTCCGCGCCGCGGAAACGGTAGATGCTTTGCTGCGGGTCGCCCACCACGCACAAGCGGCAGTCGTCAGGGCCTGTGAGGTGCCGGATGATGGCCAGCTGGACCGGGTCGGTGTCCTGGAACTCGTCGACCATCACCATCTTGAAGCGGTCCGCGTAGCGCGCGGCCACCTCGGGACGCGAAAGCGCGGCGCACGCCTTCAACAGCAAATCGTCTTGGTCGAGCTGGCCGCGCATGCGCTTCATCTCGTCGAACCTGCGCAAGGCGTCGGCGGCCAAGCCGGACAGCACGCTTTGGAACGGCCACGCGAGCGCCAGCTCCAAGTCGAGCTGGAGCTGCGTGGAGATGGCGGGGGGCTTGGCGCCAGGCGCCGCAAGCGCGTCCGGCCCGCGGAAAAAGGCCTCGTCGAGCAGCCCGCGCACGGCGTCGCGCCATTGCATCATCTCGGGAAAGGCGCCGGCGTTTAGGTTGGGCAGCGGCGGCAAGGCGATGCGGCTGTGGATGCCCAGCTCGTCTTCGAGGCTTTGCTGCAGGTGGCGCAGCTCGGGCGCGCTCGGCGCGACGATCGCGTCCGGCCCGTCCGGGCTTTTCGCGGCCAGCGCCATGAGGTCTTGGATGCTCTTCACGACGGCCCGCGGCTTGTACTCGACGAGCAGCGCCTGCACCGCCTCGTAGGACACCGCGCCGCCCGACAGCGCCGCGTCGATCGCCTCGCGGCGCATGCCCTCCCACTCGTCGTCGGGCACTATCTGAAAACGCGGGTCCACCCCCAGGTCGAACGCGTTTTCCCGCAAGATGCGCGAGCACACGCCGTGGATGGTCCCGATCCAGGCCTCGTCGACGAGCACCGCCTGGTCCGCACGCCCTATCTCGCGCAAGGCGGCCTTGATGCGCGAGCGCAGCTCGGCTGCCGCCTTTTCCGTGAAGGTGATGGCCATGACCTGCCCGATGTTGTCCACGATGGGGCCTTGCTGCCCGTCTTCCTGATCCGCGTCGAAGGCCTTTGCCACGCGCTCGCGCAAGGTGAAGGTCTTGCCGGAGCCGGCGCCGGCGACGACGGCGATGGACCTATCGAAGGTCTTCGCGCAGGCGATCTGCCCGCCCTTCAGATCGGCAAAGCTCATGACAGCCTCCTCTCGCACGCCGTGACGGGGCAGTACACGCACACGTCTTTATCGCGCGGCTCGCGTTCGACATGCCCCGCCTCGATGCGCTCGACCACCTGCGTGCGCACCATCTCCTCCAAGTCGGAAAGGACCTGTGCCAGGTCGGGCGCGTCGCCGCCGCCGCTTTCACCGTCGCTTCCGCCATCGCCGGCGCCGCCGCCTGCGAAAAGCGGGTATTGCACCATGCGCTTGCTCGCCTCGGGCAAGGCCTCCTTTGCCGCCGCGACCTCGCGTGCCAAGGCGCCGCGCACGCGTATCGTGTTCGGCGTGTTGCAATAGGAGAAGTAGAGCGCGCCGACGACGCGCGAGATGCGCTTGCCGCATGCCTCGGACATGGCGCGTCGCAGCTCCTCCGATTTCGCCATCGCCGCCATGTAGAGCAGCCCCTGCACCTTCTTGCCCGCAAGGCCGTGCGACGCGTAGTCTTTCACCTTCGGCAGGTCGTACTCGGAGCCGAGCGACCCCTTGTAGTCCACGACCACGGCGTTTCCCGCATCGTCGATGTCCACGCGGTCCACGATGCCGCCAAGCCGGCAGCCGCCGAAGCGCACGTCGCACGACAGGAAGGGAAACTCGAAGAGGGCGGGCGCAAATCCCGTGCCGCGCAAGAACAAGGGCTCGCGCATGAGTATGTGCGCGACCTCGCTGCACAAATCGGCGACCTCGCTTTGCTCGATGCTGCTATCCGGCAGCGCTGCGATGCGCTTTCCGCTCTCGCGTGCGGGCTGCTCGCGCAAAAGCTCCTCGAGCACCTGCTCCATCAGCGCGCGCGCCTGCTCCATGTCCTCGGGCGCCTCCGTCAGCTTGCGCCCGAAACGCTCGTGGAAGAGCTTTAGGGCCTCGTGGATGAACGAGCCTTGCTCGAGCGGGCCGAAGCCCTCGTCGGGCACGCCCACGGACAGCCATCTCGTCACGAACCACTTGTAGGGGCATTCCAGATAGGTCTCTATCTGGGACGGGGACAATCGCAAGGGGGCATCCGGCGCCGGATCCGGCTCCGCGCCGTCCGGCCACTCGTCTTTCGGCGGGCGGCGCAGGCGGCGCAAAAAGAACTCGAGCGTATCCCCTTCGAGGCGGCGCGGCGCGTCGAGCAAGAAGCCGGGCGCGTCCGGCTCGATGACGATGTTGTCGGTGAAGCCGTCTTCGCCCTTGCTGAAAAAGGGCGTCATGCGCGCCGGCACGTTCACCCCGTCTTGCAAGACCTGCGGTATGGCGAACACGCGGTGCAAATCGTCGGTGGTGCGCGTGTCGTCTCTGTAGAGGTCGGTGAACTCCTCGAGCATGGGGCAGGGATAGGTCGGCTCGCCGTCCACGTCGTTGAGGACGCGGCTCAAGACGAGATGCTGCGAGGGCACGGCGACCAGCTCGCGCCAGGTGCGCCGCTGCCGTTCGAGGGGGCCTTCCCCGCGCGGCACGCCCAGCTTGTCGAGGAGCAAAGTGCCCGCGTCGTCGCGGCTTGCCGCCGGGTAGCTCTCGCTGTCCAGGTCGCATACCACGAGCGCCGCGCACGAGCCCGGCCCTTCCGCGGCCGCGTCGGCGAGGCTTTCCACGAAAAGGCCGGGGGCGGCAGCAGCGCTGGGCGGGTAGCTGGCATAGCGCACGACGGTCTCGGCATTCACCATCTCCTCCAGAAGGCCGTCGGACAAGAGGGCGGCCATGCTCTGCGGGGCATGCGCGGCCGGATCTTGCGCGAGCGCGCCATCGGGTGCGCCGGCGTATGCCCCATCGCCGGCGTCGGGGCTTTCACCTGCGTCTTCTGCGGAAAGCGCCGCGACTATCCCGCATGCCTGGCGGGCGAGGTCGAGGGCGCCGAGCTGCTCGGAGAGGAGCAGGGTGTCCGGGTGGGGCAGCTCGCGCAACAGCTCGGCAAAGCGCGTGAACGCCTCCGCCGTCGGATGCTCCACGAGCGCGAGCAACGCGGCAAAACGCGGGTAGCGCTGCGAGAGGGCGGAGAAGGCGGCCTCGCGCGAGAGCAGCCTGTCCCCGCGCATCTGCGCATATGCCGCGGAGGCTTCCGCGTGGTCGATGCCCAGCACGGGGTTGTAGAGCACGTCGGCGAGCTTTGCCTTGTCCCAGGAAAAGGCGTCCGTAGGGCCTGAGGCCACGCATTCGCTCAACTCGACGTAGGCGCGCCCGAACGAGGTCGTGCCGAAGGACTTGCCGCACCTGACGGCGCACGGGACGCCGCAGGGCGCGAAAACGGGCACAAGCTGCTCGTAGAGGGCAAGCGGGTCTGCCGAGGCCACGACGATGCGCGCGCGCGATGCCGCATCCGGGTCCTGCACGCCGCCGGCGCCAGCGCCGATCGCCGCAGAGTCCGCCACCCCAAAAACCTTGCCGCCTGCCGCATGCTCGACCTCTCCCACAAGCTCTGCCGCGACGTCGGCCACAAGCGGCGGCTGCGCATAGCGCCCGGCGGGAAAGGCGAAGCGCACGGAGGTGCCCTTCGGGGGGCGCGCGACCTCGGGGGAAAGGAGCGCGTCCAGCTCCGGGCCTTCTTTCGGCCACACGCTGCCGTCGAGGCGCACCTGCGTGCAGGAGACGCGCCCGCGCAAGCGCTGCCAAAACTCGCGCTCGGGGGCGCGCAGGGGCGCATCGCCTATCACGCACACCGAAAGCGGTGCGGGAAAGGCAAGACCCGGGTCGGCGGCGAGCAAGGCCATCGCATGGCCCTGGCACACGAGGCCGACTTTTTTCGAGGCGAGGGTGGAAAAATAGCGCGCGCACAAGGCGAGCAGCTCTTTTTCCGCCGGGCTGAGCGAGGGGAGGGCGGCGCGCGCCTGCGCCCGGGCCTGTGCCTGCGCCTGCACGGACTTTTCCCCCTCGCTTCCGCGCCCGGCCACGAGCGCCGGGGCGATATGCGCGAGCCGCCCGTCTTCGGCAGCGGCGGCGGCATCTCCGGCGCCGCCGGCGTTTTCAGCATCCCCGGCGCCCCCGGTGTCCTCGGCACCCTCGACACTCTCGGCGCCCCCGATGCCCGCCACGGCGGCCACGGCGGCGTCGAACGCGGCGAGGCCGGCGCCTGCGCGCGCGCACGAGGCGGCGGCGGAGGCAAGGCGCGGGCTCGGGCGCAAGTGTTGGAGCCGCGCGCGCCGTATGACCGCCCCCATCACAAGCGTCTCGACCATGGAGCCGGAGATGGCGCGCCCGTCGCCGGCAAGCGCCCACATCTCGCGCAGCCAGGCGGAAAAAGTCGTCGCCTCCGTGCCGAAGACGCCGCCCGGCGCGGCAGCCGCCACCTGCTTGTTCAAGATGTCTGCCTGCGCCATCGAGGGGCACAAGACCACGTCGTATTCCTCGAACAATTGCCGTACGCGTCCGTCGTCCATGCCAGACACCCTTCTTATGCCGTATCCTCCGCCGCCGCGCCACGCGGCGCTGCCTCTTCACCGTGCGCGCC
>CAVFDV010000004.1:0-522 GCA_963621315.1 Oscillibacter sp. MSJ-31
GTAGTAGACGCTCTCGGGAATGGAGAGCGTGCCGTCTGTGGGAAAGCCGTCGGCGTCGTCGTCGGCATCCGAAAGCGTCGCCGTCTTATGCGAGGTGTCGAGGGTATATTCAAGGCCGTTTTTCCACGTCGTCGTCGCGGTGCCCGCATACGCGCTTTGCGCCATACACGCGCACCAGCACAGCGCGAGGGCTGCGACGGCCGCGCAGACAAGCAAAAGGCGCGCGCTCCCCTTTGCCGCCCGCGAGAAACCTCCCGACTCGTGCCGAAATCCCACTTCCATGACATTCCTCCCCACGTATCGAAACGCCCTTCCCATGCGAGGAATTTACCCCATTACAGTTGAAGAGCGGTTGATCCCCACGGCCCATGAGCTTTTCCAATCCGCGGGGTTACGATTGGGACGGTCCGAGTGGACTGCCGATCGGGCGCCCGCGGACGGCCTTGTGCCCCTGCCCCTCAAGGGCCCGGGGGGTGTTGCCGACGCGGGCGCCGCTGCTCCCGACGACTGATAGGAAACTGC
>CAVFDV010000004.1:532-36622 GCA_963621315.1 Oscillibacter sp. MSJ-31
GTATCGAAACGCCCTTCCCGTGCGAGGAATTTACCCCCCCCCCCCCCGAAGGCGGCATCGTGAATCTCGGGTCAACCGGGCGGACGGCTGGAATAAGCCCCGTGTCCTGCACAGGGCGCGAAGCCGGCGCTATCGCATGTGGGGATGAGGCGCGCCGGGCGGCGCGCATGGGGACGGGCGCGCCGCGCCGCCGCTATCCCGCATGGGGACGGGATTCGCCATCGCCGCCATCGCCGCCGTCGTGCGCAAAGGCGGGCGCGCTGCTGCCGCCTGCGGGCATGATGCGCGGGGCATGGCAGTTCGGGCACTTCGCCTCCCCGTCCGCGTAGGCCGCGCCGCACAGGGGGCAGCGCCCGAAATCGGCCTTTTCCTTCACCACCGCGCACTTGCCGCAGCGCGTGCAAAACATGCAGGCCATAGTCGGCGCCCTCCTTTCCTTCTCCCCCTCATCGCCGCGCCCCTTCGGGCATAAGAAAACGCGAGGAGGCGGGCCGCTGTGCCTGCTTCGCTCCGCACACGCGCGCCCGCCCCCTCTTTTGGCTTATGGATGAACCGAGAGGCCTTGCGGCCTTGCCCGAAATCCCCCAGACAGGCTTTCGGGCAAGACCCCACGCAAGACCTTCGGGCAGTCCCTGAAAACAGCGCTAGCCTTGCTGCATCTCCTTGCGCGCAACGCCCTTGCGCGGCATGAGGAACGCGATCACCGCGGCGATGGCCATGGTGATGCCGACGATCAGGAACGAGTCGCCCACGACGCCGGTCGCGTCGATGACGATGCCCGCCAGCCACGGGCCCAGGTAGCGGCCGACGATGTTGATGGTGCCGACCACGCCCGTGCCCGTCGCGCGGATGTCGTCGTCGTAGTACTCGCCGGCGCAGGTCATGATGACCGTGATGACGCCCGTGCACGCCGTGTTGGCCGCGACGAAGAAGTACAGGATGCCGAGGTTCATCTCGGCGCCGCTCGTGAGGTAGAAGAAGTACCCGAAGCCGAAGACCGCGTTCAACGCGACCATGATGGCCATGAGGGTCTTGCGCTCCATGCGGTCGGAGATCTGCCCCAGGATAAGCTCGGTGATGATGCAGCAGACGCCCGCGATGGAGATGGACAGCGAGGCCGCCGCCAGGTCGAAGCCGACGTTTTGGATGGTCGCGACGTAGTATTGGGTCGCCGCCATGTAGCCCACCTGGTAGACGATGTAGAAGATGCCGAAGTGCCAGGTGATGGGCATCTTCAAGACGCGGCTGATGGCGCTGCTGTTGTTGCCGGTTGCCTCGCCCGCAGCGGCCTTCTCCACCTTGGGCTCGGGAGCCGCCTGCACGCCCTCGGGCGCACCATAGGGGCGCAGGCCGAGGTCTTCAGGGCCTTCGCGGAAGGTGACGGCGATGAAGACGGCGATGGCCGCGTAGATCACGCCGAAGATGATGTAGGACATGGCCCAGCCCATGCTCGCGATGATCATCGGGGCGACGATGCCCAGCACCAGGGCCGAGAAGTTCGCGCCCGGGGTGATCAGCGACATGCCCATGCCGCGCTTGTGCGGCGCGAACCAGCGGGACACGATCTTGGGCAAGATGGCCATGAGCAGGCCTGCGGTGCCGCAGCCGGCGATGGCCCAGGTGACGATCGCGGGGACGAGGCCCAGCGGCGCGCACAGCCCGAAGAGTATGGCGCCGATCGCCGCAAGCGAGCACGCCGCGACGATGGCCTTGCGCGTGCCTATCTTGTCGGCGAGCATGCCCCATGCAAACGAGAGGCCTGCGTAGAAGATCATGTAGACGGACGTGACGAGGCCTATCTCGGCGTAGCCGACGTCGAGGGCCTGGCGGATGGACTCGAGCGAGATAGCCGGCAGCCTTTGCGCGCTCAAGACGATGAACTGGGTGAGAAAGCCTCCGAGGCAGATGACGAAGGCGTAGTGCAGCACCTTGTTCTTCTTCGGTGCCGCGTCTTCCACTGTTTGCAACATGATGTTCCTCCTTTACTCGGTTGCAAAACTCCTATAGTCCGGGCGCGTCGCCCGGGCAAACGGCCTCGCCCCTTTGCGCAAGGCCGGTGGTGCCGTGCTGTTGAAGCGCCGCGCGGTGCCGCGCGGGGTGGTGCGTTGCGTGGCGGTGCGGTGCGTGGCGGCGCGGGGTGGTGAAGCGCCGCGCGCGGTGCCGTGCAAGGCCGCGGCCTTGCGCATCGCCGCCCCTCTCAGGCAGACGTGCGCGAAGCGCTTGGCGTGCGCGGCGCGCGCGAGGCCTTGCGGGCGAACAACGAGGCGAGGGCGCCCGCTTTGCCCGCACGCCTCTCCCGGCGTGCGATCGCGCGCTGCTCCTTTGCAGCCCGGGCCTCGGCGTCGAATCGCGCGCATGCCGCCTCGCCTTCCGTCTCCTCGAGCTGCGCATGGCGCTCGAGCAGCTCGTCGTCGGCGAACAGGCGCGCCGCCCGCTTCTTGTCGGAGGCGGGCACGTAGAGGTCCACGCCGTAGTTCTTGTCCTTGCTCTGCGGGATGGCCATGCACATGATCGGGTGGTTCATCTTCATCGTGCCGAGGTCCTTGCCGTAAAGCGCGATGCCCTCGTGGCGAAACAGGTTCGCGATGCCCCGGTAGCGCCGAAGCTCCTTGACGTTTCCCAGGTAGCTCCACGTGGTGCGCTCGAACTCGTCGAGGTCGACCATGGTCGTCCATCCCTTTTTCTGCTGTGGCAACATGCGACGTTCCTCCTTTGCGCGTCTTTTGCCCTTGCCCTTCCGTGCTTTGCCGTGCTTTGCCGCTTGCCCTGCGCGCGCCCCACGTGCGCCGGCTCGCGCACAGGGCTTGCCTGGCGGCGCGCCCCACGTGCAGGCGCGCACCTCGCCGGCCTTGCCGCATGCCCCTAGGGCATGAAGCAGCAGACCTTCTTTCCGCCCAGCTCGACCATGCGCGCCGCCATCTGCTCGACGGGCAGCACCTCGATCACCTTGGCCAGGCAATGCAGCTCGCACGAGGCCGGCTTGCCCGCCTCGACGCGCTCGGCGCACAGATCGCACAGCCGCGAGGGCACGGGCACGTAGTCCCACTCCCAGGCGCCGCCGAGCTTTTCAGGCCCTATCTGCTCGACCTTCACGCCCCATTCGCCGCCTTCGAGGCCCTTTTCCTTCAAGCACGAGATCTCGCAGGACTGGCAGCCCGTGCACAACCCGTAGTTGATGAGCATTCCGTAATCCATCGCAGACTCCCTCCTACCTACTCGTCCAGGCTCGCGACCCGGCGTATGCTGCAGATGCCGTTTTTGTAGGGCGCGCCATAGCCCGTCACCGAGACGCTCTCGTGCGGGATCAGGTTGTTGGCGTTGGCCTTCCACACGCCGTAGAGGTTCGGCGCCTCGCCGTCTTGCTCGGGGAACCACCACGCATGCTCGACGTGCACGAACTTGTCGTTTACCTCGTGCGACAGATGCGCCTTTTGCTTCATGGAGCCCTGCGGGCTTTTTATCTCGACCCAGTCGCCTTCCTGAATGCCATAGTCTGCGGCCACGTCCGGGCTGATGGTGACGAGCGGCCAGGGGTGCAGCTTGCGCATGCTCGTGCCCTTTTGCCTGTGCTCGGAGTGAAACATCGAGATATGCCGTCCGCCCGTCGTGTAGTACAGCGGGTACTCCTCGGCCAGGTCCGGCCGCGACAGGTGGCTGAACTCGGGCTCCTCGAAGTAGGGCACGGGCTGCTCGCCGAACATCTCGAGCACGACCGACCACAGCTCGATGCGCCCGCTGCTCGTCTGGAAGCCCGGCTGCCCGTCGTCGCGCAGCAGCCCCTTCTCGTACTTGCGGTACTCGTAGCCGGCCATCTTCGCGGGCACGGCCTTCACCTCGTCCAGGCCGTAGCCGTAGTTCTCCTTGAGCTTTTGGTCGAAGAACTCGTCGGGCGAGTCCATGCTCTCCCACAGCTCGGGGCGCATGCGCTTGCCCATGTCGATCAAGATCTCGAGGTCGGATTTCGTGTTGGGGTTGTGCACCGCCTCGTTCATCGCGCCGATGAAGTGCTGGTTGCGCCCGTAGTTCGGCGTGACCAGCCCCTCGTGCTCGGCAAAGGTCGACAGCGGCAGCACCATGTCGCACAGGCCCATGATGGTCGGCGTCATGAAGATGTCTTGGGCGACGACGAACTCGAGGTCTTTCATCGCCTCGTACCAGCGCTTGGGCTGGTCGGCCATGCACGCGAGCGGGTTGTTGCCGATGATCCAGCACATGCGCAGCTTGTAGTACTCGGGGCGGTCGGCCCACTTGCCCTCCAGCCAGTTCAACAGGGTGTCGCCTTGCACGCCGCCCATGGCCGCGCCCGCGTTGAACAGCGCGTACTTGCCGTCCGGGTCCACGATGTGCTTTGCCGCCATCTCCGGCGAGATGGTGTCGGACATGTCATAGCGCCATTGCCCGATGAAGCTCGTGGGCTTGGTGATGGTGATGCCGCCCGGCACGTCGATGTAGCCGCATATGGCGCATATGGCCAAAAAGCTCTGGGCCGCCTGCGTGGACTGCTTGGACTGGTCCAGCGCCACGCCCCAGGTGGCCGTCGAGGGGGCGTTGCCGGCAAAGGCGCGCGCCGCGCCCACGAGCTGTTCCGGCTCGACCCAAGACACCTCCTGCACCTTCTCCGGGGTCCAGTCCTTCACCGCCTCGGCCAGCTCGTCGAAGCCGTAGCACCACTTGTCCACGAAGTCGTGGTCGTAGAGGCCTTCGGTGATGATGACGCGCAACATGCCCATGCCGACGGCGGCGTCCGTGCCCGGGCGCAGCTGCAGGTGGTACTCGGCGTGCGCGCCCAGCCAGGTGAGGCGCGGGTCCACGGTGATGATCTTCGAGCCGCGCTTCATCAAGTCGATGATGCTGTGCCCGAAAAAGCCGTCGGGGCTGGAGTAGAGCGGGTCCTTGCCCCAGACCATGATGTACTTGGGCACCTCGTAGCCCGGGTGGTCGTAGCGGTCCTCCCAGTATTGGGCGAAGTCGATCTCGGGCACGCCTGCGCCCAGCAGGTAGTTCGTGATGGTCGCGCGCGGCCCGTAGCATGCCTCGCCGGAAAACGCGTAGGTGGACGCGCCGTTGGGCGAGTTGCAGATGGCCGGCCCGTAGACGGGCGCGTAGAGCGTGGACTCGCGGCCGGTGCCCGTCAGGGTGAATATGGTCTCGGCGCCCCAGGTGTCCTGTACCTCGCGGATCTTGGCCTCCAGGATGTCGTAGGCCTCGTCCCAGGAGACCTCGCGCCAAGCGTCCTTGCCGCGGTCGGCGCGGTCGCGCACCATGGGCGATTGCAGGCGCTCGGGGCTGTACATGATCTCGTCGAGCGCAAGGCAGCGCGGGCACAGGCGCCCCTGCGTGATGGGGTGGTCGGGGTCGCCTTCCACCTTCACGAGCTTGTTGTCCTTCACGTGCAAGATCAGCCCGCACCCGACGGGATGGTCTCCGGGGGGCGACCAGGCGCAGGTGCGCACCTTCATCACCCCGTCCTCTTCTGAAATCCAGGGCTTTTGCGTCTCGGCCATCTGAAATCCCTCCTTCTCTCTTGGCTGCAAGCGCCGCCACGCCCTTTGACGTGGGCGCGGCGAAGCGAAGCTCTTGCGGGAGAGAAGATATGGAGAAAACGTGGGGCAGCAAAGCTGCCTTACGGGTGGTTTTTCGCGTTTTCGGCAGGTTTTTTCGGGGGGTGAGAGGGGCGGCGCATGCAACCCGAAAGGGGTTGCATGGGGCTATTTAGCTGGGATGATGGAAGGGTGGGGCAAACGCGGGGCGATTCGGCGGCTGTGCGGGGGCTGTTCGAGGGTTGTCCGGAGGCGCCCGGATAAATCACTCGGAGCCGGCGCCCGGCACGGCGCCTGAAGCCGCACCCGAAGCGGCGCCCGGGGTCGCGCCGGATGCCGCGCCCGACGCATCCAGGCGGTCGATCAGCTCCTGGCGCGAGTGCACGCCGCATTTCTCGTAGAGCTTGCGCACATGCCCCTTGGCCGTGTTGTAGGAGATCCCCAGGTCCTCGGAGATGTAGCGCGCCGTGCGGCCGCGGGCGAAAAGGGCCAGCACCTGCGCCTCCCGGGCGGTCAGGCCGCATTGCTCGCCGAAGCGCGCGCAATTCATGTTCCAGGCCTCTTCCGGGTCGAGGACGCCCGCGGCGCCGGCGCTACCCGCATGCGCGGCCGCCGTGGCAGGCGCGGCCTCCAGGAAGGTCTTTTTCAGCGCCTCGCCCAGGGTCTTTTCGTCGAAGATGAACATGGCCATGACCAAGATGACGATGGCCGCCACGATGCCGATCTCGCCCACGGAGTCTTTCAGCTGCGGAAACGCCACGACGGCAAGCACCGCGAAGAAGCGGCCGAAGGTCGTGCCGAACGCCGAGGCGCCGCGCCCGAGGCCGAAGACGCGCACCGCGCCGAGGTCTGTCTGGCCGGCGATGTTGGAGAAAAGGCACCACAGCGTGAGGATGAAGATGTTGTAGGCCACGCCCACGACGATGGCCTGCAGCCACGCGAACTCGTCGCCGAGCAGCGGGACGAGCACGAAGGCCAGCGCCGTGGTGATGATGACCGGGTAGTAGATGCGGCTCAGGTCGAAGTGGCGGATGCCGCTAGCCAAGGCGAAGACGACGACGAGCGCGGCGGTGGAGAGCAAGGTGATGAAGACCGCGTTCGTCTCCTGGGCAGATGCCGTCGCCGGCGGCGTGGCGGCGATCCACATGCCCTTGATGAAGCCTATGGCCGTGGTGAAGACGAAGACGAAGAGGACGCAGCGCGGCAGAAAGCCCTTCGGGAGCATGGCCGCGGGCACGATGTCGTCTTCGTCTTTGACGGAAGGCCGGCCGCCGCGCAAAAGCGCGAGCAGCATGGAAAAGACCGGGAAGCAGGCAAGCAGGACAGACGCCGCGAAGGAGTCGATGGAGCAGCAAACGAAGTAGAGCAGGTTGGCCAGGATGCCCGAGGCGAAGGTGGCGAAGAGCACGCGGTTGCTGTCGAGCGTGCTGTACATGTGGCCGAGGCGCAGGCACAGAAACGGGGTGCCTATGCCCGTGCCCACGCTCGCCGCAGTGAAGACGCCCCATCCGAGCCGCGGTTGCTCGGCCACGAGAAAGGTGCACACGCCGGCAAGGACCGCCATGCAGGGCACGAGCGGGCCGTTTGCTATGTAGGGCTCGACGCGGCGGGAGAAGACGCCGCACAAAAGCAAGATGAGGGTGAGGGGGATGCCGGAGTAGGGATAGAGCCAGTTGTTCGCGTCGCCGCCCATGCCGTCGAGCGCAGACCCGATGAAGCCGGCGCGCATCGTGAGCAAGATCCACGCGCTGTAAAATCCCAGGGCGCAGTACTTGACCGCAGGCCAGCGCTCGTCGATGCTCGCAAGGCTTTGCGACAGGCCGGCGCGCGCGCTGCCGGCGTTCGGTTCCGTTTGTTCCACAGGCAAGAGCCCCTCGTTTCTCTTGACGTGCAGAGAGGGCGTGCGCACGGGCGCATCCCCTCGTTTTTCACACGCGATTATAGACTTCCCGCAACTACATGCCGCTGCCATAAGGGAAAGGCGCGGACGCGACGTGATGGAGCGGCGATTTCGCCGGGCTCGGGTTTTACCGAAAGCCACGCGTTCTCCATCGGAGCCGGCGGCATGTCGCGCTAGAATCTACGCACTTTTCACCCGCAAGAAGCGGATTCGAGGCACGCGCGCGAGAGAGGGCGCGGGCGGCCGCCTTTTGCGGAAGGCCACACGGCAACATCGAGGAAGGGGTTGAATCGATGCACACCGTCGACTTGTCGTCTGCCGCCGTCGACATGGCGGCCGCCGAAAAAATCGCGGCGCGCGCGCACGTGAACATCCGCGACTGCTACCAATGCAGCAAATGCTCGGCCGGCTGCCCCATGGCAAGCGGCATGGACGCCGGCCCTCGCGAGATCGTCCACATGCTGCAAGCGGGGCTGGTGCGCGACGCGCTCGAGGCGAAAAGCCCGTGGATCTGCGCCCAGTGCATGACCTGCTCGTCGCGCTGCCCGCAAAAAATCGACGTCGCCGAGCTGATGCGCGCGGCCCGCATGACCTCGCACGAGCAGGGCTATCGCGCGAGCAGGGAAAGCAACGTCTTCGAGACCGCCTTCATCGACGGCGTGCGCGCACACGGGCGCAACAGCGAGACCTGGCTTGCCGCCGCCTACAACATCAAGTCGGGGCACCTGCTGCAAGACGCCGCAAGCGCGCCGAAGATGCTCTCGAAAGGCCTCATCGGCCTGCAGCACGAAAACGTGGGAGACCGCGAGGCCGTGCGACGGCTCGTGGACCGTTGCCTGAAAAAGGACGCGGCGAACGGCGGCACCAGGGCCGCGGGCGCCGGGGACGCTTCGGGCGCTTCGTGCGCTTCGAGCGCGGGCACCGACGGAAAGGCGGGTGAATAGCATGCCGCAGATGGACTACGCGTGGTTTCCAGGCTGCTCGGCGGCATCGTCGGGCATCTCCTACACGAAATCGACCGGCTATGTCGCCGGCAAGATAGGCCTGCAGCTGCGCGAGATAGACGACTGGTGCTGCTGCGGCACCTCGGCCGCGCACATGACCGACGACGACCTCTCCTATGCCCTGCCGGCCCGCAGCCTTGCCCTGTGCGAGCAGCAGATGCCGGGTCTGGACGTGGTCGCGCCCTGCACGGGCTGCTACGCGTCGTTGAAGCGCACGGCGGCCAAGGCGCGCGGCGATGCGGGGATGCGGGCGCACATCGCGGACCTGATCGAGATGGACTACGCGGCAAGCGCCGAGGTGAAAAGCCTGCTCGAGCTGTTCGTGGAGCCGGACATGGTGGACCTCGTGGCCTCGCGTCTGGAGACGGGCCTGGGCGGCATGAAGATAGCCTGCTACTACGGCTGCACGCAGGTGCGCCCGGCCGAGCTGGCAAACTTCGAGAACCCCGAAAACCCGCAGGCCATGGAGCGCCTGCTCGACGCATGCGGCGCCGAGTGCGTGGACTGGGCCTTCAAGACGGAGTGCTGCGGCGCCTCCGGGCACGTGATCTCGCCCGAAGCCGCCCGGTCTGCCTGCGCGCGCATCTACGCCAACGCGGCCGCCGCCGGCGCCGAGGCCATAGTCACGAGCTGCCCGCTGTGCTGGCTCAACCTCGACATGCGCGAGGAGCAGGTCGCGCGCAAGGCGGGCGCCGACTGGCACATCCCCGTCTACTACTTCACCGAGCTTCTCGCCGTGGCGATGGGCGCCGACGCCGAGACGGCGGGGCTTTCCCACCACTTCGTCGACGCGAAGGGCCTGCCCGCCCGGCGCGTCGCGGGATTTCGGGAGGCTCCTTCACCAGCGGAAAACGCGGCTGTCGCGCAAGATGGGGGCACGGCCGGCGCGCAAACCGGGGGCGCGGCTGCCCCGCAGGCAGACGCCCAACCCCACGCGCCCGCCGCCAAGGCGGCGCCTGCGCCCGCACACCCCGAGGAGGTGGTCTAGATGGCGCGCATCGGCGTTTTCGTCTGCCAATGCGGCAGCAACATCGCCTCGATGGTCGACACCGAGGCCGTCGCCGACTTCGCCGCGACGCTGCCGGGCGTCGTGTGGACGGAGAACAACAAGTACACCTGCTCGGACCCAGGCCAGGAGCAGATCAAGGAGAGCATCGCCGCGCATGCGCTCGACCGCATCGTCGTGGCCGCCTGCTCGCCGTCCATGCACGAGCTGACATGGCGCAAGCTCCTCTCGCAAACCGACGTGAACCCCTACATGCTCGAGGTCGCGAACCTGCGCGAGCAATGCAGCTGGGTCCACACCGACAAGACGCAGGCCACCGAGAAGGCCAAAGACCTCGTGAAGATGGCCGTCGCGAAGGTGGCGCGCAACACGCCCCTTTTCACCGAGCAGATCCCCGTGACGAAAAACGCGCTCGTCGTGGGCGGCGGCATCGCCGGCATGCAGGCGGCGCTCGACATCGCGGACGCGGGCTATAGCGTCACCTTGGTGGAGCGCGAGCCGACCATCGGCGGCAAGATGCCCAAGCTGGACAAGACCTTTCCCACCATGGACTGCTCGGCCTGCATCTGCACGCCGAAGATGTCCGAGGTGGGCAACCACCCCAAGATCACGGTGAAGACCATGGCCGAGGTCGAGAAGGTCGACGGCTACGTGGGCAATTTCCAGGTGACGATCCGCGAGAGGGCCAAGTACGTGGACTACGACCTGTGCACGGGCTGCGGCCTGTGCACGACGAAGTGCCCGAGCAAGAACATCCCCAACGAGTGGAACGAGCTGATGGACACGCGGCCTGCCATCTACAAGGCCTTCGAGCAGGCGGTGCCCTCCAAGCCCGTCATCGACGCCGGCGCGTGCAAGAAGCTGCAGACGGGCAAGTGCGGCGTGTGCGAGAAGGTCTGCCCCACGGGCGCGATACGCTACGACGACGAGGACCGCCTGAGCACCGAGACCTTCGGCGCGGTCGTCCTGGCCTGCGGCTACGACCTGATCTCGTGGGAGGAGCTCTACCCCGAGTACGGCGGCGGCGCCTACGAGGACGTGATCGACGGGCTGCACTTCGAGCGCCTCGTGAACGCCTCCGGGCCCACCGAGGGCCATATCCTGCGCCCGTCGGATGGCAAAGAGCCCAAGAGCGTGGTCGTGGTGAAGTGCGTGGGCAGCCGCGACCCGGCCAAGGGCGTGGGCTATTGCTCGCGCGCCTGCTGCATGTACGGCGCCAAGCACGCGCACCAATACCTCGACAAGGTGCCCGACGGACGCTGCTACGTCTTCTACATGGACGTGCGCGCGCCGGGCAAGCGCTACGACGAGTTCTACATGCAGGCCAAAGGCGACGGTGCGCTGTATCTGCACGGGCGCGTGAGCAAGATATACCGCGAGGGCGACCATCTCGTCGTCTTGGGCGCCGACGCCTTGTCCGGCTCCAACGTGCGCGTCGAGGCCGACATGGTCGTGCTGGAGACGGCCATGGTGCCGGCCGCAAAGAGCCGCGCCACCGCGATGATGTTCGGCGTGCAATGCGACGAGGACGGCTGGATCACCGAGGCGCACCCCAAGCTGCGCCCCGTCGAGACGGCCAGCCGCGGCATCTACCTGGCGGGCGCGGCGCAAGGGCCCAAGGACATCCCCGACACGGTCGCGCAGGCAGGAGCCGCGGCGGCCAAGGTCATCGGCATGTTTGCGCACGACAGCCTCGAGTCCAACCCGCAGATCAGCCACGTGGACATAGCAAGATGCGCGGGCTGCGGCCAATGCGTGCCCGTGTGCCCCTACGGCGCCTTGAGCCTCGTGGAGAAGAACCTGCGCGAGAACTCGGTGAAGGTCACGCGGCGGGTATGCGAGGTGAACTCGGCGCTATGCCAGGGCTGCGGCGCCTGCACGGTCGCCTGCCGCCCGGGCGCGCTCGATTTGCTGGGCTACACAGACGAGTCGATCATGCAGGAGGTGGACGCGCTATGCCAGTGGTAGAGACGACGGGCGCGCAAGAGGCCGGGGGCACGGGCGCGCAGGCGGCCGGCGCGGCGAATGCAGGCGCAGGCGGCGCGGGAGGCGCGGGCGCGGGACAGGAGTTCCGCCCGAAGATCTTGGCCTTCACCTGCCGCTGGTGCACCTACGCGGGCGCCGATTTGGCGGGCTTGAACCGCATGAAGTACCCAGCCGACATACGCCTTTTGCGCGTGCCCTGCTCGGGGCGCGTGAACCCGCAATACGTGCTCGAGGCCTTGCAGCGCGGGGCCGACGGCGTGCTCGTGTGCGGCTGCCACCCGGGGGATTGCCACTACGCGACGGGCAACTACTATGCCAAGCGCCGCCTGATGGTCTTCAAGCGCGAGCTGGAATACATAGGCCTGGAGCCGGACCGCTTCCAGGTGCGCTGGATCTCGGGCGCCGAGGCGGGCAAGTTCCGCGACACGGCGACGGCGTTTTGCGAGCGCATACGCGAGCTAGGGCCCATCGGAGGCGATTTCACCCTCGAGCGCGGCTTCGTAGACGAGCTGGACCGCCTGTGCAACGCGGGCGGGGGCTGCCCCGCACGCAACGGCGGCGGCAACGCTGCGGGCGCGGCGGGCAAATACGACGGCAACGAATGCGGCAAAGGAGGCGAGGCGTGATGGCAGGCCTGCAAGAAGAATTGCGCGCGACGGCGCGGGAGCTGCTCGAGAGCGGGCGGGTCGCGTCCTTCGTGGGTTGGGAGGCCGGGCGCCTGCCGCACCAGACGACGCCGCTCGTGTGCCTTGCCCCGGCCGACACGGACCGCCTCGTCTTCAACGAGTGGTGCGTGAACAACCTCGCGAAATACGCGCTCGACCTGAAAGGGCGCGGCAAGGTGGGGCTGGCCGTGCGCGGCTGCGACTCGCGGGCGGCAAACCGCATGGTCCAAGACGGCCAGCTCGAACGCGGCGGCCTCGTGCTCGTCGGGCTGCCCTGCCCGCAGATGAAAGACCGCACGACGGGCGCGGTGCTGAACAAGTGCGCGAACTGCCGTCACAGAAACCCCGTCGCAAGCGACGTCGCGCTCGGCGAGCCGGTTCCCGAGACGCCGCCGGCCGACCGTTTCGCGCAGGCGACGCTCGTGGAGGGCATGGACACGGCCGCGCGCCGCGCCTTTTTCGACGCGACGTGGACGAAGTGCATACGCTGCTACGCCTGCCGCGACGTCTGCCCCTGCTGCACCTGCCGCAGCTGTTTCGTGGACAGCCGGCGCGTGGGCTGGCTGGGCAAGCAAAACAACCTCAACGAGAACCGCTTCTACGGGCTCGTGCGCGCCTTCCATATCTCGGACCGCTGCATCGAGTGCGGCGAGTGCGAGCGCGCCTGCCCCATGGACCTGCCGCTCATGGCCTTGAACCGCAAGCTGGTGAAGGACATGAACGGGCTGTTCGGCGAATACGAGAGCGGCATGACGAGCGAGAACGCGGACGTCTTGGTGAACTACAGCCTCGACGACCTCGAAGAGTTCATGTAGGGAGGTGCGCGATATGCTGTTGAGAAAAGACAAGGTGGACGCGCTGCTGGCCGCGTTGAGCCAAGAGCAGGCCGTCTACGTGCCCGAGCAGGTGGCAGGCCAGCTGAAGTGCGCCTTGTGGCATCCGGGCGAGACGCCTGCCCTCGGGCAGGCCAACACGCTCTTTCCGCCCAAGGACCTGCTCTTCCCGCAAGCCGAGAAGATGTACGCCTACGGTTTCAACGCCGACGGCGACATGTTCGTGAACCCCGTCGTCGAGGGCGCCTCGCAGGTGCTCTTCGGGTTGCGCCCCTGCGACATGCGCAGCATCGAGTGCCTGGACGACGTCTTTTTCACCAAGGGCTACGTCGACGAGTACTACGAGGCCAAGCGCGAGAAGACGCTGTGCGTGGTGCTTGCCTGCACCGCGCCTGCCGAGACCTGCTTTTGCGAGTCGATGGGCAACTCGCCGGATGCCGCGCCCGGAGCCGACGTCATGCTGCACGAGCGCGGCGACGCCTATGCGGTGGCCGCGCAAACGGAGAAGGGAGAGGCGGCGCTTGCCGGCGCCTGGAAGCCCTTCCTCGACGAAGGCGGCGCGGGCGGCGAGGGCGGTGCGGGAGGCGGCGCGAGCGGCGCGGCGAAAGAAGCGCATTGCACCTTGCAGGTGGACGGCGCGCACATCGCCGAGCGCATGTCCGGGCTTGCCGGCAGCGACGAGCTGTGGGACGCCCTCAGCATCAAGTGCCTGAACTGCGGCACCTGCACCTACCTGTGCCCCACCTGCTATTGCTTCGACATCGAGCAGGCCAACCGCAACAAGGAGGGCGTGCGCTTCCGCTGCTGGGACAGCTGCATGTTTTCCGAGTACACCGAGATGGCAGGCGGCCACAACCCCCGCCCGACCAAGCGCGAGCGCGTGAAGAACCGCTTCATGCACAAACTCGTCTGGTTCGAGGAGCGCTACGGCAAGAAGCTGTGCGTGGGCTGCGGGCGCTGCGTCGAGAAATGCCCCGTCGCGCTCGACATCACGGTGCTGATCGATAGAGCAAACGAGCTGAGCGAGAAGGAGGCCGCCCATGCCTAGCCCCCTGCATATCGAACACGGCTGCGCGCACGGCGGCGAGCCCTACCTGCCCCTCGTGTGCAAGGTCGTCTCCATCGTCGAGGAGACCTCCGACGTGAAGACCTTCCGCCTGCAGACCCTCGACGGACGCCGCCCCTTCGACTCCAAGCCCGGCCAGCTGGCCATGTTCAGCTTCGTGCCGGAAGGCGAGTCGATGTTTTGCATCTCGGGCACCGGCGAGGACTACGTGGAGTTCACGGTGAAGAAGGTCGGCCGCGTGACCGAGCGCCTGCATGCCTGCGAGGTGGGCGCGCAGGTGGGCTTGCGCGGGCCGTACGGCAACTGGTTTCCCTACGAGTCGTGCAAGGGGCGCGATTTGCTTTTCGTGGGCGGCGGCATAGGCATGCCGCCCGTGCGCAGCTTCGCCTTGTGGTGCATCGAGCACCGCGGCGACTACGGGCACATCGACTTCGTCTACTCGGCGTCCACCTACGCCGACCTCGTATGCCGCGAGGACCTGTTCGAGCGGTGGCCGAAGGTCGACGACATGAACGTCTACACGAGCGTCTACCACGCCGACGGCGTCCACGACGTGCCGGAAGGCTACACGGCGCCGTTCATGGAGACGCTGCCGATCCAGGTGTCCGACAACAGCGTGGCCGTCTTGTGCGGCGGGCCGTCGCTGTACCGCACCTGCTCGGAGCAGCTGCTGAAGATGGGCTTTGCGCCCGAGCAGATCGTGACGACGCTGGAGATGCGCATGAAGTGCGGCGTGGGCAAGTGCGGGCGTTGCAACGTGGGCAGCCGCTACATATGCCTCGACGGGCCGGTCTTCACCCGCGCCGAGATCGACGAGATGGAAAAGGGTGCCTAGCCGGCGAACGCGAACACGGCGACGCCGCCCAAGATCAGGCACAGCGCGAGCAGCTTCCTTTTCGAGACGCGCTCGCCGAAGATGGTCGCGCCGAAAATGGTCACGTAGACATAGCTCGTCGCCTCGAGCACAGGACCTAAGGATATGGGCAGCTCGCGGTAGGCGAAGATCTTCATCAGGGTGCACACGAAGAGGATCGAGTAGCCGCCGACGACATAGGGGTTCAGGTACTCGCGCACAAACGAGGCGTGCTTCTTCAACGCCGACTTCTTCAACAGCACCTGGGCTATGGAGCTGATGAAGACGTTCACCAGCATGACGAGGATGTAGATGGCAAGGGTCGGGCTCATGCGCGCCCCCCGTCTTCGCCTTCGTCTTCATCCGGGCGCTTCTTCGGGTGCGCCTCCGGACGCGCCTTGGGGCTCGTCTGCGAGCCTGTCTGCGGGCGCGTCTGAGGACGCGTCGCGTCTTTTTCGGAGCACACGAACAAGACGATGCCCGCCACGACGAGCACGGCGCCGACGACCTTGCCGGGTGTGAGCGCCTCGCCGAACAGCGCCACGCCCCAGAAAAGCCCCCACACGATGGTGATGGCCTTGTTCGCGAACGCGGTCGAAAGCGGCATGCGCCTGATGACCTGCTGCCAGCCGAGCGCGTAGACGCCCATCAAGACGAGCACGCCGAACCACAGGGCCAGAAACGGGACGCTGAAGAAGTCCGCGCCCGCCGCGTACTTGCTCAAGACGTCGGTGCACGACCAGATGGCGAGCATCACGTGCAAGACGACGAGCACGAGTATGCGGTGCGGGCCTTTCACGAGACGTCTCGTCCTTTCCCCTTCTTGAAGCGCGCGTATGCCGCGAGGGCGGCCAGCGCGGCGCCGGCGGCGGCACCGCAAGAGTCTATCCCTACATCCGAGAGAAGTCCTGCGCGGCCGGGCACGAAAAGCTGGTGGAACTCGTCGCTTGCGGCATAGAGCGCCGAGAAGGCGAAGGCGGTCAGGGCGGTGAAGGGGAAAACGCGGGCCGCATGCGCCCCCTCGCCCACGCCGGCGGGCGCGCTCCCCTCCGCAGCTCCGCGCCGCTTTCCGTCCGCATCCCCGATGGGGGCGTTTTCACCCGCACGGCGGGACAGCATGGCGCGCGCCTGCGAGAAAGTGGCGTAGGCCAGGGCCGCCAAGATGGCGTATTCGGCGACGTGGGCGCCCTTGCGCACGGGCAGGCTCATGCGCGACAGAAGCTCGGCGCGCGCGTCTTGCGGCATCTTTGCCCAATCCGGGCAGAAGAGCTGCGCCAGCCAGGCGGCCACGCTCTCGCTCATCCCGCCCGAGGCGCCGCCTGTTTTCGCCGACATGTGGAAAATGAAGCCCATCCACAAAAGCAGCGCCGCCGCCGCGACGACGAGCTTCACCCGCCCTATGTTTGGAGCCGACCTGCCCATTTCCTCGTTTCATGCCTCCTCGGGATGCGCGGCGGGCCAAAAGCGCGCCGCGGCCTTCACCAGCCTTGCGCCGCGCGCCGCGCGCCGCGCGCTGTTCGCTGCTCTCTACTCGTTGCTCGTCGCCTACCGCTCGGTTTCACGGCGCATGCACATGCCGCGCCCCGCCGTCTTGCGCAAGCCCACGCGCACATCGCAGCGCCTGCGTGCGACATTCGCCGCGACAGTGTGGCACAAACGCCGCCCGCGCGTCTCGGGGCAGGAGAACCCCTCGCGCCCCATGGCGGCGCCGGCAGGCGGAGAATCCCCCGTGCCTACATACTGGCATCGGTCTTATACTATGGGGCAGCAAGTACCGCAACGCGAAAGGAGCGCACACCATGGAAAGCTACTACAATCCCGAAGACCTCGCCAAGTTCAGCCCGGCAGGCGTCGGCTCTGTCAAGCCGGAGCTGTTCGAGAAGTTCATGGGCTGGTACGGCGACGTGTTCAAGGACGGCGCCTTGACCGAGCGCGAGAAGGACCTGATCGCCTTTGCCGTGGCCTCCGCCCTGCAATGCCCCTATTGCATCGACGCCTACACGAACGCCTCGCTCGAGCACGGCGCCGACGAGGAGCAGCTGACCGAGACCTTGCACGTGGCGGCCGCCATACGCGGCGGGGCGGCGCTCGCGCACGGCGTGCAGATGCGCAACGTCATCGAGAAGGTCGATTTCTGATGGCCGCCGAAGACGTCGCGGCTGCGCTCGGGTCCGTCTCGCCCTTCGTCGAGCGCGTGCCGAAGGAGTGCCGCGTCACGGGCGGGCAACTGCATACCCTGCAGGTGAACCTCGGCTACATGTGCAACCTGGCCTGCAAGCATTGCCATCTGCAATGCAGCCCCACGCGCGTCGAGATGATGGGCCGCGACGTGATGGAGGCGTGCCTTGACGCCTTCGAGACGGGCGGCTTTTCCAGCATGGACATCACGGGCGGCGCGCCGGAGATGCACCCGGACTACGAGTGGTTTCTGGGCGAGGTGCATGCGCGGGGCATACGGCCCATATGCCGCACGAACCTGTGCATATTGACCGAGCCTGCCTACGAGAAATTCGCCCGGCTCTACGCCGATTTCGACGTGCGCCTCATGGCGTCGATGCCCTACTACTCGGCGCGCACGGTGGACAAGGTGCGCGGGGACGGCGTCTTCGAGCGCAACATCGAGGCCGCCCGGCGCCTAAACGAGCTGGGATTCGGCACCGGCAAACACGAGCTGGTCTTCGTCTACAACCCGGCCGGCGCGGTCCTGCCCCCGTCGCAGGATTCGGCCGAGGCCGAGTTCAAGGCAAAGCTCGCCGACGAGTTCGGGATGCGCTTCGACACCCTCATCGCCATCGCCAACAACCCTTCCGGGCGCTTTGCCGAGCGTCTGGCCGCGCGCGGCAACCTCTCGGGCTACATGAAGCGGCTGGCGGGCGCCTTCAACGAGGCCACCTGCGAGGGCATGATGTGCCGCGACCAGGTCAGCGTGGACTGGCAGGGCAGATGCTACGACTGCGACTTCAACCAGGCGCTGGGGCTGCCCATCGCGGGCGGCACGACCATCTTCGATCTGGCGAAGGCGGCGCCGGGGCAGCGCGAGATAGTCTTTGCCAACCACTGCTATGGCTGCTGCGCGGGCGCCGGCTCGAGCTGCGGCGGCGCGACGGCATAGGGCGCGGCCCGCAAGAGCCGCAGCTTCCGGCTTTTCGCACCCCCGGGAAAAAGAAGCAGGCCAGACGGTTTGCATCGTCTGGCCTGCGCGTTTTCGATGGTGGGCGATACTGGGATCGAACCAGTGGCCTCTTCCGTGTCAGGGAAGCGCGCTCCCGCTGCGCCAATCGCCCAATGTTGGAGGCGACGACCGGAATCGAACCGGTGATAAGGGCTTTGCAGGCCCCTGCCTTACCGCTTGGCCACGTCGCCGTCTTTTCCACGCGCGCAAAGCCCCTTCGTGAAAAAGAAGCCGCCGCCGAGACGGGCGACGGCCTCGCATTTACGATGGAGCGGAAGACGGGACTCGAACCCGCGACCCCAACCTTGGCAAGGTTGTGCTCTACCAACTGAGCCACTTCCGCACGCGAGTTGCTATCTTAGCAAATCTGCGGCCTGCGTCAAACGAGAAATTCAAGCTTTTTCATTTCCCGCACGCAAGGGCGCACGCAGCCCCTGCATGCGGACCCGCACGCAGCCCCTTTCCGCACGCGCCATGCGCCATAGGGCAGGCGGCCCGATACGGGCAGACGGCGCGCCCCGTAGCGCGAGCGTCCGCGCGCCCAGTCAATGTAGGCAGGCCACCGCCCCGCAGCGCGAACGCCCGCGCGCCTAGTACGGGTGGTAGTCCTTGCCCACCACCACGAGTATGTCGCCGTTGAAGCTGTAGCGGGCCGCCGAGCGCACGGCACGCCCCTGCCCCAAGTCGCTGACCAGCAGCTCGGCCATCGCCCTGTCGCCGTCGTCTTTGTAGACCACCAGCGTCTCGGTGTAGACGAACTGCGCCGCGTTGCCCGTGCTCTCGATCTGCCAGCCCAGCTTCTTCAGCTGGTTCTTGCAATCGTCGGCCACGCCGGCCACGCCCACGCCGTTCCAGATGGTCACCTTGTTGCTCGCGCGGACCTCCTCGTTGTCGCTGGTCTCGGCATCCGAGGCCACGGGCGTCATCCCGCTTTGCACGCGCGCGACCATCGTGTTCCAGCTCTCGCTGTCCACCACCGAATACGTCGCGCCGTCGATGTCTTGTTGCGAGACGGGCATGTCCTGGAAGCGCAGGTTTTGGGAGAGGTCGGCGCCGCGCAGGGTCTGGAGCGCCTGTGAGAGCGTGCCGGCGTCGAAATCCCCGCCCACGCAGCCGGCGATCGTCTGCGCCTGGCTCTTTATCTGCTCGCTCGACGACGCGGCCACCTTGCCCAACAGCTCGGAAAGCACCGCGCGGTCGTCTGATTGCACGGGGTCGGCGGACAGCGACAGCGCCGGCAGCAGCTTTTCGACGCCACCCTGGTTTATCTCCATGTAGTGGGCGACCTCGATGCCGGCAAGCTTCTTCACCGCCGCGACCAAGCCGGCCTCTTCCAGCAGGTCGGCGGCCTCGGAAAGCTTGTGGTAGCCGTAGCCGTCGATGTAGATGCGCGTATCGGCGGGCAGCCACAGAAACGTGATGGTCTTGTCGCTCGGGCGCAAGTAGCCCAAGGCGATCGACTCGATGTCGCCGCGCCCGTACTCCGCCGTCTCGGACGTGGTGCGCACGAGCAAAGTCCACGAGGCCGATTGCGCGCTGTCCACGTCGGCAAGCGCGGACTGCAGCGATTGCGCGTCCACCTTGGGCACTATCGAGTTTTTCACCGTGTGGTAGTAGACGAGCATGCCCACCCCCACGGACAGCGCGAGGGCCGCGGCGACGACGAGGACCACCTTCACGATGCGCATGGGGCGCGAGGCGGTCTTTTTGGCCTCGGCCGCGCCGGACGCGCTGCGGCGCTGGGTGAAGTTGCCCTTGCCGCGCGTCGATATCTGCAGGCCGTGCTGGTCTTTCATCGAGCCGCCCGGCAGGTTGCGGGCACCCGAGACGCGCGACCCCCTCACAGATCCTATGTCGAGTCCCTTTCGGCGCATGGTGAAGTTCCCCCTCGATGCGACGACGCTTCCGGCAAAGCGCCCGGCGTTCAGGCGAGCGCCTCGCGCCGCACCCTGGCGCCTGCCCGCACGAGCTTGCCCACGAAGTCGTCGTAGCCCCGGTCGATGTGGTGGATGGAGCCGACGCGCGTCTGGCCGTCGGCGACAAGACCTGCCAGCACGAGCGCCGCCCCGCCGCGCAAATCGGGCGCCTCGACGGGCGCGCCGGAGAGCTTTTCCACGCCGGCGACGAGGGCATGGTGGCCGTCTATGCGGATGTCGGCGCCCATGCGCACCAGCTCGGCGGCGAACATGAAGCGGTTCTCGAAGACGTTTTCCGTGACGATGGAGTTGCCGTGCGCGAGCGCGGCAAGCACCATGTACTGCGCCTGCAAATCGGTGGGAAAGCCGGGATGCGGCAGGGTCTGGATGTCGGCGGGCAGGATGTCGCCCGTGCGCTCGACGGTGATGCGCTCGCCCTCGCTTACCACGTCGCAGCCCATCTGCTGGAGTTTTTTCAAGGCGAGCACGAGGTAGTCGGGCTGCACGCCCTCGACGGTCAAAGGCCCGCCCGTCAGGGCGCCGGCCACGAGGAAGGTCCCCGCCTCGATGCGGTCGCCGCAGGTGCGGTGCCGGCCGGCCGGGTGCAGCTCTTGCACGCCGGCTATCGTGATGTTGGGCGTGCCCGCGCCGTGCACCTCGGCGCCCATCTCGTTGAGGAAGTCCGCGAGGTCGACGATCTCGGGCTCGCAGGCGGCGTTGCGTATGCGCGTCTCGCCTTGCGCCGTGACGGCGGCCATCATCAGGTTTTCCGTCGCGCCCACGCTGGGAAACTCCAACAGCACCTCGGCGCCGCGCAGGCCGTTGGGCGTGGAGGCCTCGATGAAGCCGTGGTCGACGTCGAACTCGACGCCCAGGGCCTCGAGGCTGGAGATGTGCATGTCGAGCTTGCGCGAGCCGATGTTGCAGCCGCCCGGCATGGCGACGCGCGCGCAGCCGAAGCGGGTGACGAGCGGGCCTAGGATGGAGATGGAGGCGCGCATCTTGGCCACGAGCTTGTAGGGCGTCTCGTAGCTGGTCAGGTTCGCCGTGTCGATGAGGACCGAGCCGGGCTGGCCGTCTGCCGCGGGCGCGACGCGCTCCACCTTCGCCCCGATGGTGGTCAGCACCTCTTCCATCACGTGGACGTCGGATATGTCGGGCACGTTGTCGATGCGCACCTGCCCCGCGCCCATCACCGACGCCGCCATCAGCTTCAACACGGAGTTCTTCGCCCCGCCGATGTGCACGGTGCCGGACAGGGGATACCCCCCGGTGACGACTATCTGCTCTTCGGGCACGCGACCCTCCCTTTTCCCATGCGGCCCGCATCGCGGGCGTATCCGAAACGGGCGTGGCGGGCAGCTCTCGCGCCGCGCCGCTCCCGCCGCCTCCGCTCCAGGCTCTCTCGCTTTTCCAGGCCGGTGAGTGTAGCAGACAGATGTGCAGCGGATGCGAAGGGTGAAAAAGGGCGCCCGCCCCCCGCGACGAGGGCAGGCGCCGGGAAAACACGCCGAAAAGGCGACGGGCCGCGCTCCTTTAGGCGAAGATCTCGGCCAGGTCGTGCTCCGGCGTCGAGGTGGGGCGGATGCCGAACTTCTCGACGAGGGCGTTCAGGATGTTCGGGCTGACGAAGGCCGGCAGGCTCGGGCCCAGGTAGATGCCCTTGATGCCCAGGTGCAGAAGCGACAGCAGGATGCACACGGCCTTTTGCTCGTACCAGGACAGGACAAACGACAGCGGCAGGTCGTTGACCCCGCACTCGAAGGCCTCGGCCAGCGCGAGCGCGATCTTCACCGCACCGTAGGCGTCGTTGCATTGCCCGACGTCGAGCAGGCGCGGGATGCCGCCGATCTCGCCCAGGTCGAGGTCGTTGAAGCGGAACTTGCCGCAGGCCAGGGTGAGGACGACGGAGTCGGCGGGCGCGGATTTCACGAGCTCGGTGTAGTAGCTGCGCTCGGCCTTCATGCCATCGCAGCCGGCCACGAGCAAGAAGCGGGAGATGTCGCCGGATTTCACCGCGTCGATGACGGCGGGCGCGACGCCCATGACCGTGTCGTAGCCAAAGCCCGTCGAGACCTTGTGGCCGCCGTTGATGCCGGTGAAGCTTTTCTTCTCCGGCCAGCCGCCCAGCTCGAGCGCGCGCTCTACAAGCGGCGTGAAGTCCTTGTCATCGCCGATGTGGGGCGCGCCCGGAAAGCTCACAGGGTCGGTGGTGAAGACGCGGTCGGCATAGGACGCATCGGGCTTGAGCAGGCAGTTCGTCGTCCAGAGTATGGGCGCGGGCAGCTCGGCGAACTCCTTTTTCTGGTTGTGCCAGGCCGTGCCGAAGTTGCCCTTCAGGTGGCTGTGGGCGCGCAGCTTCGGGTAGGCGTGGGCGGGCAGCATCTCGCCGTGGGTGTAGACGTTCACGCCCTTGTCCTTGGTCTGCTCGAGCAGGCGCTCCAGATCGTGCAGGTCGTGGCCCGTGACCACGATGAAAGGCCCGGGCTCGACCTCGAGCTCGAGCGTGGCCGGCTCGGGGGTGCCGAAGGCCTCGAGGTTGGCCGATTCGAGCAAGGCCATGGCGGCGATGTTCACCTCGCCGCACTTCAAGTCGAGCGAAAGCAGCGCGTCGGCGTCGTCGGTGCCGGCGATGGCGGCAAGCCCCTCGCACATGAAAGCCGCGATGGCCGGGTCCTCTTTGCCCAGCACATGCGCATGCCAGGCGTAGGCCGCCACACCGCGCATCCCAAAGAGCAGCAGGCTTTTCAGCGAGCGCAGGTCCTCGTCGACCTGCCACAGGGCGCGCATGTCGAAATCGTGCGCGGACGCGTCGAGGGCGGCGGCGGCGTCGCGGACGTGCGCGGCCAGCTCGCGTATCGCGGCATCGGAAAAGCTCACGTTGCTCACGCAGGCAAACATCCCCTCGAAGAGCAGCGCGGTGTTTTCCGCAGACAGGGGCGCGTCTCCCGTCGCCTGCGCAAGTGCGATCAGGGCGCCCGTCAGCTCGTCTTGGAGCAAGGCGGTCTCGGGGCTTTTGCCGCACACGCCGGCCATAGTGCAGGCGCTGCCGCCTGCCGTCTGCTCGCATTGGAAACAAAACATCTTCTCGTCGGCCATGTCGTTTTCCCTTCCGTGTCGATGTGCTGTCGAAAGCATGTTGAATCTAGCATCGTGCGCGGATGTGGTATGTTGTCTCTACAACACATCGGTGAAAAAGCCGCCGGGTTTTGCGGGAAAAGCGAAAGGGTCGCGTGCGGCCTGCACGCGGGGAAGCGAAAGCCCGCGCGAAGCCGGCGGCACGCGAGGAGGAGAAGATGGACTGCACCGCGCTTGCCGCCTGCCCGCTCTTTGCGGGAACGCCGCCCGAAGAGCTCGAGAAGATGCTGCCGTGCCTGCGCGCGCGGACGCGGCGCTTTGCCAAGGGGGAGCGCGTCATGCGCGCCGGAAACCCCGCCACGTGCGCGGGCATCGTGTTCGAAGGCGCGCTGCACGTGGAGGCCGTGGACGCCTGGGGCGAGACGTCTATCTTGGAGTCGCTTGCGCCGCCCGAGCCGTTCGCGCTTGCCTACGCCTGCTGCCCGGACGAGCCCTTGGGCGTCGACGTCGTGGCCGACAGCGATTGCAAGGTGGTGCTCTTCGACGCGGGAAGGCTCGCCGCCCCCTGCTCCGCCCATTGCGCAGCCCACGTGCGCGTCGCCGGCAAGCTCGTGCGCTCGCTCGCACGCAAGAGCCTCGCCTTGAACCGCCGCATGCGCGCCGTCGCGCCCAAGACCATACGGGGAAAGGTGGCGGCCTATCTCTCGCAGCGCAGCGCCGCATGCGGCACGTCTGCCTTCGAGATCCCCTTCACCCAGGCGCAGCTCGCCTCGTATCTGGGCGTGGACAGAAGCGCCCTGTCCGCGACGCTGGCCGAATTGCGCCGCGAGGGCGCCATCGACTACAAGGGCAAGCGCTTCACCCTCCTGTCCTGAAGCCCGGATTGTCCTGAAGTTTGGATTGCAAAGCCGGCCGGGCGCTTTAGGGCAAAAGGCGCTTCGCAGCGCCCGCTCGAAGAGGGCATCGCCTTCGAGTCCGAGCGCCGCATCAACAAGACCCTCTCCAACGAAGTGGGCGTATGGCACCAATCGGTCTTGGGGCTTGCGGGAGGCTGGGAAGACCTGGGGACGACAGGCGGCGGGGTCGATCTGCGGATGAAGGAGGCGCATCCCCGCTTCGGCAAGCCCATCGTCGCCGAGGTGAAAAACCGCTTCAACACGATAAAGTCCTCAGACGAGGCCGCCCTTTGGGACAGGCTCGACCTGCTCGCGCGCTCCGGCAATGCCATCGCCTACGTCTTCCAGATAGTCCCCAAAGACGCCCGGCGCTACGACTGCCCCTGGAACGTCTCGGGGCGCGAGCCGCGCGAGAACGTGCGCTGTTGCGACGGCATGACGGCCTACGAGCTCGTGTTCGGGCGCGAGGACGCCTTGCAGGAGATATACCGCGCCCTCCCGTTCGTGCTCTCCGACATCACGGGAAAGCCGGTGCTCGTCGAGGAAGGCGAGTCGACCTCCCTGTTCTACCAGAGCTTTCCGGCAGACGGGCAATAACCCCGGCCGCACGTGCGCAAAGACAGCATCGGAGGCGCTGAAACACCGGAAAGCAACGCCGGCAACGCCGGCAACACCGCGCTTTTGGAAAAGCGCAAACCGCGTGTCCGCCCGGACGGGTATTATGTAACCCTTGCATAGGCAAAGGTTACAGATGGGAGCGGCATGGAGGCTGTGGCGGAACAGGGGCTTGTCAGCGTGACGGCGGCGGCGGGCGCGCTCGGGTGCTCGGCGGACACGATACGGCGCTGGAACAAGCTCGGGCTGATAAAGGCCACGCGCGACAAGAACAACCGGCGCCTGTTCAAGCTCGCCGAGATAGAGCGCCTGCAGCGCAAGCTCGACGGCGGCGAGGACGGAAGCGAGTACCGCGTCTTGCGCGCGGAGAAAGCGTTTCCCGAGGCCACCTGCATAGACCTCTTCGCCGGGGGCGGCGGCACGGCGCTTGGCTTCCACAACGCGGGCCTTTCCCACGTCATGCTCAACGAGATGGACGAGAACGCGGCGGCGACGCTCTCGCGCAACTCCGAGAGGCTCGGCCTTTCCTGGAACGTCGTGCAAGGCGACGTGAGGGAGATCGACTTCGCGGGGATGCGCGCCGAGGTCGTGCAGGCGGGCTTTCCCTGCCAGGCGTTCAGCTACGCGGGCAAGAGCCGCGGCTTCGAGGACACGCGCGGCACCCTCTTCTTCGAGTTCGCCCGCGCGGTCCGCGACGTGCGCCCCAAGGTCGCCATAGGCGAAAACGTGCGCGGGCTGGTGAAGCACGACGGCGGGCGCACGCTGGCCACGATGCTTGCGACCCTGGGCGAGCTGGGCTACGACGTCGCCTGGCGCGTCTTGCGCTCGCAATACCTCGACGTGCCGCAAAAGCGCGAGCGCCTCATCATCTTCGCCGTACGCCGCGACGCAGAGCTGCCCATCGTCTTTCCCAGGGAGCGCGACTACTTCATCTCGCTGCGCCAGGCGCTCGCCGGCTGCCCGGCCTCGGAAGGGCAGAGCTACCCCGAGCGCAAGCGGCGCGTGATGGAGCTCGTGCCGGAGGGCGGCAACTGGCGCGACCTGCCGCCGGACGTGCAGCGCAGCTACATGGCGGGCAGCTTCTCGCTCCCGGGCGGCAAGACCGGCATCGCGCGGCGCATGTCCTGGGACCAGCCCGCCCTGACCCTCACCTGCTCGCCCGCGCAAAAGCAGACCGAGCGCTGCCACCCGGACGAGACGCGGCCTTTCACCGTGCGCGAGTACGCGCGCATCCAGACCTTTCCCGACGAATGGGAGTTCGAGGGCAGCATGGCGAGCAAGTACCGCCAGATCGGCAACGCCGTGCCCGTGAACCTGGGATACCACGTCGGGCGCTGCGTGCTCGCCTCGCTGGGCTATATCCCCATCGACGGGGAGATGGAAATCGTCGAGCCGCTTGCGTTCGCATAGGGCGCTGCGACCGCCCGGGCCGCATCTCTGTGGAGACCGAACGCGCCCTCCCGCGCGCATGGGGCATGCGCCTCCTCGACGCACGCCTCGACGCGTGGCTCCCTACTCCTTGACGATCAGCTCGGTCCACTCGGCCGGGTCGTCGTCGGGCAGGGCCTTCTCCTCGGCAGGCGCGGCCTCCATCGCCAGATCGAGCACCGCCGGGTCGGTGTGCCAGCACTCGCACGCCGGCATGCCCGCCTCCTCGAACGAGTCGGCGATGAACACGGGGTTGTCGCCCGCGCTCTTTTGCCTCGTGTAGTCGTCGAGCGCCATGAGCGCCCACTTGCCCAGGATGAGGATGACGACGATGTTGATGATGGCCTGTATGCCCATGAAGATGTCGGCCAGGTTCCACGCGAGCGTCAGATTCGAGTTCGCGCCGAAGAAGATGGCCACGCAGCACACGACGCGAAAGACCGCGAGCGCGCCCTTGTTCTTCGTGATGAACTTGAAGTTGCTCTCGGCGTAGAAGTAGTTGCCGATCAGGCTGGAAAACGCGAAGGCGAAGATCGCGACGGTCATGAAGTGCATGCCGGCGTCGCCCAGCCCGCTTTGCATGGCCGCCTGCACGAGCGACATGTTCGTGAGCAGCGCGTCTTTGTCGATTGCGGCGATCCCGTCGGCCGTCAGCCCTTGCGCCGCGCCCCAGAAGATCTGGTCGGTGTTGCCGATGACGAAGAACATGAGCATGCCCGCGGAGGCCGTGCAGATGACCATCGTGTCGATGAAGACGGAGAAGGTCTGGACGAGGCCTTGCTTGACGGGGTGGCTGACCGAGGCGGAGGCGGCGGCGTTGGGGGCCGAGCCCATGCCCGCCTCGTTGGAGAACAGGCCGCGCTTGATGCCCTGGACGACCATCGAGCCTGCGAAACCGCCCACGACGCTGTTGAAGTTGAAGGCCTCGGCAAAGATCATGCCGAAGACGGCCGGCAGCTGCGTGATGTTCATCCCCGTGATGACGAGCGCGAGCAAGATGTAGCCGATGGCCATGACGGGCACGATGATGGAGGTGAGGAAGCTGATCATGCGCGTGCCGCCGAAGAGGATGAAGGCCACGATCACGGCGAGCACAATGCCGAGCGCCACGGGCGCCATCGAGTTGAAGTAGTCGGGGATATAGGCCTCGAGCGACGAGGACATGTTGTAGGTCTGCAGGCCGTTGAAGCCGATGGCAAAGCACAAGATGAGGGCGACGGCAAAGACATTGGCGAGCCACTTCTTGTGCAGCGCCTGCCAGATGTAGTAGGCAGGGCCGCCGCGGAACTCGCCGTCTTCGGCCTTCACCTTCCAGATCTGCGCGAGCGTGGACTCGATGAAGGCCGACGCGCTGGTGATGGAGGCCATGACCCACATCCAAAAGACCGCGCCCGGCCCGCCCGTGGCTATGGCCGTGGCCACGCCGGCGATGTTGCCCGTGCCCACGCGCGAGGCCGTCGAGACCATGAGCGCCTGAAACGACGAGACGGTCTTCTTGCCGGGGACGTGCTTTTTCTCCGTGAGGTGGCGGATCATGTCGAAAAAGCCGCGGAACTGGATGAAGCGCGTGCGGAAGCTGAAGTACAGGCCGCAGGCGATGAGGAGGAACACGAGGAAATACGTGTACATGTAAGTGTCGATGGTGTCGGTGATCGCGATCAGCTGGTCCATGGAGCCGCCCTTCCTTGTTCGACTGAGAGCCGCGCGGGGGTGCGCGAAAACACGTGGAGACGCGCATGGAGGCGCACGTGGTTTGAGACGCTCTGGCGAAAAACCATAGCAAAAACAAAGCGCGGGGGGAATAGGCGCGCGGGCGGGGGGCGCTTCTCAGCCCGCCGAGAGGGTGAAATCGAGCGCGCGCACCGCCTCGGCCACGCGGGAGGGCACGTAGCTGTCCGTCTGGAGCGCGGGGACAAGGCCGTGCTGCTCGACGACGCTGCCCGCGATAGGGCCGCAGGCGACGAGCTTCGTGGAGGCGAGCAAGGTGCGCGCCTGCGCGCCCAGCATGCGAAAGAAGGCGCCCGCGAGCTGCGCGTCCGACAAGACGACGGCGTCTATCGCGCCATCGGCAAGGCCTGCGGCGAGCACGTCGCAGGAAAGGGCGGCGGCGGTGGTGGAGGAGGCGGCGGAGCTTGCGGCAGGGGCGGGGGCGGTGGCGGAGCTTGCGGCAGGGGCGGCAAGGGTCGCGGCGCCGAAAGCCGCGGCATCTGCGGCCGCGCCCGCGCCCACGCCCTCAGCGCCCGCGCCGGCGTTGGCGGCGCTGCCGGCGCCCGTCTCCTTCGGGACCTGCACGACGGGCTGCTCGAAGACACGCGCGCCGGCCTCGCGCAGCAAGGCCGCGAGCTTGCACGGAGCCCCCGCCTCGCAGGCGACGGCGATCGCGCGGCCTGCGAGCTCGCGGCCGGCGCCTGGCTTCACGGGCGCGACGAAACGCCCCACGAGCACGTCCACGGGCGATGCCGGGTGCAGACGGCGCACGAGCTGCGCCGCCTCGTGCAAGGTCGTCTGCGCCGTTTGGAAGAAGGGGCTTTTCAGCCTATAGACGAGCGCCGCGGGCATCCCGGGCCCGGCTCCCGCCTGCTCCAGATGCGCAAGCGCCAAAGGGAGCGCGCGCACGGAAAAGCGCAGGCGCACGCTCGCGCCCGCCGAGACCAGCGCCGCCAGCGCCTCCCAGTCCGCCCCGGCAAAAGACGCGGACTCGTCCGGCGCGCAAAAAAAGACGGGGCACGGGTGCCCGGGCTGCGAGAGGGCTATCCCGCCGAAGGCGACGGGAAAGCCGGCGTCGTCCACCTCGAGCGCGGGTGAAAACGCGGCAGACCTTTCCGGCGCGCGCGCGGCGGCGGCGGCGTATGCAGAAGACGCGGCGGACATCACGCGAGCGTCCCGAAGGGGTCCCAGGGCGCAAGCTCGACAAGCTCGCCTTCGCGGTAGGCCTTGCGCTCTTCCGGCTTAAGGTACTTCTTGTCCACGACCACCTGGTAGACGTACTCGGAAAACCACTCGTCGCTCATCGTGTCGAAGCCGTCGCGCCCGTGGTCTTTACCCCAGGAGTTCTCGACTTTCCACGACAGGGGCGTGCCGTCTGCAGACAGGCGCACGCCCAAGAAGGTCATGGCATGCGTCATGACCGACTCGCCGTAGTCGAGCCTGGCCGCGCGGTCGAAACCGCCCTCGACCGCAAATCCGAACAGCGCGTCGACGTCGAGGGCCGCCGTGTCCATGACGCCCTCGTCTTGCAGGTAGCTTTGGTCCACGTCGCAGCCGAACCACACGGGGCGCCCGTCTTTGAGCTGCGCGAGCGCAAGCTCCTTCAGACGCTCGACGGGCAGGTTCAGATGGCGCACCCCGCCCGCCTCGACAACGTTGCCCAGCCTCCGCACCGTATAGGGGCGCATGTAGGGCTTGTCGGCGGTGGGCGCGGATATCAGGCTGATGTAGTCGCCCGGGCGCGCGCGCAGCACCTTGCGGCAAAACTTCTTCGGGGTGAAGCGCCCGGAGACGACAAGCTTGCCGTCGCGGTCGCGCAGGCGCACGTCGAACTCGCGCGGCGGGCATCCGAAGGCCATGACGAGCATGCGCTGCACGTTTGCCATGTAGCCCCCCTTCATCTCGCGCAGCCCGTCGAGCGGCGTCCCCGCCGTGTGCGCATCGCGCAAATCGCGGGCGCATTTGCGCAGGTAGCGCGTCAGGTACGCGTCGATCTGGTAGGTGTTTTTCGAGCAGGCCGTCTCGGGGTAGGCCTCCTTGGGCACAAGCCCGTACTTCTCCACGAGGGCGGCGAGCATGTCCCATTGCCCGCCGTCGTCTACCGGCCCTGCCAGGATGAAGGCCATCTCGCGGCTGTCGAGCGGCTCGTCGAGGGTGTCGAGGACCTGCTCGAAAAACCAGTTGCTCTTCTCCAGCTTGTCGAAAAACAGCGTCCAAGCCTGCGAGAACTCGAAGTTGTCGAGCTTGTAGCGCTCTATCACCTGCTGGCGCATCGTGTTCAGCGCGGCAAACATCCAGCAGCGCCCCGAGCGCTCCTGGTCGCAACGTGCGCCCTGCTTCAGCTCCACGTCGAAGGCAAGCGCGTTGGCGCCCATCCCTTCCGGCACGCGCGCGGCGCGGCGCACCCCCATCGAGCTGACCGCGTTTTTCGCGACGACGCGCGCCCTGTCCCCGTCAAACGAGGAAAAGACCTCCTCGATGCCCTCGATGGAAAGCTCGCGTGCCGTATCCTGCCTCTTCCTTGCCGCCATATGTCCTCGCCGCTCCTTCTCGCGCGTCGCTTGCCCGACGCCTGCCATCCGTTGCCCAAGGATAACGCAGCGCGCGCGGCAAGGGAGGCGGCACACTAAAGACGCGCTTTCCCATCCGAACGCATGACGCTGGTAAAATGAATCCTTGCTGCAGAAGCGGAGGATGAGTGCCGCCTGCCGGCAACACGAAAATACCGGTACCGCGGGACGGAGGCGCCATGAAGGTCGATGATGCGCTGCACATGGCCGAATCGCTTGTCGAGCAAGGTGCCGTGGAGTGCGATTACCTGGAGTACAAGAAGAGCGCGACGTTCAAGGGCAAGATTCTGAAGACCGCGTGCGCTTTCGCCAACAACTACATGAACCGCGAGGTCGGGCTTATCCTCATCGGCATCGAGGAGCTTGATGAAAAAGACGGCAGCAAGGCCGTTCCCAAAAGACCCATTGCCGGAATAGGCGAGGCGCAGATCGAGACCACCGAGAACGCGCTGAAGAGCCTGCTCGCCGAGGTTCACCCGAAGATCGAGTACAACCTTGGCACAGGGCACGTGGACGACCGCAGCTTCATCGTCGTGGCGGTGGAGCCGGGCGCGGCAGGTCCCTACGAAACGAGCGAGAGGGCGCAGCGGGACAAGGCGATCGGCCTGAAGGCGGGCCGCTACATCCGCGTCGGGCGCGACACGCGGCTTCCCAATAAGCGCGAGGAGTTCGAGCTGCTGAAGAGGTTCTCGGGCTTTTGCTTCAGCTCGGAGCTGAACGCGACCGCGACCCTCGATGATTTGAATTACGAGTACATGCGCGAGTACCTGGCGCAGACGGGCGCGAAAGCCGACGTCCGCTCGCTCTCGAAGCTCGACATGGCCCGCGCCATGGGGTTGATTGAGAACTCAAGATACGGCGGCTATCGCGCGAGGAACTTCGCCGTCTTGATGTTTGCGGAACGGCCGCAAGACTTCATCCCCTACGCCCGCATAGAGGTGATCCGCGAGGCAGACGGCACCGACAAGATGGAAGCCAAGGTTTTCGACGGGCCGGTGTGGATCCAGGCGCGGCAGGCGCAACACTACTTCGAGGACGTGATCCAGGCGTCCTACACGATCCGCGAAGAGGGCGTTTCGGGGCACCGCATCGTGTACAACTGGCCCAAGACGATGTTCGACGAGCTGGTGACAAACTGCGTCCTTCACAAAGAGTACGATTCGCACAGCTACATCGGCGTGTACGTGTACCCAGACAAGATGACCTTCGTGAACCACAACCGACCACTGCCGCCGGTGACCATCAAGGACTTGAACGAGCGCGAGGAGTTCGACGGCCGCGCTTACCTGAACCCGCAGCTCAAGGACATGTTCTACGCGCTCGACCTGATCGAGTCGTACGGATCCGGCATACGCCGCGCCAAGCGCGCCATGGCGGCCAATGGCTCGCCTGCGCTTGTGTTCACGCCAGACAACGACGTGGACGATTACACCATGGCGACTGCCTACATCAACGAGGAATTCGCTCGAATCCGCGCCGGTGAAGACGGCGTCTCCATGACAGGTGCTGTCAAAGAAACTGGCAAAGAAACTGTCAAAGAAAGCGGGGAGAAGACGTTTCCCCGCAATGCCCGGGAACAGATCGTCGAACTCATGAGAGAGCGGCCCGAAATAACGGCAAGGGAGATTGCGGCCGAGATCGGATTGACGCATCGCGGCGTCCGCTACCACATCGACCGGCTCCGGAAAGACGGTGTGATTGAGCACGTCGGCCCCACGAAGAGCGGAAGCTGGAAGGTCATCGCTTAGGGCCGGCGAAGACGGCGGACGTTTCCAAAGCAGACGCGCTAGACGTGCACAGGGGTTGGCAAAAGGGAGCGTGCTGCGGGCGCGGTTGCGTGGCCGCATACCTCAAGGCGCCCGGGCGCGCCTTTAGGCCTCTTCTTCTGCCGCCTGCCGCCCGGCCAAAAGCCAGGGCACGAGCTCGGAGACGAGCACGGCGGCAAAGACCAGCGCAAAGCCGCATACCACCTGCAGCGTCAAGGCCTCGGCGCCGGCCGCCACGGAAAACGCCACGCCGAAGGGGGACTCCAGCGAAAGCAAAAGCGCCGCGCTCGCAGGCGGCGTGTGCTGCTGGCCGATGTTTTGAAACGAGAGCGCGACGAGCGTGCACGCGATGGCCAGATAGGCCAGCCCCACCCAGTCCTCGCCGGCAAAGGCGGCAAGGTCGGGCGCCGGCTCGAAGAGGCAGGCGGCCACGAGCGCGCATACGGCGACGACGGCGAATTGCACGGTGGTGAGCACGTAGATGTCGCGTCCTTGCGAGAACTGGGACGTGAAGACGATGTGGAAGGCATAGAAGACGGCGCACACGAGGCTCAAGGCGTCGCCTGCGCTCATGCCGAAACCGTCCGCGCCCCCGAGGCTGATCAGCCCCACGCCGCCGAGCGCCATCGCGGCGGCGAGGAGGTTGAAGCAGTTGGGGCGGCGGTGCGCGATCCACCAGGCCACGAAGGGGACGAGTATGGAGTAGACCGCGGTGAGGAAGGCGTTCTTTCCGGGCGTCGTGCCCGCAAGGCCGAAGGTCTGCGTGCAATAGGCGCCGAACATGAGCAGACCCATGACGGCGCCGCAGGCCAGATGGTCGCGGGTGAAAAGGCGCACGCCGCCTTTGCGGGTGCCGCCGCTTTCATCGTCGCCGGCGCCGCCTTTGCCGGCATCGCCCGCCGCGACGCCCTTGCCGCCGGGTTTGCACACTCCTTTCACCATGCAGAAGAGGAACAAGGCGACGGCCGCCGTGCCGAAGCGCGCGAACAGCAGCCAATCCGGGCTTATGACGTCGAGCAGGTCCTTTGCCATGACAAACGAGCTGCCCCATATGACCGTCGCCGCGACGATCAGGAGTTTGTAGACCATGGACGCGCCGTTCTACTTGATATGCCCGAGGAAGTCTTTGGTGCGCTGGTGCTGCGGGTGGTCGAAGACCTCGGCGGGCGCGCCCTCCTCCACGACGACGCCGCCCTCCATGAAGATGACGCGGTCGGCCACCTCGCGGGCGAATTGCATCTCGTGGGTGACGACGACCATGGTCATGCCCTCTTCGGCCAAGCTGCGCATGACGTCGAGCACGCCGCGCACCAGCTCGGGGTCCAAGGCGCTCGTGGCCTCGTCGAAGAGCATGACGTGCGGGTTCATGGCAAGGGCGCGCGCGATGGCCACGCGCTGCTGCTGGCCGCCGGACAGCTGGGCGGGCAGATAGTCGGCGCGCTCGGCCAGGCCTACGCGCTCGAGCTCGGCCAAGGCGATTTTCTCCGCCTCGTCCTTGCCGCGCTTCAAGACCTTGCGCTGGGCGAGCATCACGTTTTTCTTCGCCGAAAGGTGCGGGAAGAGGTTGAAGTTCTGGAACACCATGCCCACATGCTCGCGCAGCTTGTTCACGTCGGTGGCGCCCGTGATCTCGGCGCCCTCGATGAAGATGTGCCCGCCGCTGGGCTCTTCGAGCAAATTGATGCAGCGCAGCATCGTGGACTTGCCCGAGCCGGACGGGCCCAAGACGACGACGACCTCGCCGCGCGCCACGTCGATGTTCACGTCGCGCAAGACCCTCGTGTCGCCGAAGCTCTTCTCCAGGTGCTGGATGGACACCATGGGCTGCGCGCCCGCCGCGCCCGCACCCGCCGCCTTCGGCGCAACGCCGGCCGCGTTTGCCATGTGCGTGCCGCTCATCGCGCACCCCCCTCCTCGTCGGCGCCCGCATCCCGGGCGCTTGCCTCCGAAGCACCCGCATCCGAGGCGCCCGCACCCGGGGCGCCCGCGGGCATGTCCGGCAGCCCCGAGTGCACGCGCCGCGCCTCAAAGTCCGCATCGGCGGCGGACGCACCGCCCGCCTCCCGCGTCTGCTGCGCCCCCTGCTTCTCCTGCGCCTCGTCGGGCTTGGCCCCGAGCTCGTCTTTCATCTGGGCGAAGGCGTCGCGGCGGGTGCGGCGCAGCTTGCGCCTGGGCGCCCCTCCCCCGTCGGCTGCCGCCAGGCGTTTCTCCAGCTTGCCCACCACGTGGATGAGCGGCAGCGTGACCAGCAGGTAGAAGCCCGCCGCCACGATGTAGGGCGTCATGTTGCCCGTGTTGGCCACCGCGCTTTTCGCATACAGCATCAGCTCCATCACGCCGACGGCGGCCAGCAACGAGGTGTCTTTGTAGAGCAAGATGAACTCGCTGGTCATCGTCGGGATCACGCGGCGCACGGTCTGCGGGATGATCACGGAGAACATGGTCTGGGCGCCCGTCATGCCCAGCGAGCGCGCGGCCTCGAACTGCCCGCGCGGTATCGACTGGATGCCGGCGCGCAAGATCTCGCACATGTAGGCGCCCGAGTTGAAGCTCATCACCAGCACCGCGAGCACGTACTGGTCGAGCTTTATCCCAAGCTGCGGCAGCCCGAAGAACGCGAGGTAGATCTGGAGGAACAGCGGGGTGCCGCGCACGACGCCCGTGTAGATGGCAGCCAGCGCGTGCAAGATGCGCGGACGCGAGATCTTCATGAACGCGGCGATCAGGCCGATGGGGATGGCCAGCGGAAACCCGACGCACACGAGCGCAAGCGAGATGAGCCAGCCGACGAAGACCGTGGGGATGGAGCTGACGATCAGCTGCGGCTCGAAGAAGGTCTTGAGCGGCTGCACGGAGTTCCACGCCTGCACCGCCGGCTGCTCGTCGAGCCAGTCCACGATGCCCTGCACGACGCTCGAGGCCTCCACGTCGATGGCGGGGCTGTCGGGCAGCGCGGTCGTCTCGCCGGAGTCGCGCGTGTAAAAGCCGCCCAGGCACACTTGGCCTTCGATGTTGGGCAGGGCCGCCTCGTAGGTCTCGACGCGCAGGCGCATGCTGGCTTCGAGCGGGCTGGCAAACGCGACGCGCACCTGCTCTTTTTCCGCGTCGACGTCCACGTCCGCGTCCACCTTCAGGCGCGTCGTGCCGGACAGCACCGTCACCTTCGCCGTGGTCGCGTCCGTCAAGTCCGAGCCGTCCGGGAACTGCACCGTCACGCCCGAGACGCTCTCGCCGGCGTCCACCACGCCCTCCCAGGTCACGCGCGTGGGGATGCCGCCGAGCACCTTGTCGCCGTTGGTCTCGTTGCTCTTGGCCGTCGTCACGTCCTGGGTGAAGGCAAACGACGAGAGCGGCGCGGCAAACGACGCCACGAGCGAGAGCACGAGCGCCAGGCCCGCCGCCCGCTTGAACAGCTGCTTCAGATCCGACGGCATTCCCATATCCTGCATCCCTTCAAAAGAAAAGGGACAGCGGGTCTTTGAAAAAGGTCCGCCGTCCCATTTTTCCTGAAACCTCGACCGGGGGCATCCGGCCGTCACAGCCCGCCCACTCTACTTCAAGCGGGCAAGGCTGTCCAGAGCCTTCTAGATCCCGTACTTCTGGCGGATCGTGCTCATCGTGCCGTCGGACTCCATCTCCTTCATGGCCTTGTTCATGTCCTCGACGAGCTGCGCGTTGTCCTTGTTCACGATGATGCCGTATTGCTCGCCGGTCGCGATGGTCTCGAGGACCTGGCAGTCGCCGTACTCGCCGGAGACGTGCATCTGCGCCACGGGGTCGTCGTAGACGGCGGCCTTGATCTGGCCGGTGCGCAGCGCCTGGAGCAAGTCGGGCGTCTCCTGGAAGGGCGTGTAGCTCGCGCCTTTCAGGTTCTCCTGGACCCAGGCCTCGCCGGAGGTGCCGCTTTGAGCGCCGATCGGCGCGCTTGCCAGCGCGTCGCGGCCCGTGATGCCCGAGTCCTTCAGCACGACGATCGCGAGATTGGAGTCGTAGTAGGGGTCGGTGAAGCTCACTTCCTTGGCGCGCTCGTCGTCGATGGTGATAGACGAGGCCGCGCAATCGATGCCCGTGCCGCCCGCGACGGCGGTG
>CAVFDV010000005.1:0-9587 GCA_963621315.1 Oscillibacter sp. MSJ-31
GAGAAACCGCAAACGGGCGGGGGTGGGCGGGGGTGGGCGGGCGCCGGCGAGCTGGCGGCGCGCGGTGAAAGCGGCGCGCGTGCGGACGCGCCCCCGGGCGCGCCCCTAGACGAGCTTGGCCATGCGCGCAGAGTGCCAGGCGTCGAGCTTTGCATACGACAGGTGGAAGGCCGCGGCGGCGGCAAGCGCGACAAAGCCCGCCAGCACGAGCATCTCGGGGGTGAAGGGCGTGATGACGAAAAGCCCGGGGAAGAAGAGCACGCCTGCGGCCAGGCCGGCCACGATGAAGACGAGCAGGGCGGCGCGTATCGGGGTGAAGGGCACGGACAGCCGAAAGACCAGGTTCAGCCCCACCCACGAGGTCGTGAGCACGCACAAGGTCGAGACCTGCGCATACGACAGGCCGAGCGCAGAATAGCCCACCCAGTTCACCACGACGATCGACACGAGCGCCACCGCCGCGCCCGGGATGGAGCGCACTATGACGTTTTCGAGGAAATGCCCCTTCACCCGCTCGTGGTTGGGCTCGAGCGCGAGCACGAACGACGGGATGCCGATGGTAAACGACGAGATGAGCGTCATCTGTATGGGCTGGAAGGGATATTGCCAGGGCACGGCCACGAAGAGCACGGCCGCCACGATGGACAAAAGCGTCTTCACCAAAAACAGCGAGGCGGAGCGCTGCAGGTTGTTGATGGAGCGGCGGCCTTCGGCCACGACCTTGGGCATGCTCGCGAAGTCGTTGTCCACGAGCACGAGATGCGCGACGTTTCTGGCCGCGTCCGAGCCGGCCGCCATGGCCACGCCGCAATCGGCGGCCTTCAAGGCCAGCGTGTCGTTCACGCCGTCGCCCGTCATCGCGACCGTGTGGCCGGCCTTTTGCAGGGCCAACACGAAGGCCTTCTTCTGCTCGGGCTTCACGCGCCCGAACACGCCCGCGTGCGCAAGCGCCGCCTCGAGGTCGGCGTCTGTCTTCAGCGTGGTCGCGTCCACGAAGTCGTCGGCGCGCTCGATCCCGACCTTGCCCGCGACGCCGGAGACGGTGCGCGGGTCGTCGCCCGAGATGACGATGCAGCGCACTCCCTGCTCCTTGAAGTAGGCGATGGTCTCGGCGGCCGTCGCGCGGATCTGGTCGCGTATGCAGATGAAGGCAAGCGGCGCCGGCGTGCCGAGCATCCCCCCGTCCGCGTCGAAGCCCTCCACGCGCGCGAGCAAGAGCACCCGCGCGTCGGCGGCCAGGGCCTCGGCCTGCCCGCGCACGGCGGCATAGTCCTCGCCCAAGACGAACTGCGCCGCGCCCATGACATAGGCCCGCCCGTCGGAAAGCACCGCGCCCGACCACTTCCGGTCCGAGGAAAAGGGGACGGCGCGCGCGACGGGCAACGGGGCGCGCCCCCCTCCCCCTTCACCGTGCGCATCTTCCCCGCGCCGGGCATCCTTGCGGGCCCTCGTGGCGCCCGTGAAATCCGCGCCGTCCGCACCATCCGCAGCGTCCGCGCCGTCTGCGCCGCCTGCGCCGGGAGCGCCGCCCTCGAAATACGCGCGCACGGCCAGGGCCGTCTCGTTGGGGTTGTCGTCGCCTGCGGCGATCGAGTGAAACGCGGCGCGGGCCTCCTCGAAGGCGCCCTCGGCGCCGAAAACGGGCGCGCACTCGAAGGCCTCCATGTCGCCCGTGGTGATGGTGCCCGTCTTGTCCAGGCACAAGACGTCCACGCGCGCGAGCGTCTCGATGCAATAGAGCTGCTGCACGAGCACCTTGCTTTGCGCGAGGCGCACGACGGCCACGGCCAGCACCGTGGACGTGAGCAAGATCAGGCCTTCGGGGATCATGCCGACGAGCGCCGAGACGGTGGAGAGTATGGCGCTGTTCATCTCCGTGTGCGCGAGGAAGAACTCGCGCGCGAACAAAAGCGCCCCGATGGGAAACATGATGCAGCTGACGGTCTTGATGATGCGGTTTAGGCTGCGCATGATCTCGGAGTTGACGGCCTTGTGCTCCTTGGCCTCGGCCGAGATCTTGGCCGCGTAGTTTTCCGCGCCCACGTGCACGACGCGCGCGTAGACCTTGCCGGCGTTCACGAACGAGCCGCTGAACATCTCGTCGCCCGGCGCCTTTTTCACCAGCTTGCTCTCGCCGGTCAGCAGGCTCTCGTTGGCGTCGCACGCGCCTGCCACGACCTCGCAATCGGCGGGGACCTGGTCGCCGCGCCCGAGCACGATCACGTCGCCGCGCACCAGCTCGTCGAGGGCAAGGCGCGTCTCGACCCCGTCGCGCAGGGCGCTCGCGTGGCTGCCCGCCACGATGGACAGCCGGTCGGTGACGCGCTTGGAGCGGACCTCTTGCACGATGCCGATGACCGTGTTGCACACGATCACGATCATGAAGAGCATGTTTTTAAACGAGCCGGTGAGCAAGACGAAGACGGCCAGGACGAGGTTCACCGCGTTGAACAGCGTGCATATGTTCTCGCGCACGATGGTGGCGACGCTGCGGGTCTTGACCCCGGCGTCGACGTTTGCGTGCCCGGCCGCCGCAAGGCGTGCCGCCTCGGCGCTCGTCAAGCCGAGCACGGCATCTCCGGCAGCCTCGTGCATCTCCATGCCCTCTCTCCATCCATGCGCGCGTCTGATATTGCGCAAACGCGAATACAGAGCCTCCATCCTAGCGTATGGGCTGCCCTCGCCGGGCCCGCGTGGGAAAACGGGATGCAGTCCACACAGATGGGGGCATGGAGACGCGAAAAGCCCCGCCGACGGGGCGGGGCTTTCACCGAATCTGCGCTTTCACCAGACGCGCGCCTTCACCGGATGTGCCTTGCATGCGCGCGTTTCAGGCGGACGCGCTGCACGCGCACGCGTATGCGCACGCCTCTCAGACGATGCCCTGCGCGAGCATCGCGTCGGCGACCTTCAAAAAGCCGGCGATGTTGGCGCCCGCCACGTAGTCGCCCTCGCGCCCGTAGTCGCGCGCCGCGTCGTCGATGGTGTGGAAGATGTCGCGCATGATGCGCGCGAGGCGCCCGTCCACCTCCTCGAAGGTCCACGGCAGGCGCTCGGAGTTCTGGCTCATCTCCAGCGCGCTCGTCGCCACGCCGCCCGCGTTTGCCGCCTTGCCCGGGAAAAACGCGACGCCGCCGTCTTGGAGGCAATGCACCGCCTCGGCCGTCGTGGGCATGTTCGCGCCCTCGCCCAAGACCTTGCAGCCGCAGGCCACGAGCGCCTTCGCGTCGTCGAGCCCCAGCTCGTTTTGCGTGGCGCACGGCAGCGCGATGTCGCAGGGCACGCCCCACACGCCGCGCCCCTCGTGGTACTCGGCGCCCGCGCGCGCGTCCGCGTATTCGGAGATGCGCCCACGGCGGACCTCCTTTATCTCCTTCACCAAGGCGAGGTCGATGCCGTCCGCGTCGCAGACCCAGCCGCCCGAATCGCTCATGGTGACGACCTTCGCGCCGAGCTCTTGGGCCTTCTCGCACGCGTAGATGGCGACGTTGCCCGCGCCGGAGACGCACACCGTCTTGCCCTCGAAGGACTCGCCGATGCTGTCCAGGTACTCTTGCACCAGGTAGACCAGGCCGTAGCCGGTGGCCTCGGTGCGCGCAAGCGAGCCGCCGAAGCTCAAGCCCTTGCCCGTGAGCACGCCCTCGTAGCGGTTGGCCAGGCGCTTGTACTGGCCGAAGAGATAGCCCACCTCGCGCGCGCCCGTGCCGATGTCGCCCGCGGGCACGTCGGTGTCCGGGCCTATGTGGCGGAACAGCTCGGACATGAACGACTGGCAAAAACGCATGACCTCCATGTCGGACTTGCCCTTCGGGTCGAAGTCCGAGCCGCCCTTGCCGCCGCCGATGGGCAGCCCCGTGAGGGCGTTTTTGAAGATCTGCTCGAAGCCCAAAAACTTGATGATGGACAGGTTCACGCTCGGGTGCAGGCGCAAGCCGCCCTTGTAGGGGCCGATGGCGCTGTTGAACTGGACGCGGTAGCCGCGGTTGACGTGCACGCGCCCGGCATCGTCGGCCCAGGGCACGCGGAACTGCACGATGCGCTCCGGCTCGACGATGCGCTCGAGCAAGGCCGCGTCCGCGTAACGCGGGTCGTCTTCCACCACGAGGCGCAGGCTCTCGAGCACCTCGGTGGCCGCCTGGATGAACTCGGGCTGGTTCGGGTCGTGCGCTTTCACCCGCGCGAGCACGTCGTCTACATACGCCATCTTCTACCTCCCGTTTCGTCTGGTGAAAAGGAGCGCCGCACCGTGCGGCCCGTCCGTGCGAGTCCCCTTCGGGCGCACGCGCGGGCAGCGCATCCCGTTTCTCGCAGTATAGAGGACTTGCAACACATCTGAAACAAAATCGACACACGGACGAAACAATGCCGGGGACGCCCGCGCAGGCTGCCCGCATCTCACAGAAACATCGCCATATACACGGGAAGGTAGGCGATTTTCCCCTCGACCTCGACGTTTTCCTCGCACAAGACCACGGCCCGCTCGATCGCGTAGTTGGAAGAGGCGAGCACCTTCGTCAGGGCGCTGTGCCGCTTGTAGCTCTTGCCGCTTTTCACCTCCACGGGAAGCGCCCAGCCGTGCCCCGACTCGATGATGAAGTCGATCTCGCCTGCCGACTTGCTGCGGAAGAAACGCAGCGCATGCCCATGGGCCGCAAGCTCTTGCGCGATCGCGTTCTCGTAGATGGACCCGTAGTTCACCCCGAGCCGGTCGCTCAGCAGGCTCTTCGCGACGTCGACGTGTGCCATGGCGCACAGCAGCCCCACGTCGTTGGCAAACAGCTTGAAAAAACTGCGCTGCTCGGCGAGCTTGAGCGGATGGCGGGGCTCGGTGACGTTGCAGACGCTGAGCACGACCCCGGCGTCGACGAGCCAGAGAAAGTCGCCCGCATAGCGCTCGTACGTGCCTTTGGGCGCGAGCGTGGAGAAGTTGAAGCGTTTGGATTGGCTGTCGAGCTGCGCGGGGATCTGGTCGTAGATGTCCTTTATCACGAGTTTGCGCTCCCGCGCGTATTTCACCACGTCCGCACGGTAGCGCGTGACTATGTCGCCCTGGATGCGCTTGACCTGGGCGATGTCGTGCGTGTTCGCGAACTCCTGCACGGCAGCGGGCATACCGCCCACCATAAGGTACTGGTGAAACAGGGAGAGCAGGCGCTCGTGGACGGGCTGCAAGACGGGAGACCCCGACTCGAAGCACTCGCGCACGTGCGCAAGAGCGTCCGCGCCGACTCCCATGGCCCGGCAGAACTCCTCGAAATCGAGGGGGAACATCTCCACCGTCCGCAGGTAGCCGACGGGCTGGGAGCGGATGTCCTGCAGCTCGACGCCCAGCAAAGAGCCTGTGAGGATGAAGTCGAAGCCCTCGCGTCCAACGAGGTACTTGACCAGCGTTACCGCCTCCTTGCACTCCTGCACCTCGTCGATGAGCACGCATGTGTCGCCGGAGACGAAATCGCTGCCGCCGAACGCCGAGAGCACCATGAAAAGCTCGTCGGCGTTCCTGCAGCCGTTCATCGCGTCGCAAAGGTCGGCCTGTTCGACAAGGTCGAAGGAGACAAAATGCTCGTAGCGCGCCCGGGCAAACGCATCCACGATGAACGACTTTCCCACCTGGCGCGCGCCGGTGACGAGCAGCGCCTGCCCGCCATGGGACTTTCGCCAATCCTCGAGCCGGGCTGTGACTTTCCTGTCGAGCATGCCAAACCCTCCCCTATTTGGAACCTTGCAACCAGATTTTAATGGGAGCCGGGGATTTCTCCAACCGAAATTCCGCCTGAGAATGCGACTTTTCCAACCAAATTCCTACATGAAAACAGGATTTTTCCAACCAAAATCCTACCCGAAAACGGGACTTTTCCAACCATCGGGGCCAGGTGTGTCGGTGCACGCGAAGGCCTGACCCTGGTCTGTAGCGCATGCCCTGTCGGAGGCTTCGCTGCCCGCGCTTCTCGTCTTGCACGAGAAGCGCAGCCCATATCTTCTCGCCTTGCAGGAGAAGTTGCGGCCAAATTGGCGCAAGTTTGCTGAAAGAACACGCTACGGCGCAGGTCAGAGCATGTGTTTCCGAAAACTAAAAAAGCTGAACCAAGCTAAAAAAGCCGAAAGATGCTAAAAAAGCTGAACCGTGCTAACTAAAACGAAAGTGCTCCCAAAGTCTGCTGCTAAAGTCCTCGTGGATACGGAAGCTTAGATTTTCATCTCTGCGAAATGGGTGTCGGCGGCGGCGCAAATCTGTCCAACGGAATAGCGCAAATCACTCCAACGAAATACCGCAAATTACTCCAATGAAATTGCGCAAATCACTCCAACGGCCTCATGTTTTTGCTGGTAGGCAAGCTGAAGAAGCTTCACGGAGCGCTTTCTCAGATTCCTTGCCCGCAATCGCGGCGCGGGCACGGCGGAACAGGCGCCGTGCCCGCGCGCAAAACGGGCGCCGCGCTAGGCGCCCTCGGCCTCGGGCGCGGCTTCAACATCGTTGCCGTCGGCCGGCTGCCCGCAGCGCGCGCGCACCCGCTTGCGGAAGGCCAGGCTCAAGGCCACGTAGAGCACGAAGGTCATCGGCGCGCAGGTCACAAAGGGCACGGCCACGACCCCGGCGCTGTAGAGCCAGACGTTTAGCACCGTGACGACGGCCAGCGTCGCCACGCCGCGCCAGTTCACCGCCTCCACCGCGTCAAGCGGCATGTGCCGCCGCCCGATACGCAACGGCCCTCGCACGACGTAGTAGTCCGTCACGAGCATGACGCACCAGCCGATCGTGAGTATCGAGCCTATGCTCATGAAGGCGTTCACCTGGTCGAGTATGTTGCCGTAGATGAAGGCAAGGCCGACGACGTTGGCGACGACGACGGCGACGGGCCACTTCAGCTTCACCCCGAACAGCGAGTCGAAGAGGTTCGAGACAGCGTTTGCCCCGCCGATGGAGTTCGAGGTCTCGACCTTCATCTGCGACAGGCAGATGATGGCAAGCCCCACCCCGCCGCCTGCCAGGACAAGCGAGATCCCGGGGTTGGTGATGGCCGCGTTGGCCGCGCCCGCCTCGTCGTAGGTCCCCAGCGCGCTGAAGTACTGGAAGGCCTGGTCGAAACCGTAGTAGGTGATGAGCGCGCCGAATATGTAGGTGATGATGGCGAACAGCGAACCCACGAGCGAGATGGGCACGAGGTCGCGGCGCTTGCGGGCAAAGCGCGTGAAGTCGGCGGCGAACAGCGCGAGCAGGCCGCTTGTCATGATGGCGTAGTTCACGCTGTAGGAAAACCCGGAGGCCGCATCGACGCCGGGGATCATGATGCCGTGCGTGAGCGCGTCTCCCATCTGGCCGTTTGCCGCCAGCAGGTAGACGACGTAGCCCATGACGGCGAAGAGCAGCACGACGAACACCGCGTTCATCCGCGCGATGATCTTCGTGCCGAACAGCGACATGAGGACCCATATGCACGATATGCAAAAGAAGAGCAGCCAGCGCGCGAGCTGGCCGCTCAAGCCGAAGGCGAACAAGATGGCGTTGCCCAGCTGCACCGTGCCCACGGCGAGCACGCCCACGAGCAGGAAGATCCACACGAGCGAGCCTGCCGCCGAGCCGCGCGTGCCGAAGATGTAGAGGCGCGAGGCGACGTTGTTGGGAAGGCCCTCCTCGAAGGTGATGCGCCCCACGAGATAGGTCAAGGCAAAGCTCAAGGCGAAGGTGATGGCCACGGCCAGCCCGCCGAGCTGGCAGCCCGCGTAAAACGCGACGATGCCGCCGCCCATGAGCTTGGACAGGCTGGAGACGACGCCGGAGAGTATCGACGCGATGTCCGGCCAGGACAGGCGCTCCTTGTCCGAGACGCGCTCGAACAAGGAGGCTTGCGATATGACAGAACGCCTGCCCATGGCCCTAGGCGATGCCGCAGCAGGCCAGGACGATCATCACGACCAGGGCGACCAGACCCGCCCCGATCGAGATGGCGGCGATATGCTTGTAGGAGTTGCCGTGGTTCAAGCCCATGGCGGCGAGCATGCCGAACATGGCGCCCGAGTTGGGCAGCGCCCCGCCGATGGTGGCGGCCGTCGCGATGATCTTCGCGAGCGCCGCGGGGTCGACGCCTGTGGCCAGGTAGGGCTGGAGGAAGTTCTGGGCGATGATGCCGACCGCCCCCGAGCCGGAGCCCATAATGCCGCCGAGCACGGCAGACATCGTGGCGGCCGAGACGTAGGCGCCGCCCGGCATGTTGAAGATGGCCTCGTAGATCACGGTGAAGCCGGACGACGCGGCGGCCACGGTGCCCACGCCGACGGCGGCCGAGGTAAAGAGCGCCGGCCCTATGGCGTTTTTCGCGCCGTTGCCGAGCACGTCGCGCTGGCTGTCGATGTGCTTGTTGAAGACGACCATGGCCACGACGATGGCCACGGCCATGGCGATGTAGACGATGTTTGCGACGCCTGCCGCCGAGCCGCCGATGATGATCGCGATGAGCAAGACGAGCGGCAGCAGCGCGAGCAGGATATGCGGGGTGTCCCCCTCGTCGGCCACGGCCAAATCGTCGGCGGTCTCCTCGTAGACCTCGCCTTTGTCCTGGGCGCGCTTCAAGGCGAACTTGATGTAGAGGCACGAGACCGCAATGGCCAAGACGGTGCCCACGATGCCCAGCACGGGCGCGGCCGTGAGCGAGACGCCGCAGCCGTTTGCCGCGTTGATCCAGGCGACGGCCGGCACGCCGGGGATCATCGCCATGGTAAACGAGCACGCCGCAAGCGACCATGCCGCGGCGAAGAGATGCCAGGGCATGTTGCATTCCTTGAACATGGGGCGCGCGAGCGGGATGAGCGCGAACATGGCGACGAACATCGAGATGCCCGCATACGTGAGTATGGCGCCGACGAGCGCGATGCCCAGCAAGACGAGATAGGGGCTTTTCGAGCCGACCTTGTTCATGATCGCGTGCGCGATCGAGCGCGCCGCGCCCGACTTGTCCATCAGCTCGCCCAAGATGGCGCCGCCCAAGAAGATGAAGATGTTCTTTTGGACGAAGCTCGCAAGGCCGGTGACGTACGAGTTTTCAGTGCCCACCATCGCGCTCGCGATGTTCATGCTGTTCGTCAAGGCTATGATGATGGCCGTGACGATCGAGGTGACGAGAACGTTCCACCCCTTCATCGCGGCCACGACGAAAAACACCAGGCCGACGATGATGCCGAGTACTCCTACAACTTCCATGTGAAAAACCCCTCCTTTGTCAGTTTTTCAAACTCTTCTTGCAAGAAAGGCCGCCCGCCGCATCCGCACGCTCTCCTTGTGGACGCCTGCTCGCGCACGCGTGTCCCTCTTTTTCGCGAAGGGCGAGGCGGCCTTTGGTGCCGTATCCGAAAACGCGCTCCTCCTCCCTCAGGCCATGTCGTTTCTGGTGGCGCGCATGAGCTCGGCGTTGCTCGAGAACTTCATGCGCAGCTCGTCGCGCCCGATCGTGCCCCCCTCGAACTCGGAGAGGTCCGAGGCGCTGTCGAACATCGTGCCCAGGTGCCCGCGCTGGCGGTTCAGCTCGATGGCCTTGTCCGCGTCGTAGGGCAAGAGCTGCTGCTTTTCGCGTTGGTTCCAGATGAGGTAGTTG
>CAVFDV010000005.1:9597-21054 GCA_963621315.1 Oscillibacter sp. MSJ-31
CGTCGCCGTACTTGGCCACGAGCTCGTCCATGGGCCCGAAGTCGAAGGCGCGCAGCGGGCATGTGGCCGCGCACACGGGCGGCTCTCCTGCCTCCAGGCGGTCGATGCACATGTCGCACTTGCGCATCTTCTCGCCCGGCGCGTCGCTTGCGAACTTCGGCGCGCCGTAGGGGCAGGCCTCGTAGCACTTGCGGCAGCCGTTGCACTTGTCCGAGTCCACGAGCACGGCCCCGTACTTGCCCTCCTTGAAGATGGCGCCCGTCTCGCAGGCGGCCATGCACGCCGGGTTGTCGCAATGCCCGCAGGAAAACGCGAGGTTGTGGATGCGCACGTCGGGGAAGGTGCCGCTCTCCCACTCGTAGACGCACATGAGCTTTTCTGCGCCCGGGTCGATGTCGTTCCAGTCCTTGCAGGCTATGTCGCACGCCTGGCAGGCATAGCAGCGGTTCATGTCGAAGAGAAATCCATGCTGGCTCATCACGCCACCGCCTCTCGCTTCTCGGGCGCGTCGCCCGCGACATGCCCGCCCAAGGCGGCCATCGACTCGCGTTTCAAGGCCTCGCGCCCCTCGATCACGTACTTCGCGCCGCGCATGCCGCCGCGCTGGCCTTCCGGCCCGAACCCCTCCGCGTCGCCGTCGGCGACCTTTTCGACCTCGACCAGGCCGGAGGTCAAAAGCGTGCCCAGGATATTGGGCAGGTGCTCGTCGTCGAGCAGGATGTTCGGGGCGCCGCGCAGGTCTTGCCCGAAGGGGTTGAGCTGCGTTTTCCCATGCCCGCCCTGGAACCACGCGCCGTGGTGGACGGCCGCGGTGCCGGGCATCATGCGGTTGGTGACGTAGGCCGACAGCTCCATCTCGCCCGTCTCGGAAAAGACCCGGCATATGTCGCCGTCCTTGATGCCGCGCAGCTTGGCGTCCACGCCCGAGATCCACACGGCGTGCCGGTAGCACTCCTCGCGCAGCATGGGGTTGTCGTCGTTGGACGAGTGCTGGCGGTAGACGGAGACGGGCGTGACGAGCGAGAGCGGGTACTTTTTCGCGCGCCAGTTGTAGAAGCCGTCCTTTGCCGCCGTCGCGATGCCCGCATCGGCGTAGCTCGGCTGCCACACGGGCATGGGGTCGAAGTTGCCGCGCCACTTCGTCTTGGACAGGTCCGTGTGCTTGACGTAGTTGGAGACGAACTCGATCTTGCCCGACTCGGTCTGGAAGGGGTTGCCGCCCGTCTCGAGCACGGACTTGTAGGGGTAGTAGGGCGTGTCGATGGGGATGCGCACGACGGGCTTTTTGATGAACTCGTCCCAGGGCTTGGTCTCGATGCCCTGGCGCGCGAGCAGCCCCCAACCGTCTTCGGCCCAGTTGTCGTAGGCCTCCTTGTAGATGGCGCGCTGCGCGTCCGTCCAGTCCTCGAGCGCGACGTCTTTCATGCGCGGGTTGTACTGGTCCACGACGCCCAGGCGCTTGGCGATCTGCGTCCACACCCACTCGCGGCTGCGCACCTCGCCCGGGTAGTCGCAACCCTTGTCCACGAAGGTGAAGTAGTTGCGCATGCCGGACGGCCCGGAGACGAAGCGCTGGTGGCCGTACATGTACTCGTCCATGCCCTCGAACTGCCACACGGGCGCGGGCAAGACGATGTCGAGGAACTCCATCGAGGGCTGGTTCATGTGCCACTGCCAGCCCCAGTTGAACTGCGTCGAGGCGAAACCGCCCATGCGCTTGTTCGTGTCGTGGTGGTTGTTCACGTAGTTGTTGTCGATGATGAGCATCTGGATGTTGGGCAGGGGCGCGTCGTCGGACGGCGAGCCGATGCGGTGCCTGAACTCCGACTCGCTCATGCGCCCTTCCCAGTAGTCCTTCTGGCAGGCCAGCGTCTCGGTGAGCTTGTTGTTGTTGCACAGCTGCGGGATCTTGTAGTCGCTTTTGGCGCGCTGCCAGTCGGCCACGGGCGTCTGGATGCGGCCCGGCGTGGGCAGCGCGGACCCGGTCTGGCAGCCGCCCGGGCAGGCGATGTTGCCCGTCATGGTCTGGAGCAACATGGCCGCCGCCGCCGAGTACTCGCCCATGTGGCGCTTCGCGCAGGAGTAGAAGTACTGCAGGTGCGCCGGCTTGGCCGAGGCGTAGAGGCGCGCGAACTCGCGTATGGTCTCGGCCGGCACGGCGCATATGGGCTCGGCCCACTCGGGGGTCTTCTTCACCCCGTCCTCGCCTTCGCCCATGCAATACGCCCGCCAGGTGGCAAAGCCCTCGGGCTCGGCCCATTTCTCCACGTACTCGTGGTCGTAGAGGTCTTCCTCGAAGAGCACCTGCGCGACGGCCAGCTCCATGGCCAGATCGGTGCCGGGGCGGATGGGGATCCACTGGTCGGCCAAAAGCTCTGCCGAGGCCGTGTAGCGCGGGTCTATGACGATGGTCTTGCAGCCGTACTCGTGCGCGAGCTGCATGTAGTAGGACACCTGCCCGAACCAGTCCACCACCGGGTCCATGCCCCACATGACGATCAGCTTGGAGTTGAACAGATCGGAGGCCTCGAAGCCCGGCAGCGCGGGGCTTTCGCCGGAGACCATGGACTTCGTCAAATCGAAGCCGAGGAAGAAGTTCTCGCCTGCCGTGTGCCCGGAGGTCGAGTGGTCGCCCCAGAAACCGAAGCTTGCCTCCCACCAGGGCGCGAGCGGAAAGCCGTTTTTGCCGAAGCTGCCGTATTGCGTGTGGAAGATGCCGTACGGGCCGTACTTTTCCTTGATCTCGACGAGCTTGTCGACGATGGTGTCGAGCGCTTCTTCCCACGAGATCTGGACGAAGTAGCCCTTGCCCGGCCCTTTCTTGCCCACGCGCTTCATGGGATGCAGCACGCGCGTGTCGGCGTAGAGCTCCTTTTCCCAGGCGTGCCCCATCGGGCACGGGCGCGCCTGCACCATGCCCTGCCAGGTGTTCTCCCAGCCCACGTCCTCGCGGCAGGCGCCGGGGTTGACCGTGTCGTCGGGCTCGATGCGCACGAGCTTGCCGTCTTTCACGTGGCATTTCAGGATGCAGGATGCGTCCCAGCAGCCGTTTGCCGGACACGAGGTGTAGAAAATCCTCTCGCCCTCTCGGCTCTCCTGCTTGCGCGCGACGATGTCATCTGCGTTCATACCTGTCCCCTCTCTTCTGGACAAGGCCGCATGGCGCGCGGCGCGCCGTGCGGCACATCGCTTTGCGAGGCCTATCCCGGCCCTTTGCGGGCCGGTGACATCCTCTTGACATGGAGAGAATATGGAGACGCGCGGCGGCCGGAAACGTCAGGCGCCCGTTTGGGTGGAGGAGGATTTTCCACGGGTTGCAAACAAAGTTTGCGACGGTGAAAGAGAAGTTTGCAGCACGTGTAAAGAGCGGGCTTCGCCGGTCTTGTCGGGTGAGGGAAACGGGGGCTGGGAGCGGCGGCGCGCGAAGGGGGCTACTCCGCGTCCTTTTCGGGCGAGAGCACGTCGCTGAAATCGAAGCCGGCGACGAACTCGCGGAAATCGCGGGCGATCGGCGGGCACGCGCGGTCCGTGCGCCAGACCAGCTCGACGGGGTAGCGCATCTCCTCGGTGTCGACGGCAAACCAGATCAGGCCCGGATCGTGGCGGTAGCGGCGCGCGATGCAGCGCGGCACCGACGCCCAACCCAGGCCCGCCTTCACCCCGTTGACCATGGCCTCGTGCGTGTCGAAGCGCGCGACCATGTTGTGGTCCATCAGCGAGATGCCGTAGCGGGCGCGAAAGCAGCGGTTGCCCACCATGTGGCGGCCCGAGTTCCACTCGTAGATGATCATCGGCCACTTCAACAGGGTCTCGATCTTCACCGGCTGGGAAGCCGAGGTGTAGGGCGCCTGCGCCGGCGCGCAAAACTCGAGCGCGTCGTATCCCAAAAGCGTGCGCGAGAGCGTCTCGTCGACCGAGCAGTTCTCGACCAAGGCGAAGTCGAGGTCGCCCGTGCGCACCTTCTCCACAAGCCCCGGCTCGTAGGCGGCCTCGAGGTGCACGAGCGCCTCGGGATGCAGCCGCGCGAACGCCGCGACGGCCCCGGGCAGCAACTCCACCCCGTCGTTGAAGCTCATGCCCACCTCTATGGTCGAGGAGAAATGCTCCTCGCCCGCCGCAAGCTCGGCTTCCAAGGCGTCTTCGAGCTGGCGCATCTCGCGTGCGTAGCGCGTGACGATCGCGCCCGCCTTCGTGGGCTGGACCCCCGACGAGGTGCGCTCGAAGAGCTTTTGGCCGTAGTCGGCCGCGATGGCGGACAGGCGCTGCGAGAGGCCCGGGCGCGACATGTAGAGCTGGTCGGCCGCGCGCGAGAGGCTGCGCGTCTTTTCGAGCGCGAGGAATATCTCGGTGTCGGTGACTTTCATGGCTCCCCCTTTTCCCATGAAAGGGCGGCGCGCCCCGAGGCGGGCGGCGCGCCTGCTCTTAGGAGATCAGGTGCTCGATCGCGGACTTGGGCACCGCGCCGACGGAGCGGTCGACCAAGGTGCCGTCCTTGAACAGGAGCAACGCCGGGATGGAGGTGATGCGGTACTTCAGCGCCAGCTCGCGCTGCGCGTCGGTGTCGACCTTGCCCACCTTCACCTCGGGGTGCTCGTCTGCCACCTCGTCTACCAGCGGCGAGAGCATGTTGCACGGCCCGCACCAGCTCGCCCAGAAGTCGAGCAGCACCGGCTTGTCGCTTTTCAGAACCTCTTGCTCGAAGTTGTCGCTCGTGATCTCGATCGCGGGCATGTCCGCCACCTCTTCTCCCGTAGGGCGCGCCCGCTTCTCTATTCCCCGCCCCCTCGTCGCGAGAGGGGCGTTGCGGGCGCGCTTTTTTCGTATGCACTGCGCCCACTCTACCACGCGCGGGCCGCCGCGCGGGCCTATTCGTCGGATGCGGGGCAGGCGGCGCCGACGCCGAACATCCCGCCGCAGCTCTCGCCGCCCACGAGGTCGGCCACGCTCACGCCGTCGGCGTAGGCGGCGATGGCGGCGTCGAGCCCTTTCCAGAAATCGACCGTCGTGCATATGCCCTCGCGCGCGCAGCCGCCGGCAAGCGCCGGGCAATCCACCACGCGCATCTTGCCTCCCTCGGCCGCGCGCAGCACCTCGCCGGCAGAGATCTCGGCGGCCGGGCGCGCGAGACGGTAGCCCCCGTCGCGCCCGCGCTCGCTTTCCAGCAAGCCGGCCTGGGACAGCGAGCGCGCGAGCTGCTCGGCGTACTTCAGCGAGATGTCCTCGGATTCGGACATGTGGCGCAAGGCGACGTTGTGCCCGCTCGCGTTCGCGCGGGCGATATAGGCCATTATGCGCAGGGCATAGCGCCCCTTGGCCGAGACGAGCATCGGGGCATCCTCCTTCTAGCCGGCCGCGCGCTCCTCGAGCATGCCGTCAAGCGTGCGCCAGGCCAGCTCGGCGCATTTCACGCGGCTGGGCATCTTCGAGATGGTCTCCAGCTCGGCGGCCTCGTCGAGGTCGTCGCGCTCGTCTTCGCTCAGCTCGCGGCCTTGGATCATCGAGATGAACAGCCCGGAGAGGCGCCTGGCCTCCTCGACGGTCTCGCCGGAGATCAGCTCGGCCATGATGTCGGCCGAGGCCTGGCTGACCGCGCAGCCGTGCCCGGTGAACGACGCCTCGGCTATCTCGTCGCCGTCCAGGCGCAGATACAGCGTCATCTCGTCGCCGCACGAGGCGTTGATGCCGTCGTGCGCGCAGCTGGGGTCGTCCATCTCGTACTTGTAGTCCGGGTGCGCGTTGTGCTCCATCAACGCGCCGGTGTAGAGCGCCTTGCTATTCTCCATGGAAGATCCTCCAGACCCCCTTCACCGACTCGATGAAGCGGTCGATGTCCGTCTTGTCGTTGTAGAAGGCCACGCTCGACCTGCAGCAGCTCTTCACCCCGAGGTGCGTGAGCAGCGGCTGGGCGCAATGGTGGCCTGCGCGTATGGCGACCTCGTCTTGAGCCATGATCGAGCTGACGTCGTGCGGGTGGATGTCGCGTATGTTCCAGCTGACGGCGCCGTGGTGGGCCGCCGCATCGGCAGGACCTACAAGCTCGATGTAGTCCAGCTCGGCCAGCGCGTCCATGAGATAGCGCGCAAGGGCCGCCTCGCGCGCCGCGATCGCGTCGATGCCCACCTGCTCCATGTAGGACAAGGCCGCGTCCGTGGCGTAGATGCCGCAGGCGTCCTGGGTGCCCGCCTCGAACTTCTCGGGCACCGGGCTCCACACCGCGCCTTCCTCCGAGACGGTCTCGACCATCTCGCCGCCCGTGAGGAAGGGGTCCATCTCCTCGAGCAGCTCGTGTCTGCCCCACAGCACGCCGATGCCGAACGGCCCTAGCATCTTGTGCGCGGAAAACGCGTAGAAGTCGCAGCCCAGGGCCTTCACGTCCACATGCGCGTGCGGGATGCCCTGCGCGCCGTCGGCCACCATCACGGCGCCTGCGGCATGCGCGCGCGCCGCAAGCTCGGCCAGCGGGTTTTGCACGCCGAGCACGTTGCTCACCTGCGCGGCGGCGACCACCTTCGTGCGCGGGCCTATCTTGTCCAGCTCGGCGTCGGGGATATGCCCGTTTGCATCGCAATAGAGGTAGACGATGCGCGCGCCGTTGCGCCGGCACAGCTGCTGCCAGGGCACCATGTTCGAATGGTGCTCCATGATGGTGACGGCCACCTCGTCGCCTTCGTGCACGTGCGCGCCGCCCCACGAGGCCGCGACCATGTTGAGCGCCTCGGAGGTGTTGCGCGAGAAGACGATGTCGCGCGCCGCATCTTCGCCGGCGCCGATGTAGCGGGCGATATGCGCGCGCGTGGCGTCGATGGCCTCGGTCGCCTTCACCGACAGCTCGTAGAGGCCGCGCAAGGGGTTCGCGTTCATCGTCTTCGAGAACTCGGCCTGCGCGTCAAGCACGCATTGGGGGCGCTGCGCCGTTGCCGCCGAGTCGAGATAGGCCAGGTGCGGATGCGAGGCGAGCAGGGGAAAGTCCGCCTTGTAGGGGTTGTGCTCGATATCGACGCTCATGCGCAGACCTCCTCGAAATCCTCGACGACGCTTTTTCCCAGGCGCGCGACGGCCTCTCTCGCCGCCGCATCGTCTGCCGAAAGCCAGGCGGCCTCCAGGTAGGCGCCTGCAAACATCTGCTCGGCGGCTTCGGGCGCAAGGCCGCGGCTGGCCATGTAGAACATCTGGTCGGGGCGTATGTGCCCGATGGTCGCGCCGTGGTTGCCCGCCACGTCGTCTTCGTTGCACAAGATCACGGGCACGGTCGTGTTGCGCACGTCCGGGTCCACGAGCAGCACCGTCTCGTTTTCCGCGCCTTGCGCGCCCTTCGCGCCCTTCACGAGGTCGATGGTGCCGCGCAAGACCTTGCGCGAGCTGCCCGCGAGCACGCCGTTTGCCACGATCTCGCACTCGGTCTTCTTGCCGTGGTGGCGCAGGTTGTAGTTGAAATCGTGCGCGGACTCGCCGCGTCCGAGATAGCGCACGGCCAGCTCGGCCCGCGCGCCGTCGCCGCGCAGATCGCCTGCCACGGCGTTCACGCTCTTTTGCGCGCCCAGCACGTTTTGGGCCACCTCGACATGCGCGCCGGCGTCCAAAAACAGCCCCATGTCGTCGAGGTCGGTCCAGGTCTCGTCCAGCGCCTGCACGCGGCGCACGCGCACATGCGCGCCCGCGCCCGCAAAGACGCGCGTGCTCGTCCCCACGAGGCCGGCGCCGTCTTGCGGCGAGTCGGCCACGATGTCGAGGGTGAAATCGGCGCCCGGCGCGGCCACGACGTCGATCGCGGCGATGGCGGCCGCCCCGTCGTGCGCGCGCACGTAGACCGCCGCGCGGCTCTCCCCTTCCGGCGGGGTGAAGACGACGGTCTTTGCCGCCGCCTCGCGCATCCAGGCGCTCGCTTCCTTTCCCAGCCCCGTCTGGAAGGCCGCGCGCACATCGCGCGCAAGCTCGATCTCGTCGGCGCGCTTTTGGTAGGCGCTCATGGCAAGGCCGCCGTAGGCCGCCTCCTCGTCTTTCGCATGCGCCGTCGAGCAGGCCACCTCGTCGTGCTCGTGCAAGGGCAGCCACGCCTCTTGCGCCGCGTCCATCGCGGCCTTGAAAGCGCCCGCCGCGCCCAAAAGCCCCGCATCGGCCACGACCTCGACGGCCTCCTCGCCGGCCGCCCGCAGCCCGCAGGGCAGCTCGACGTCGGCCTCGTTTGCCTTCAGGCCGTACCACGTGATGGCGGGCATCTGCGCGATATGCTCGATTTTCTCGCCCATTATCCGATCGCCCCTTCCATCTCGAGTTTGATCAGGTTGTTCATCTCGACCGCGTACTCCAGCGGCAGCTCCTTGGACACGGGGTCGGCAAACCCGTTCACGATCATCGTGCGGGCCTCCTCCTCGCTCATGCCGCGGCTCATCAAATAGAAGACCTTGTCGTTGCCGATGCGCCCGATGGAGGCCTCGTGGCCGACGTCGATGTCTTTCACGCGTATGTCCATGGCGGGTATCGTGTCGCTTCGGCTCGTGTCGTCGAGCATGAGGCTTTGGCACGACACCGACGCCTTCGCGCCGCGCGCCTTTTTCGTGGCCACGATCGAGGAGCGGAAGGTGGAGATGCCGCCGTCTTTGGAGATCGACTTCGTCTCGACGCTCGCGCTCGTGTCCGGCGCGTTCAAGACGAGCTTGCAGCCTGTGTCGAGGTTTTGCCCCGCGCCGGCGAAGGTGATGCCGGTGAAGCTCGACTTGGCCGCGCGCCCGTTTAGGATGCTCATGGGGTAGAGATAGCCGACGTGGCTGCCAAACGAGCCGGAGATCCACTCGATGTCGCCGCCCTCGTCGCATATGGCGCGCTTCGTGTTCAGGTTGTACATGTTCTTCGACCAGTTCTCGATCGTCGAGTAGCGCAGGTGCGCGCGCTTGCCGATGAACAGCTCGACGGCGCCGGCGTGCAGGTTGGCCACGTTGTACTTCGGCGCGCTGCAGCCCTCGATGAAGTGCAGGTCCGCGTCGTCTTCGACGATGATGAGGGTGTGCTCGAACTGGCCCGCGCCCTTGGCGTTCAGGCGGAAGTAGCTTTGCAGCGGGTAGTCGAGCTTCGTGCCCGCCGGCACGTAGACGAAGCTGCCGCCGGACCACACGGCGCCGTGCAAGGCCGCGAACTTGTGGTCGGTCGGCGGGATGAGCGTCATGAACTTCTCGTGGATCAGCTCGGCGTATTCCCCATGCAAGGCCTCCTCGATGCCGGAGTAGACGATGCCCATCTTGGCCGCCGAGTCTTGCATGGAGTGGTAGACCAGCTCGGAGTCGTATTGGGCGCCCACGCCGGCCAGGTACTGGCGCTCGGCCTTGGGGATGCCCAGCCTGTCGAAGGTGTCCTTGATGTCGTCGGGGACGCTGTCCCAGTCGCTTTTCTGCTCGGTGTCGGGCTTGACGTAGGTGACGATGTGGTCCATGTCCAGCCCGTCGATGGCCGGCCCCCAGTCGGGCACGGGCGTCGCGTGGTAGATCTCGAGCGACTTCAGGCGGTGCGCGAGCATCCAGTCCGGCTCGTCTTTTTCCGCCGAGATCTCGCGCACGATGTCCGGCGTGAGGCCCGCGTCGAGCTTCTTGAAGCCCTCCTCGCTGTAGCTGAAATCGTAGACGCTGCGGTCGATGTCGGCGACCTGCGTCCTTTCCCTCTTCTTCTCCTCAGGCATGGCGCACCCCTACTCCGCGCCGTCCGCGTCCGCGCCCGCGTCCGCGCCGCCCTCGAACTGCTCGAAGCCGTTTTTGTCGATGTCGTCGATCATGGACGCGTCGCCTTGCGCGACGATGCGCCCCTTCACCATGACATGCACGCGGTCCACGTCGAGATGCTCGAGTATGCGCGTGTTGTGGGTGATGATGAGCAAGGTGCCGTCCTGGCGTTCGCGGTAGGCCTGCATGCCCTTCGAGACCACCGACAGCGCGTCCACGTCCAGGCCGGAGTCCGTCTCGTCGAGTATGGCCAGCTTCGGCTCGAGCAAGAGCAGCTGCAGCATCTCGACCTTTTTCTTCTCGCCGCCGGAAAAGCCGACGCCCAGCTCGCGGTTCAGGTAGGCGCGGTCCAGGTCCAGCTCGTCGGCCAGCGCGCGCACGCGCTTCTTGAACTCCTTGTTCTTCAGGTCCAACCCCTCGCGCCCGGTGACGGTGGCGCGCAAGAAGCTGCGCAGCGGCACGCCCGGGATCTCGACGGGGGCCTGGAAGCTCAGGAAAAGGCCGGCGCGGCTCCTCTTGTCCGGGGTCAGCTCCGTGATGTCGGCGCCGTCGAAGACGACCGCGCCGTCCGTGACCGTGTAGGTGGGCTCGCCCATGCACACGTGCCCCAACGTGGACTTGCCCGCGCCGTTAGGCCCCATCAAGACATGGACCTCGCCTGGCGGCACCTCCAGGTCGATGCCGTGCAAGATCTGCTTGTCGTCCACGGCGGCGGACAGCCCCCGCACAGACAGCAGCGCGTCGTTTCCAGCCATACCAGGCTCCCTTCCATAGTCGTTCTCGCCGCGCGTCCGCGCCGCATCCCCTGCGGCGCCCGAGGCGCGGGCGGCTCTCTCTATACCGGTTCAAGATAGTGAAGGGGGCGCACCTGTCAAGCGTAAATTCCTACCATGTTGATAGATTTTTACCGTGAAAACCCGCTTTTCGGCGCCGTGGTATCATGTGCGCCCTGTTTGCCCGTACATGCGTCCGCACCCGGAAAGGCCTTGTCTTGGTGAAACGCGTCCTTGCCATCCTCTGCGTCTGCCTCCTCGCGCTGCCCCTGTGCGCCTGCGCGGGCGGCGGCGCACAGCAAGGGCCGCAGGTTCAACAAGGACAGCAGGAGGACACGGGCTCGCAAGAAGGCCAGGACGCCCAAGAGCAGGAAAACCAGGGCACCAAGGCCGACGAGAAGAGCGCCGCCGAGATAAAGGCGAAGAAAGAGCAGGCCGAAAAGGACGCCGCCGAGCTGAAGGAGCTGGACAAAGACCCCTACTCGAGCGGCATCCACCACGCGGAGATGGTGGTGGCCGGCTACGAGGACACCCCCATCGAGATAGAGGTCCACTCGCAAGACGCGCGGCGCACCTCGGCGATGTTTTGCAAGCTTGCAGACGAGGGCTTCTACGACGGCATGACCATCTACTGGATCGTGAAGGACCTCTACGCGCGCTTCGGGGACCGCAGCGGCGAGACCGCAGGCCAGCACTGGGTGCGCGGCGAGTACCGCGAGGCCGGCATCGACAACGGGCTGTCGCTGCGGCGCGGGTGGATCGCCATGTCGCGCACCGAAGACGGCTACAACTCGGACGCCTCCTCGCTCGTGCTGCTGCTAAGCGACGCGTCGTATCTGGACGGCAAATACGCGACGTTTGCGAAAATCACCTCGGGGATCGAGGTTTTCGACAAGATTTCCGCCTTGACCGAGTCCGACGAGGCCGGCGAGGGGATAGAATTGGACGAGAGCGGCAAGATTTCCAACGAACAAGAT
>CAVFDV010000005.1:21064-21640 GCA_963621315.1 Oscillibacter sp. MSJ-31
CAAGATTGCCCTGTCATCACTTCGATAAGGATGGTTGATTAACGTGAAGAAGAACTTGCTTTCCCTGCTCGTGTGCGCGCTCGGCGCCTGTGTGCTCGCTTTCTGCCTCGCCGGCTGCGGCTCCTCCGGCTCGTCGAGCTCGTCTAGCTCCTCCAACTCGTCGAGCTCTTCCAGCTCCTCCTCGAGCTCTTCGTCGAAGTCGAGCAGCAGCAGCACGTCGAGCAACGTGAAGTCCACCGCCGAGGGCCAATACGCCTCCGGCACGCACCACGCCACCGTCGAGGTCGAAGGCTACGACCCCTTCACCATCACCCTCGACGCCGACGCCGCGCCCGTCTCGGTCAGCAACTTCTGCGAGCTGGCCAACCAGGGCTTCTACAACGACAAGACCTTCTACCGCTTCGTGCAGGACTTCTGCATGCAGGGCGGCTCGACGGGCAACTCCGCGTCCATCGTCGACGACGGCATCACCCCCATCGTGGGCGAGTTCTCCTCCAACGGCAAGACCAACGCGCTGGCCGACGACTTCAAGAAGGGCACGGTCGCCATGGCGCGCTCGAGCGACAAGGACTCCGC
>CAVFDV010000005.1:21650-31022 GCA_963621315.1 Oscillibacter sp. MSJ-31
GGGGGGGGGGGGGGGGGGGGGGGGGGGGGGGGGGGGGGGGGGGGGGGCGCTCCAGCGACAAGGACTCCGCGACGTCCACCTTCTTCGTCACCCTAGGCTCGGACAGCAACACCGCCACGGCCCTAAACGGCAAGTACGCGGCGTTTGGGACCATCGACGACGCGGGCATGGCCGTCGTGGACAAGATCGTCGCCGACTACCTGCCCTCCGTCGACGACTCCACCAGCGGGGCCATCTCCGACGAGTCCAAGCAGGCCAAGATCACGAGCATCACCGTCACCGACTAGCGCAGCGGCGCGCCCCGCTGCCGCTTGCCGCGCCGCTGCGCCGGCCGCACCCACGTCGCGTGCACCGGTGCGCCATGCGATGCGGATGCCCGGCAAGCGGCTTTACAGCGACGCACGCGCGCCACGCGAAAAAGGCCCGCCCTCCCCCCGTGTACGGAGAGGGGGGGCCTTTCCAATCCCCTATTTGTCGAGACTGCCGGGGTCTAGCAGGAAGTCGAACAAGCCCATCGTGACGATGCCGGATTCATCGCGCGTCGTGTTCACCCGCAACCCTAATTTCCAAAACACGTCCAAGGACGCAAATCGGTAAATAGATTATAGCCTCACCGGGGCATCGTCGCCGACGGTGTCACTATGTGGGGCACGTACAAGGGGGTCGACGGCCCTGCCAAGCGCCTTCGGGCGTCTGCGGCATCTAGCGGCGTCCGACAGCGTCCGGCGCCCGGCGTCCGGCAGCGTCGGGCGTCGGCGGCGTCCAGCGCCTGTAGCGGCGGTAGACCGCGAGCACGAGGATGCCGGCGGCCGCGGTCGTTGCCGCGAGGATCGCGTAGGTGGGCACGTAGCTGCCGCAGGCCTGGGCGAGAAAGCCCGGGAAGGTATCGGCCAGAAAGCCACCTGCGGCATAGCCCACCTGCATGTTCTTCACCGTGCTCGCGCGCGTGGCCGCACACGACAGCTCCAGCGACCACACCGAGATGCCCACAGAACCCACCGCCCCGCCGATGCCGAAGCACACGGCGGCGGCCACGGCTATGGCGATGTTGGCCAGCGGCGCCAGGCAGCACAAGACGAGGGCGACGACGAGCATGATGAAGATGAAAGCCGTGCCGCGCGGGGTGCCGATGTGGTCGAACAGCTCGCCCGTGCCGAACTTGCTCGCCGCGAGCGCGACGCCGCACACCGAGAGCATGAGCGCCGCGAAACCCTCCTCGTAGCCGTTCGTGGTGAAGAGGATGGACATGTAGGCCAGCCCGCCGATGCTGACCATGCCGACGAACACCGAGGCCACCACGAGCAGGATATGGGCGCGCGGCGAGACGGGGTCTTGGGCGAGCAGGAGGGCGCGCGCGCTGCGGCGGGCATGCTTGCGGGCGATCTTGCTGACGATGCGCTTGTCGTCTTTGTCGTGGTGGTGGATCAGCCCGTGCATCTCGTCCGGGCGGTTGCGCAGCAAGGCCAGCTCCAGCGCGCCGACGGCGGCCGCGATGGCCGCCTCGACGAGGAAGGCGAAGGAAAGCGAGACGCCGGCTATGAGCGCATGGCACACGGCCGGCATGAGCATGCCCGCGACCCCGCTGCCCAGCGTGGCAAAGCCCACCGCCGTGCCCACGTGCTCGTGGTACCAGCGGCCCGTGAGCAAGGTCATGCCGACGATGCCGCCCAGCCCATATCCCAGGCCGCAGAACACGGCGCCCGCGCACAATCCGGGCAAGGTGGAGGCCAGCCCGTAGAGGGTGAAGCCGACGGCGCTGAACAGGCAGGCCACGCCTATGCCGACGCGGCAGTCCACACGGTTGTACCACCAGTTCACGCAAAACATCGCGCCCAGGGTGAGCAGCGTGCGCACGCTCAGGACAAGCGACGCGCCGCCGTCGCCCACGCCCGGCAGGGCGGCCAGGTAGGGCTGGTAGACGCCAAAGGACGTGCTCGACAGCCCGACGTTGACAAAGATGAACGAAAAGCAGCAGCCGCTGATGACCCTCTCGTAGTGCCTCACGGCAAAAGCCCCCTCGAAGCTTTCCTAATAGACCATGCCCATCGCCTCGATGCTTCATGCGACGAGGGGGGCGCAACTCTCTCGCGACGGGCGGCGCCGTGGCCGCGCGCCCCGAAGCCCTCCTCCCGTCACCTCCTTCTCGGTGAAAACGGAACGGCCCTTTCGGCCGCCCTAGTAGACCATGCCCATCGCCTCGCGCACCTCTTCAAGCGTCGCGGCGGCCACCTTGCGGGCGCGCTCGTTGCCCGCGTGCAAGATCTCGGACACCGCGTCCATGTCGCAGGCCAGCTCTAAGCGGCGTGCGCGGATCTCGGCAAAACGCGTGTTCACGCTCTCGGTGACATAGGCCTTCAGCGCCCCGCCGCCGCCGTCGCCTATCTCGGCGGCTATCTCGGTCTCGGCACGCCCCGTGCACAGCGCCGCCGTCGTGAGCAGCGCCGAGACGCCCGGGCGCTTCTCGGGGTCGAAGGTGATGGTGCGGTCGGCGTCGGTGGGGCTTTTCCTTATCAGGCGCGCCGTCTCCTCTGCCGTCATGGACAGCGCGATGCCGTTGCCGTAGCTCTTCGACATCTTGCGCCCGTCCAAGCCCGGCACCTCGACCACGTCGGAGAGCACGCCTTTTGGTTCGGGGAAGACCTTAGCGTAGCGCTCGTTGAAGCGGCGCGCGATCGTGCGCGTGATCTCGATGTGGGGCAGCTGGTCTTTGCCCACGGGCACGACGTTGCCCTTGCAAAAGAGTATGTCGCAGGCCTGGTGGACGGGATAGGTGAGGAGCAGGCCCGTGAGCTGGTGGCCTGACGCCTCCTGCTCGGCCTTCACCGTCGGGTTGCGCTCCAGCTCGGCCTCGGAGACCAGCGAGAGGAAGGGCAGCATGAGCTGGTTGAGCTCTGGCACGGCGCTGTGGGTGAAGACCATGGTCTTTTCAGGGTCGATGCCGCAGGCCAGATAGTCCAACAGCATGTTTTTCACGTTGTCGGCGATGTGCTCGGTCGTGTCGCGGTCGGTGATGACCTGGTAGTCCGCGATGACGATGCTGGTCTTGATGCCGGCGTCTTGCAGCGCGACGCGGCGCGCGAGCGTGCCGAAGTAGTGCCCGAGATGCAGACGCCCGGTGGGGCGGTCGCCGGTGAGCATCGTGTAGCGTTGCGGGTGCACCGCGAAATCGGCGCGTATCTCGTCGCTTCTCTTCTTTGCGGCCTCGAAGCTTCCCTCGTTCGGCATCGTGTCCTCGCACTCCCCTTTTTTCCAGTGGGTGAAACGGTCTTTGCAACCGGCGCTAGATACTACTCCAATACGCCAGGCGCGGGCACGCGCGCAAGGCAAGGTCCTCCATCTAGATTCCATGCGCGAATCCGGGCGCTTGCGCCTGCCGTCGGCATAGAATCTGCCCCACAAGAAAGGGGATGGCGATGAAAGACGGCGACAAGCCGATAAAAGACGGCGACAAGCTCGTGAACTACCTGACCATGTTCGGGCACTTGTGCTCGGACATCAACCAGGGGGCGCTTTCCGCCGTGCTGCCGTTTCTGGTCGCCTGCAACGGCTACTCGTATTTCGAGGTCACGATGCTGCTCTTCTTCTCCAACATCGCCTCCGCCGTCATACAGCCGCTCTTCGGCTGGATCGGCGATAGGCGCGCGTGCCCCTGGTTCATGGCCGTCGGCGTCTTTTTGGCAGGCCTTGGGATGTTCGGGATCGGCTATCTGGACGACTACGCGCTCGTCTTGGCCTCCGCGCTCGTCTCAGGCGTGGGCATCGCGATGTTTCACCCGGAGGGAGGGCGCCTCGCGAACCTCTCGGCGGGAAAGAGCAAAGCCGGCGGCATGAGCATCTTCGCCGTGGGCGGCAGCATCGGCTTTTTCGTAGGCCCTACCCTGTGCGCCATCTTCCTCACGGCCTTCGGCATGCACGGCACGGCGGTCTTCCTCGTGCCGGCCATCGTCTGCCCCGTCGTCTTGCTCTTCTTCGAGCGCCGCTTCAAGGCCTTGGGCGTGGCCGTGCAGCATGTGGGAGGCGACGCCGGCGTCTCCGCGCCGCCCGAGCGCTGGGGCCGTTTCTCGCTGCTCATGGTCGTGCTCTCGCTGAGGTCCATCATCGGCTACGGGCTGGTCGCCTTCGTGCCGCTGTTCGTGATGGGCGTGCTCGGCCACGACGAGACGACCAGCTCGCTTGTGCTCTCGGCCTTTTCCGTCGTGGGCGCGGTGGCCACCTTCCTGTCGGGGCGCGCCTCGGACGCCGCAGGCCCGCACCGCCTGCTGATCGGCTGCCTGTGCGCCACCGCCGTGCTCTTCGCGGCCTTCTCGCAGGCGGGCACCCTGGCCGTCGCCGTCGCGCTCTCGCTGGCGCTGGCCGTGAGCAGCGATTTGTGCCACCCGTCCACCGTCGCGCTGGGGATGAGCTACGTGCCGCGCCACCTGGGGATGGCCTCGGGGATCTCCTACGGCGTCACCGTGTGCGTGGGCGGCGTGGCAGAGCCCATCCTCGGCATGGCAGGCGATGCGATGGGGCTGCCCGCGGTCATGCTCATCCTGGCCGGCATCACCGTGGTCGCGGTCGCGCTCTCCATCGTGTGCGCCCGCGTGGACAAGAGGCGGCCGTAAGCACGGTAAAGCACGGCGCGGGGCGCTACACTGCCTCGCGGCATACGAACCGGACCAAGACATGGAGGCATGCAGGTGAAAACGGGCATCATCGACACGGGCGGCGGGTTGCGCGACGTCTTCGGCGCCGGGGTCTTCGACTGGTGCATGGACAACGGCGTGCGCTTCGACTACGGCATCGGCATCTCGGCCGGCGCCGCCAACCTGATCAGCTACGTGGCAGGCCAGCGGGGGCGCAACTTCCCCTTCTACACCGAGTACCCGAGGCGCAAGGCCTACATGAGCCTGGGCAACTTCCTCTTCAAGCACTCCTACATCGACTTGTCCTACGTCTACGGGACCTTGAGCAACGCCGGCGGCGAGAACCCGCTCGACTTTGCCGCGGTGAAGGAAAACGGCATGGAGTGGTATATCCAGGCATGCGACGCGGCAAGCGGCCGGCCGAGGTACTTCACCGTAGACGACGTCGCGCCCGACGACTACCGCATACTCATGGCCTCGAGCGCCATCCCCGTCGTGTGCAAGCCCGTCCACATCGACGGCGTGCCCTATTTCGACGGCGCACTTGGCCAGACAGTGCCCGTGGACAAGGCGCTGGCCGACGGCGTGGACAAGCTCGTGCTCGTGATCTCGAAGCCCGCCCACGAACGCCGCGACCCCGCAAGGGATGAAAAGCTCGCGCGCCGCCTGCGCCGCAGCTACCCGGCCGCCGCCGAGCAGCTGGCCGCGCGCGCGGCCAAGTACAACGAGGGCGTCGAGCGCGCGCTAGAGCTGGAAGAAGAGGGCCGGGTGCTCGTTGTCGCGCCCGACGACGTGTGCGGGGTCGGCACGCTCACCAAAGACAGCGCGCCGCTGGTGAAGCTCTACGACAAGGGCTACGCGGCCGCCTCGAAGATCGAGGCGTTTCTAGCCTCGTAGGCGTTTTCCCACCCGCGCCGCGCACGCCCGTCTTTCCTGCGCACCTCAAGTGCTCGTCTTTCCCGCGCCGGCCGAAGCGTCCGCCTTCTCCCGCCTTTGGCCGAAGCGCCCGCCTTCTCCCGCCTTTGGCTGAAGCGCCCGCCTTCTCCCCGCGCGCGCCGAGGCGCCCGTCTTCGGGCGGGGGGCGAGGCGGATGGGCAAGCGGGCGGATCGGGCGGGTAGGTCAGCCGTTTGCGGCGGCGAGGTCGTAGACGGTCGCCGAGCCCACCGTCTGGGCGGTGAAATTGGCGCTCACCCACTCCTCTATCTGGGAGGCCGCGTCCGAGCCGCCCATCTGTTTGCCGCCCATGCCGCCCGTGGCTATGTAGTAGCGCACGAGCCCTTGCTCCACGTACGACTTGAACTGCTCCAAGGTCGGCGCGGGGTCAGAGCCGTTGAAACCGCCGATGGCCATGACGGCAAGGCCGCTTTCCAACTGGTAGCTTGCCGCGTTTTGCGAGCCTGTCGTGGCCGCCGCCCAGCGGTATCCCGTGGCGTTTTGCTCCATCAGCTCCACAAGCTCGGCGCTTGTCTGGCCGCCGAAGATGCCGCCGCCCGCGCCGCCCTGGCCGCCTTGGCCGCCCGGTCCGCCCTGGCCGCCGCCTTGGGGGGCGCCTTCACCTTGCTGTCCCGCAGCGCCCGGGTCTTGCCCGCCGGCGTCGTCCGGGTCTTGCCCGCCGGCGTCCGGCTGCCCGGGTGCATCGCCTGCCGAAGGCGGCTGCTGCTGCCCGCCTGCAACGCCGCCGGGCTGCTGGCTGCCACCCGGCTGCTGGCCGCCCGCGTCTTGGCCACCTGCCTGCCGGGTGCCCGGGCCGCCCGCATCTGCGGCCGGGGCATCGTTGCTTTCAGGGCCGGCGGCTTGTCCTTGTCCGCCAAGAGCCTGCGCGCCCGCATCGCCGGCGCCGCCTTGCCCGGCTTGCGGCTGCTGCCCGTCGCCGTCTTGGGCAGAGGCGCCGCCTTGCCCGCCTTGCTCGCCTTGCTCGCCTTGCCCGGCGTCCGGCTGCCCGTGTCCGCCTTGCCCGCCATCCTGCCCGGATGCGCCGCCCTGTTCACCGCCATCGGGCGCGCCGCCCGTGCTGTCCTCTTCACCACCACCGGGCGCACCATCCATACCGTCATGGGCGCCGCCGCCGGGACCGCCTTGCTGCCCGCCGCCACCGGGGCTGCCCGCCCCCATGGCAGACGCCGGGCCTGCGGAGACGATAGAGCCGGTGTGCCCCGTGGAGACGGTCGCCCATGTCCAGGCGACAGGGCCTGCGAATATGGCAAGGGTCGCCAGCGCGCATGCAGCGGCAAAGCAGGTGCGCAAGCCCCGCCCGCGCAAGCCCCGCCCCGGCCTGGGCCTGCCTGCGGGCTTCACCACATGCGCGCCGCCCGGCGTGCGCGACCTGCGCCGCGAAAGAAGCATGCACGCGAGCATCGCCACGCACCCGGCGCACCCGCAGGCAAGGATGCCCCAGGCCAGCCAATCGAACGAGCCGTTGGCGCGCACGAGCGAAAACGCCCACGCAGACGAGGCGGCAAGGACGGCAAGGACGGCCACCCGCACCCACGTACGCCCCCGCAGCTCCCAGGCGCCTTTTGCGCACACGGCCGCCAGCACGGCGACGGCCGGCGCGAGTGCGACCGTGTAGTACTGGTGGAAGATGCCCGCCATCATGGAGAACACGGCCCAGGTGACGAGAAGCCACGCGCCGAACACGGCAAGGGAGGCCTGGCGCATGCGCCGGCGCACGTCGCCTTTGGCAAGGAGGCGCGCGCACGCGATGCCGAGCACAAGCCCCAAGACCGCAAAGAGCGCAAACCACGAGATCTGGTCGGCGAAATCGCTGCCGAACAGGCGTAAAAGCCCGGTCTCGCCCCACATGCCGCCGCCCGCGCCACCCGGTGCGCCGCCGCCGGCGACCACAGAGCCCGTCTCGTCGCCCGTGAGGCGCCCGAGGCCGTTGTAGGAAAAGGTCAATTCGAGGAAGGAATCGGTTTGCGAGCCGCCGAAATAGGGACGCGAGCCGCTGGGCACGAGCACGCCCGCGAGCACCCACCACCCCGCGCCCGCGACCATGGCCCCGAGCGCTGCGGCCATGTCGCCCAGGCGGCGCCGGGGCCGGGCGGGCGAGAACGCGCACATCGCGAGGGCGAAACCGGGCAGCACGAGGAAGGCCTGGAGCTGCTTGGTTAAGAAGGCAAAGCCCACGAGCAGGCCCGCGAGGGCAAACCATGCCGTGCGCCGGCGCGAGGCGGCCTTGCCGGCGGGTTTTTCAAGCGCGCGCAACACGGCGGCGGCGGCGGCCAGAAGCAAGAAGACGAGCAGCGCGTCGGGGTTGTTGAAACGGAACATCAGCGCGGCGACGGGCGTGGTGATGAACACGGCGCCCGCCGCAACGCCCGCCCAATTGCCCCAGTAGCGGCGCACGGTGGCATAGAGCAGCCACGTCGTGGCGACGCCCATGAGCGCCTGGGGCAAGAGGATGGCAAACGAAGACAGTCCCAGCAAGCGCACGGACAGCGCCATGAGCCAGATGGAAGCGGGCGGCTTGTCCACCGTGATCGCGTTGCCCGCGTCGAGCGATCCCCATAAAAACGCCTCCCAGTCCTGCGAGCCCGCCTGCGCGGCGGCGCTGTAGAACTCGTTGGCATAGCCCGAGGCCGTCAGGTTCCAGAAGAAGACGGCGCATGAGGCCGCCATGAGCGCGATGAAGGCCGCCCAATCGCGCTTGCGGCGCACGGGCGCGCGCAGCTCCCCGGGCACTACCGCCCTCCCCGTGTCCGTCGCCGCACGTGCCGGCGCCTTTGCTGCGAGAGCGGGCGCGCCCAAGGCGGGTGCGGGCGCCGGCGATGGCGCCGCCGTCTCCGGCATGGGCGCCGTTTTCACCGCATCTGCCGCTGCATGCGCGCCGCCCGCGAAAGCCCCGCGTCTGCGCCCCTCGCGCTTCAAGCGGCGCATGCCCGCAAGGTCCTTGCGCACGGTGTCGGCGATCTTCACCGTCGAGCCGCTGTCCTCGGTCCAGCGCACGGGAAACTCGTGCAGGGAAAGCCCCGCGCGCTCGCCGTCTACGAGCAGCTCCGTGTCGAAAAACCACTCGTCGTCTTGCACATGCGGCAGCAAGGTCCAAGCGACGCGGGCGCTGATCGCCTTGAAACCGCATTGCGCGTCGTGAAAGCCCACCCGAAGATAGCCCTGGAGCATGCGGTTGTAGCTGCGGGATATGAACTCTCGTTTCGCACACCGCTCCACTTGCGAGTCTTCGAGCAGGCGCGAGCCGAACGAGATGTCGGCGCGCCCTTGCAAGATGGGGTCGAGGAGCTGGCCTATCTGGGAGATGTCGGTGGACAGGTCCACGTCCATATAGGCGCGCGCCCGCGCGCGCGAGCTGCCCCAGGCCAGCTTGAGCGCCCGCCCGCGCCCCTTTTCGGGGATGCGCACGGCGCGCACCTCGTCGGGAAAGGACTGCGCCAGGTGGCATGCGAGGTCCCAGGTGCGGTCCCCGCTCGCGTTGTCGGCAATGACGACCTGGCAGACGACGGGGTTGTCGCGTTTCGCGAGGGCGCGCAGCTCCTCGACGAGCATGAGGACCGAGGAGCCGAGTTCTGCTTGCTCGTTGTAGACGGGCACGACGATGTCGGCGTCTACCGCGCGGGGCTGCCCTGCGAAGACGACGCCGGCGCCACGCTGCCCTTCCTGCCGCTTTTCCCCGTCCATCTCCTACGTCCTTTCCGTTTGCCGTGCCCGTCCATGTTTCGCATCCCCATCATGGGCGATGCGCCTGAACGGGCGCTGAAAGGAAGCGGACGCGTTCAGGCGGGTTTCAGG
>CAVFDV010000005.1:31032-31837 GCA_963621315.1 Oscillibacter sp. MSJ-31
CCAGCTCGGCGGCAGACAGCTCGCGGCACGCGCCGGGTGCGAGCGCGCCCAGGGAAAGCGGCCCGAAGGCGCTGCGGTGCAGGCTTTCCACGGGGTGTCCCACGGCGGCGAGCATGCGCTTCACCTGCCGCTTTCTCCCCTCGTGTATGCGCAGCTCGACCACGGCGACGCGCCTGCCACGCGAGAGCACGCGCGTCTCGGCGGGCGCCGTCATGCCGTCTTCGAGCATCACGCCACGCCGCAGCATGTCCAGGACCGCCTCGTCGGGCACGCCTTGCACGCGCGCCTCGTAGACCTTGTCCACGTGGTGTTTCGGATGCGTGAGCGCATGCACGAGCGCGCCGTCGTCGGTGAAGAGCAAAAGCCCGGTCGTGTCGGCGTCGAGACGCCCCACGTAGGCAAGCCCCGGATGCGCCGCGCGGTCTACAAGCTCGAAGACCGTGCGGCTTGCGTGGGGGTCGTGCGCGCTCGTCACGTAGCCCGCGGGCTTGTGCAGCATGAGATAGGCATGCCCCGCCGGCAGCTCGACGGCATGTCCGTCCAGCTCGACTGCATCGATGCCGGGCACGACCTGCGTCGCGAGTTTTGCGGCCACTTCCCCGTTCACCCGCACGCGGCCGGCCTCGATCAGCTCCTCGGCCTTGCGCCGGCTTTGCGCCGCGCCCGCGCGCGCCAAAAAGCGGTTCAGGCGCATCGGCCCGTCATGTGCGCCTTCGCTCAAGCCGCGTCCCCGGCGTTTTCGTCGGCGCCTGCATCGGCGCCCTCACCGGCATCCTCGCCGGCGTGCTCGTCGGCATCGGCGCCC
>CAVFDV010000006.1:0-2138 GCA_963621315.1 Oscillibacter sp. MSJ-31
AAGCTCGAGGAGGTCAGGCGCGAGCTGCGCGGGCTCATCCGCTTCATCCAGGGCGCGGGGCCGGGAAGGCGCGATGTGGTCACGCATCTGGACGACCCCGTGACCTTGGTTGAATACGACGCCGTGGCCGTGCCGGGCGAGGACTTCGCGGACTACCGCCTGAAGGTGGAGCGCTACCTGCGCGACTTCGGGAGCTCGCTCGTGGTCCAAAAGCTGCACCGCAACCTGCCCATGACCGCCCACGAGTTCGCCGAGCTGGAGCGCATCTTCACCCACGAGCTGGGCAGCGCCGGCGACTACGAGCAGGCCTTTGGCGACACGCCCTTCGGGCTGCTCGTGCGCCGGGTGGCGAAGCTCGACCACGACGCTGCCATGGAGGCGTTTTCCGAGTTCATCAACGCAGAAGGGCTGAGCGAACAGCAAATCTCCTTCGTGCACAGGGTGGTGGACTACATCGTCGAGAACGGCTACATGGAGCCAAAGGCCCTGACGCAGCCGCCCTTCGACAGGCCGCAGTCGTTCGTGCGCATGTTCACCACGAAGCAGCAGATGGGGCTCGTGGCCATCATCAACAAGATAAAGGCAAACGCCGAGACCCCGGCCGCATAGGGCCCGGTCGCCCGAAACGCCCGGGAGATGGCGGCACGCGATCGCCCTGCCCGCGCGGGAGGCCTGAAAGACACCGCAACACGCCTGATGCGGGCACGGCGCAACGCGCCCCGCCCGCGCAGGACCGCCCGGGCGGCTCAGGCGTATTTCGCAAGGAAGGCGCGCGTGCGCTCGTGGGAGGGGTTTTCGAGCACGTCGCGCGGCGCGCCCTCCTCCACCACCACGCCCGCGTCCATGAACACGACGCGGTCGGAGACGTCGCGCGCGAACTCCATCTCGTGGGTGACCACCACCATGGTCATGTGCTCCTCGGCAAGGCCGCGCATGATCTTGAGCACCTCGAAGGTCAGCTCCGGGTCCAGCGCCGAGGTGGGCTCGTCGAAGAAGAGCACCTCGGGGTTCATGCACATGGCCCGCGCGATGGCCACGCGCTGCTGCTGGCCGCCGGACAGCTCGCAGGGCACCATGTCCTCCTTGCCCGCAAGCCCGAAGCGCTCGAGCAGGCTCCGCGCCGCCTCGCGCGCCTCGTCCGGCTCGCGCCCCTGCACGCGCACCGGCGCGTCCATCACGTTGCGCAGCACGCTGCGGTGCGGGAAAAGGTTGAAGTTCTGGAACACCAGCCCGAACTTCGCGCGCGCGGCCGCCAGGGTCTCCTTGCCCGCGTAGACCGCGCGCCCGTCCGCGTCCGGCCTGGCCACCGCCACGTCGCCGTACGCCAGCGACCCGCGCTCGAAGCGCTCGAGCAGGGTCGCGCAGCGCAGCAAGGTGGACTTGCCGCCGCCGCTCGCGCCGATGATGGAGACGACCTGGCCTTTCTCCACGGACAGGCTCACGTCGCGCAGCACGGCGGTCTTTCCGAAACGCTTCTCTATGTGCTCCAAGGAGACGACGCTCATCTTCACCCTCCCCCTTCTAGTCGTGGTAGTAGTCGAGGCGCTTCTCGACGCGGTTCAAGGCGAACTCTATGGCAAGGCAGCACACCCAGTAGACGAGCGCGGCCAGCGCGTAGGGCACCATGCTCACCTGCGAGGCGGCGATGGACTGCGCCTGCGTGAACATCTCCATCATGCCGAGCACGAAGGCAAGCGAGGTGTCTTTCACCAAGGTGATGACCTCGTTGCCCATGGCGGGCAGGATGCGCTTGACGACCTGCGGCAAGACTATGGTGAAGAAGGTCTGCGCGCGCGTGTAGCCCAGCACTTCGGCCGCCTCGTACTGGCCGCGCGGGATCGACTGTATGCCGGAGCGGTATATCTCGGCGAAGTAGGCCGCGTAGTTCAAGATGAACCCGATGCCGCATGCCCAGAACTTCCAGCCCGTGCCCAGCTGCAGGCCGAAGAGGTAGTACGGCCCGTAGCTGAGCGCCATGAGCTGCAGCATGAGGGGCGTGCCGCGCAATATCGAGATGTAGAGGGCGGCAAGCCAGGACAGCGGCTTGAAGCGGCTCATGCGCGCGAGGGCCACCACGATGCCGAGCGGCAGGGCGCCCACGAGCGTGACCGCGAAGATCTGCGCCGTCAGGACAAGGC
>CAVFDV010000006.1:2148-29599 GCA_963621315.1 Oscillibacter sp. MSJ-31
GGGTCGGAGGGAGTCAGGGGTCAGGGGGCGGGAAAACCGGCGGGGTGAAAAACCGGGGGCGGAAAACCTGGGGCGGAAACGCCGCGAAGCCGCCCGCAGGGCTTTCGCGTCCTGCAAGGCGGCATGTGCGGCGGCGCGTGCGGCGCGGGTGCGTTGCGCCGGTGCGGTGCGCGCCGGGGCGGCCTTCCGTCAGTGCCCCTACTTCAGCTCCCAGTTGTCGTAGGACAGGCCGTAGGAGGAGTACTTCTCGCAGATGGTCTTCACCGTGCCGTCCGCGTACATCTCCTTTAGGGTGGAGGTGACCTTGTCGGCCAGCTCGGTGTTGCCCTTCTTGAAGCCGACGGCGTAGTTCTCGCTGGACAGCGTCTCGGAGAGCTGCGTGTAGGCGTCGGGCTTGGCCGAGATCTGGTACTGCGCGATGGACAGGTCGCAGGCCACGGCGTCCACCTGGCCGGAGTCGAGCTGCATGAAGGCGTTGTTGTAATCGGCGATCGTGGTGGCCTTGCCGCCGGCGAAGGTCGAGGCGAGGTCTTTCATGTCGCCTTCGAGCACCTCGAGGGCCGCGGAGTCCACCTGGGTGATGACGCTTTTGCCCGCAAGCGCCGCGAAACTGTCGATGCCGGAGCCCTTCTTTGTGACGACGACCTGCTCGTTGAGCATGTAGGGCTCGGAGAAGGTGTAGCTGTCCTCGCGGCCTTCCATGGTGAAGCCGTTCCAGATGCAGTTGATGGAGCCTTGGCCGAGCAGCGCGTCCTTGGCGTCCCAGTCGATGGGCTCGGCCTCGAAGGTCCAGCCGTTGCGGTTGCAGACCTCCTGGGCCAAGTCGAGGTCGAAGCCCGTGTAGACGCCGTCGTCGCCGACGAAGCCGTAGGGCGGGTAGGCCGAGTCGAAGCCGACCGTCAGGGTGGTGATGTCGGCTCCGGAACCGGATGTGGTGGAGCTGTTCGAGCTGCTGCTGTTGTTGCTGCCGCCGCAGCCCGCCAGGGCGCCGACGGCAAGGCATGCCGCCATGCCCGCCGCAGCGATCGTGAGGAACTTCCTTTTCGTCTTCAATGCCTTCATCGTCTTTCTCCCTTTCCTTTTCGGGCGCGCGGCCCTCAAGCCCGCTCCCCTGCCGTTTTTCCCGCCTGCTTTCCTGCCTGCGATTCGCTTTAGCACTCTAGCGCGCTAAAGCGATTGCGAGAAGGCACTATAGCACAGTGGAGTGCTAGAGCAAGCGGTATGCCGTGAAGATTTTGTGGAGTCTGTCGCCGGCACGATATGCCGCAGCCCGCGCGCCACACACCACGAGGTGGAGCGCCTCGACGCCCAGCTCTCGCAGCCGCAGCCCGCGCGCCACGCGCCACACGCGCGCAGGCAGGCAGGCCGAAGGCGCGGCCAAAGAAAGCCCGCGGTTTCCTAGAAGATCTCGACCTTGTCCAAGAGAAAGTCCTCGACAGGGCACTCAGCCGACCCCACGACGAGCAGCTTCGAGGGGTTGAACATGGTGGCGAAGCGCGTCATGCCCCCCGTCGGCTTCACCCGCCCGCTCTTCACCTCGATCGCCGTCACGCGCTCCCCCCTTTGCGCCACGAAGTCGACCTCGTCGTCTCCCTCGCGCCACCAAAAGAGCATGAAGCGGCGCTTGGCAGACTCTGCGAGAAGGTGCGCCCCCACCGCGCTTTCGACCAGACGCCCGCGCCTGTCGGGGTCGGCGAGCAGGCGGTCGCGGTACTCCCCGTATGTGGCCACCATCAACGACGTGTCGTACGTCAGAAACTTCGGAGAGCTTGCGCGGCTCTTTATCTCCTTGTTCGTGAACTTCTGCAAACCCGAGAGCAGCGAGGCCTTGTCGAGCAGCTGCAGGTAATGCGCGATGGTCGTCGTGTTTCCCGCATCGTCGAGCTGCCCCAATATCTTCCTGTAGGAGATCTCCTGCGTCGAAAAAGACGAGCCTATCCAAAAAAGCTTCTCCATAAGCGCGGGCTTGCGCACCTGCTCGAGGGATATCACGTCTCTGGTGATGCTCGGGACGATAATCGAGTTGTGCATGTAGTCGAGCCAGCGGTCCCTATCGTCTTTCAGCAGCGAGCCGGCAGGGTAGCCCCCGAAGTAGAGGAAATCGTCGAGCGAATAGCCGAACGCCTCCTTGCATTCCGCGTACGACCAATGCGTGCAGGGCACGACCTCGAAGCGCCCTGTGAGAGCTTCCTTCAACCCCTCCTCGAGGAGAAGCGACGAAGAGCCGCTGAGCACGACTTTCAGATTCGCCTCGTTCCACGTGTCCTCGTCCCACAGCTCCTTTACCGTAGAAGACCATTGGGACACCATCTGGACCTCGTCGACGAGAAGGAGCGCCTCCCCGTTTTCGGACGCGAGGTTTCTCGCCACCGTCCATTGGGCGCGCAGCCAATCGCGCGATGCGGCGTCGATCGAGGCCGACACGCTGTGCACCGGGATGCCGACTTTGTCCTTCAACTGCCTCAACGCCGTCGTCTTGCCGGTCTGGCGCGGGCCTTTGAGGATCTGGATGAAATGGCGTTTTTCCGCGCAGCGCTGCGCCAAGGTGCCGACAAACGCCCGTTCGATCATTTCCGCGCCTCCTGTTGAGCATTTTTGCGCATTGTATTGAGCAATTTTGCGCAATAGCCGAGCAGTTTCCCGCGACAGGATAGCACGGCGCCGTCGACGCAGGCGCGCTCTTGCCCCGAAAACGGGCGCCCCCTTACAATCAAGCGCATATTGGAAACGGGCGCGCGGGGCGCGGCGCAAGGGGCGGCGCAAGGCGAAGACGCGGGCGGCGCAAGGGCGCGCGGCGCCGGGCGAAGGCACGCGCGACACGACGGGAGCAGGGCGCATATGGGCACATGGAAGCGGGTTGTGGTGAAGGTGGGCACGAGCACCCTCGTGCACCCCGGCGGGCGCCTGAACATACGGCATATCGAGCGGCTGGTGAAGGTGCTGGCCGACATACGCAACTCCGGCGTCGAGGTCTTGCTCGTGTCCTCGGGCGCGATCGCCATGGGCGTGGGCAAGCTGAACCTGGCCGCGCGGCCGGACGACATGCCGGGCAAGCAGGCATGCGCCGCCGTGGGCCAAACCGAGCTGATGTACGTCTACGACCGGCTGTTCTCCGAGCACAACCACACGGTAGGCCAGGTGCTCCTCATCGGCAGCGACCTGGCCGACGAGAAGCGGCGCACGAACTTCAAGAACACGATATTCCGGCTGCTCGACATGGGGGCCGTGCCCGTCTTCAACGAAAACGACACGATGTCGACGACCGAGATCGCCTCCATCGGCGACAACGACACGCTCGCGGCCATCGTCGCCGAGTACGCCGAGGCGGACCTGCTCGTGCTCGCAAGCGACGTGGACGGGCTTTTCACCGCAAACCCCGCCGCCTGCCCGGATGCGCGCCTCATCCACCGGGTGGGCCGCGTGGACGACTCCGTGCGCGCGCTGGCCGGCGGCGCGGGAAGCGAGCTGGGCACGGGCGGCATGGCCACCAAGGTGGACGCCGCCGCGCGCTGCCTTGCGCTCGGGATCGACATGGCCATAGTGAACGGAGGCGCGCCCGACCTGCTCTACGATTTACTCGAAGGCGGGCAGGTGGGGACGCTGTTTTCGGCGAAGGGAGAAAAGCGATGAACCTGCTCGAACAGGCGGCGGCGGCCAAGGAGGCGTCGCGTGGGCTGCGCGGGCTGCCGTGCAAGACGCGCGATGCGGTGCTCGAGGACTTCGCGACGCGCCTTGTCGCGTACGCGCCGAGCATACTCTCGGCAAACGGGCGCGATTGCGCGGCGGCACGGGAGGCGGGGATGCCCGCGCCCATGCTGGAGCGCCTGGCGCTTGACGAAGGGCGCATAGAGGCGATCGCAGACGGCGTGCGGCAGGTGGCCGCGCTGCCCGACCCGCTCGGGCGCGTGCTCGAGGAGCGCGAGCTTGCAAGCGGCGTGCTGCTGAGGAAGGTCAGCTGCCCCATCGGGGTGATCGGCGTCATCTTCGAGTCGCGTCCCAACGTCAGCGCCGACTGCATGGCGCTTGCCCTGAAGGCGGGCAGCGCCTGCGTGCTGAAGGGCGGCAAGGAGTCCTACGAGAGCTGCGCGGCGATTGTGGCCACGATGAAGGAGACGCTGTCGCGACATGGGGTCGCGACGGACGCCGTCATGTTGGGCGAGCGCCCGGGGCATGCCGAGGCAAACGAGTTCATGCAAGACCGCGCGCACGTGGACCTGCTCGTGCCGCGCGGCTCGAAGCGCCTGATAGACGCCGTGGTCGAGCACGCGAAGGTGCCCGTCATCGAGACCGGGGCCGGCATCTGCCACGTCTACGTGGACGCGTCGGCCGACCTCGACATGGCGCAGCGCATCGTGGTGAACGCGAAGTGCTCGCGCCCGAGCGTGTGCAACGCGATGGAGACCCTGCTGGTGGACGAGGCGGTCGCGGACGCCTTCGTGCCGCGCATCGTGGAGGCCCTTGCGCGCGAGGGCGTGGCGCCCATACATGCCGACGCGCGCGCATGCGAGCTGGCGGCAGGCGCGTGCAAGGCGGACGCGTGCGGGTCGGCAGCGGACGCGTGCGAAGCGGACGCGTGCGGGTCGGCGGCGGACGTGTGCGAAGCAGACGTGCGCGGGTCGGCGGCGAGCGCGTCCAACTCGGCGGCGGACGTGTGCGTGCCGGCCGACGAGGGCTGCTGGGGCGTGGAATACGACGCGCTCGAGATGAACCTGCGCGTCGTGGACGGAGTGCAGGCGGCCATCGACCACATCGAGGCCTGGGGCACGCACCACTCCGAGTGCATCGTCAGCGAGACGCCCGAGCACGTGCGCGCCTTCATGGAGGGCTGCGACTCGGCCTGCGTCTACCACAACGCCTCGACCCGCTTCACCGACGGCTTCGAGTTCGGGCTGGGCGCCGAGATAGGCATATCGACGCAGAAGCTGCACGCGCGAGGGCCGATGGGTCTGGCCGAGTTGACGACCTATTGCTACCGGCTCGAAGGGCATGGCGAGACACGGTGACGAGCAAGAAGGCGCGGGCGCGGGCGAAGACGGCGCGGGCGAAGGAGAATGCGGTGGCGAAAGAGACGGCGACAGGTACGGGCGCGGCGGGCGCGGGTAATGCAGACGCGGACGGGGCAGGCGGCATGGGCACACCCGGCGCGGGCGGCGCGGACGGTGTGGACACGCCCGGCGCAAGCGGCGTGAGCGGCGCGAGCACGCCGGCGCGGATGAAGCTGGGCGTCGTCGGGCTGGGCCACATGGGCTCGGCGCTGGCGCGCGGGGCCGTGGCAGCCGGCGCGCTCGACCCCCGCGAAATCGCCGTCCTCGCACACTCGGACGCGACAGCCGCCGCCTGCAAGGCGGCCGGCTACACGCTCGTCGCCGCACCCGATACGCTGGCGGGGTCTTGCGATGCCGTCTTGCTGGCCGTCGCCCCCAAAGACGCGCCCGCGGCGCTTGCCTCCTTCGCGGACTGCCCGCCACGTGCGCTCTTCTCCGTCGTCGCCGGCCTTTCCATCGCAAAGATCCGCTCCGTCCTGCCGGGCGTGCCCGTCGTGCGCGCCATGCCCAACGCCGCGCTCGAGGTGGGTCTTGGCGCGACGGTGCTTGCCGCCTCGCCGGATTGCCCGGCCCGGGCGCGCTCTTTTGCAAAAGGGCTTTTCGGCAGCGCGGGCGTGGTGCGCGAGATGGACGAGGAGCTGCTCGACGCCAGCGTCGCCGTCCACGGCTCCACGCCCGCCTACCTCTACTACTTCGTCGAGTGCATGCTCGACGACCTCGCCGGCCGCGGGTTTGCGCGCGCCGACGCCCGCGCCCTGCTCGTGCAGACGCTTTCCGGCGCCGCCAAGCTGCTCGAGGCCGCGCCGGACAAGCCGCTTTCCGAGTTCGTCGCGCAGGTGGCCACGCCGGGCGGCACGACGCGCGCGGCCATCGACGTGCTCGAGGGCAGCGCCTTTGCCGAAGGGCTCGCCGCCGCCAACGCCGCCTGCATCGCGCGCTGCAAAGAGCTCGCGGGTTAGAGCCGCCGCAGGAGGGCGGCGCGCGGCGCGCCGCAGGACACGACCGAGGACACGGAAAGGGCCTTTCACCATGCGCATCGCCATCGTCACGGGGGCATCGAGCGGGCTGGGCGCCGAGTACGTGCGCCGCATCGACAAGAAGGGCTACGCCGACGAGATATGGGCGATTGCCCGCCGCGAGCAGCGCCTGCAAGAGCTGGCCGGCGCCTGCAAGACCCCCGTGCGCTGCATTCCCGCCGACCTCGCCGCGCGCGCGAGCATCGACGAGGTGCGCGCGATGCTGGCTGCCGCCGCGCTCGCCGACCCCGACTTCACCGTCTCCATGCTCGTGAACGCGGCCGGACTGGGCAAGTTCGGCGCCGTCGAGGACCTCACGCTCGACGAGACGGGCGCGATGGTGGACCTGAACTGCCGGGCGCTCGTGGAGATGACGCAGGCGGTGCTGCCGCACATGGGCCGCGGCGCGCGCATCGTCCAGATCGCCAGCTCGGCGGCCTTCCAGCCGCTGCAGGGCCTGGCCGTCTACGCCGCGACGAAAAGCTTCGTGCTGTCTTTTACCCGCGCGCTGCGCCGCGAGCTGGGCGGGCGCGGCATCTACGTCAGCGCCGTATGCCCCATATGGGTGAAGACCGAGTTCGTGAAGGTCGCGCGCGACACGCACGACGGCCGGACGGTGAAGCACCCCTGGCCGCAGCTGTCCTGCGCGCGCGTCGTCGCGCAAAGCGACCTGGTCAACCGCTGCAACTATCCCGTGGCCACCTGCAGCCTCGTGGCCTTGTGCATGCGCGTGTTTTGCAAGCTCGCGCCGGCGCCGCTCGTCATGTGGATCTGGGAGGGCGTGCGCCGCGCCTGAAGGCGCCCCCGCGACCGCCTGCACCACAGAAACACGGGGCATATCTCCATGCGGATATGCAAAATTTGCAGCCTGCGGCAAATTACCCGCAACAGCTTTTGCAGCAGGCCGCGATATTCACCTCGGCTTTTTTGGCGGGGTGCTGAAAAGCATGTAAAAGATTGCTCCGACGACAACGGGAAACGCGGCAATATAGCCAAACGAATACCTGATCGAGCCATTCAACGGGCCTGCCATATACGTGAGGAACAGCACCGTGGAAGGAACCAACACGATAAGAGCATGCGGTTTCTTGCGGTACAGCACAAGGCCGGCCAACACGGCAACGGCAAGCGTGTAGAATCCGGATATCGAAAGCAGGCCGAAAAACGGCATGCTCCTGAGCATACCTGCAATCTGCTTGACGCCGTTTGCGAGTCCGGGGAAAAACTGGATGCTCTCCTCGCCGACCCTGCGACCAACCCAATGATTGCTGAACTTGGCAAAATCTTGCTCGTATATCGACGGATCTTCGAGGGACCAGTATCCAAAAGTCTGGTCGAGAAGCGACTCGGCATAACAGCCGGGGTGGCGCAGGCCTTGGGCAAACCAGACTTTGAAATACTCGAGCAACGCGCCCTTGTCGTCGGTCTTGGCCTTCTCTTTCACCGGGTCGGAAGTACGCCATTCGTAACGGTCGGCAAGGTCGGAATAATCCAAAACGGCGTCAATCGCCTCTTTTTCCAGCTGGGTCACATCGTCGGGGTGCTCCACCGCATAGCGCGCCGTTTGCTGGAAGGGAATCGATAAAGCCTCGCGAATATCGCCTTGCTGCGCATGCGTGACGACCATCGCCACCTGATTGAATCCTATGATCAACGGTATTGCGAGAAGCGGCAAGACGAGTTTTCTCGCCGAAAGCCTTCGGCGATACGCAATCGCAAAAGCGAGCGCGGTGAACGCCACGACATAAAACCCGTTGTTTCTCAATAACCCGACTACAACAGATATTGCCAGCAAAAGCACGAGGTCACGTGTGCGAACACCTGTCTTTCGCGCACAAATGCAGCATCGAGCGTAGACGGTGACATACAAGGCGAAGCTCGCGCCAAACAACGAGTCCTTCACAACCCACTGGCAATACGATCCGAAGAGAGGCACAGTTGCGAAGAAAAGCAACGCAACAACGAGGACCCGTCTGCCAAAGCCCATGCGGGAAAGCTCGACGATCTCGAGCGAGAGGACAGCAGCCAGCGCCAACGTTTGAAGCAGCACCACAATAAGAAGACCCGCATTCACCCCGGCCAGGCCGTCGCCAAGCGAGAAGACAGCACCGTAAAGAAAAGTCGAGTAGAGAGGGTGGTGTGTCGAGTAGGATCCTGTCGTGAATTGGGCAACCTGGTGCCCCATATCCACGCAATCAGACCCCGGGGCCATGAAAATGACATACGGGGACCACGCGACCAGCAGGATGGAAAACGAGATAAGAAAGATTTTGCTTTTGCCGGCCTGCGGGACGGAAAACAGCTTCGTGGCAAGGGGCGGCAATTTCCGAAACACAAACTGAAAAACATAGGACAAATAGACCAAGAGCACCGCAAACGAAAACAGGGAGAGAGCAAGATGCGCATAACCTGTATACAAAGAGCTTAAATGATGAGTCGACCCCATAGCAGCGGAGAGAAAAATTGCAAGGTCGAGCACAAGCGCGAGCAGAAAAACGGATGCGAAACGCTCGCGGCCAAGAGGTGGCTCCAGGCAAATCAGGAAGGCGAACGGCAATGCAACCAGCATATCTTGCAGCGAACACGCTGCGCCCACAGCGGTCAAGGTCGCAAGGAAGCCGGATGTCGCATCAATTTCGCTTGCGCCCAAGTTGGCTATGTAGGAGATGGCATATGCAGCTGACACAGACGCAAGGGCCGCGAAAAAAAACTTGAGCCACTTGCGTGGCCTATCGGCGAGTTGTTTACCACCGAACATGGAACCGCCCGCGACGTGCAAATCGTTTCCCTGTCCAAAGCCCCGCGCCGTTGTTCAACCCTTCTTTCAACATTATCCTCCGCCGCATTCACCCGTTGCACAAGACGGACATGGTACCCTAATCGCACTATCCCAACCACGGCTTCGCACAGGACCGACACGCGTGAAACTTGGCAAACCTGTAAAATGCCCCGCTATGGACAACGTAACTACCGATATATTCGCCTCCGCCCCCGCGGACTCGGACGCCACGCGCGACAGACAGGAAAAAACCCGTCAGCTTCGAGGATGCAGTGGACGGGGAGGGCTTGGGCAACGGGACGGGCGCGCGACGGACGCTTGTGCCGGCGCAAAGCCGGCGCAGGCTTCCGGCCGACGGCGCCGATGGCAGCCTGCGCGCATATGCGCCGTCCCGTGGCCTGTCCTGCTCGTGGTTTTCGCGGCTCTGACCGCCCTGTGCGCGCTCTTCCCGTTTTCAGGCGACGATTGGTATTGGGGCAGCTCGGCATGCGACAAGATGCTGGCCAGGTTTTTCTCCGACTACAACGGTCGCTATTTCTCGAATCTGCTCTGCGTTGTCCTGACACGTATGCCGCTGCTGCATGCGCCCATTGTCGCGGCGGCTCTCACGGGCATCGCCTTGTGCACGCAAGTGCTCGTGGGCCGAAAGGACACGAGCATGTTCTGGATGTGCCTGCTGCTCGTCTTCCTCGTGCCGACGGCAGTGTTTGCCCAAGGACTCGTGTGGACCTCCGGGTTTGTGAACTATACGCTCTCGGCGTTGTTCATCCTGCTCTACATAGCGGCAATACGAGACTGCCTGGAGGACGGATATCGTCCCTGCAAAAAACCCGCCTTGGCCTCTGCCCTGACGGTGCTCGGTTTTCTTCTCTCGCTCATGGTTGAGACCGTGACCGTTGCCAACGTCGTCGCCTCGTTCGCGGTCTTGGTCTACACGAAGCACCGCCACGGGAGATTCGACCCGGCGCAGCTTGCGTTTTTTGCCGGCGCGTTTCTCGGCGCCGCCCTCATGTTCTCCAACGGTGCCTATCTGTCCATCGCGCTGGGCACCGACCCCGTTCAAATAGACGGCAGCTCTTATCGGGAGCTGGCCCCGGGCGGCTTCATCCACGGCGCATTCGCCTGCCTTTCCCAGAGCTTGTCGCCCTATCTTGTGGTGCGCGCATGGCCCATGCAGGCGTTTTTGTGCGTGTTTGCGCTTTTCTCCTGTATCCGGGCGCGTCGTGCGGGCAAAAGGCGCCGCGCGCGCCTCATGGCGGGGCTCGCCGTCGTCTTCCTGTGCATCGCGGTATACGGCATCTGGTATACCCTGGCTGCACCGTCCAAGCTGACCCGCCTGCTCAGATGCGCCAACGCCCTCGCTTGCGCGGCGCAGGCCCTGGCGTTGCTTGCGTGGTGCGCGCTGCTGTGGCGCGACGGCCGCAAGAAGGAGCTTCTCGTCTTCTTGTACGCCGCTGCCCTCGCGCTGCCCCTCTTGCTCGTGAGCCGCTACGGGCCGCGCTGCTACCTGCCGCCGTATATCCTGCTTGCGGTCCTCGTCTGCCTGCTCGCCGACGGGTGCGCGCCCGCGCCGGGGCGCAAGCTCACGGGTTGCACTTGCGCGGCGGCGGCGCTGATGTGCGCCGTCCTCGTGGGGTTGTACGCGCCCGTCCACGCGGCCGATGTGGAGCGCGCGCAGCTGGTGGAGCAGGCAAAGGAAACGGGCGCCGCAGAGCTGGAGCTGCCTTCGCTTGGCGCAGGCGAGCTTGTATGGCGCGCAGACCCGAGCGGCGAGATGCTCGCGGGCTGGTTTCGCAAGTTCTACGGCCTGGACACAAGCGTGGAGATACGCGTGCAAGAGTGAGGAAGCCGGCCCGTCGTCGTGGATGGGAGGGGACGGCCGCCCCGCGTGAAGCCCGGGTGCGGTCCGGGTGCGGTCCGAGCGCGGTCCGGGTGCGCTCAGGCGTAGCCCATCTCGCCCACTTGGTCCTCGTCCATGCCGAAGTAGTGGCCCACCTCGTGCACGACGGTGCGGCGCACCTCCTCGGCAAGCTCCGCCTCGTCGGCGCACATGCGCTCATGCGGGCCTTTGAACACGGTGATGCTGTCGGGCAAATCGCCGCTGTAGTAGTCCGCGCGGTCGTAGAGGTTCACCCCGGAGTACAGGCCCAGCATGTCCCCGGTGCCGCCGTCGGCGATGTCGTCGGCGACCTGCTCGTCGCTCGGCTCGTCTTCCACGAGGAACATGACGTTGTCCAGCTCGTCGATGAAGCGCTCGGGGATCGAGTCGATCGCGTCGCTTACCATGGCCTCGAAAGCCTCGTCTGTGACATGTACCATGCGGCCTTTCCTTTCCTGCCTATCCGAGAAACGATGCGGCGGCGACGATGAGAAAGCCGGCCGCGCAACCCGCCGCAGACACCCATGCGGGGCGGCTGCGCGCAAGCCTCGGCGCCAGCTCCATCACGAGTATGTAGCAGATCATCCCCGCGGCGGCGGCGACGAAAAAGACCATGACCCCCTCCGCGACCGCGTGCGCGAGGGCTGCCATGAGAAGGCCGCCTGCGAAGGTGGAGAAGGTGACGGAGAAGGCGGCGGCGCGGCGCGTGGAGGCGCGGCTTTTCTCCAGCGTGGAAAAGAGCAGCATGCCCATGGGGACGTTGTGCAAGGCGATGGCCAGGGCGTAGAGCGCGCCGCTTTGGGGCGAGGAGAGGGCGACGCTGTAGACGGCCATGCCCTCGATGATGTTGTGCAAGACGATGGCGACCGCCGAGATGAGGCCGATGTGCACGGCGTTTCCGGCGCCGGCGGGGGCAGCAGTTCCTGCGGCCGGCGCGGCGCCTGCGGCTGGCGCTGTGCCCGCAGCTGGCGCGTCGCCCGCGCCCCTGTCGTGGTCCGGTATAACGCCGTCGAGCGCCAAAAGGCCCGCAAACCCCACGACGAGGCCGACGACGACCTGGAGCGCCGCCCCGTCGCCAAAGCCCTCGAAGACCTCGGGCCCCAAATCGAAGAGGAGCAACGCGAACATGGACCCGGCGGCAAGCGCGATGGAGAAATGCTCGATGCGCCGCGCCCCGCGCGAGAGGCGCACGACGCCAGCGCCGAGCAAGACCGTCAGGCCGGCGCAAAGGGATATGAGAAGCGCTGTTGCCATAGGCTCCCTTCAAAGAAAACGGGCGTCCGCCCCATGATAGGGCAAACGCCCGCCCACAGAAGAGGTCGGCGCATCCGACATGCGCAAGTGAACACCTTCCCAGACAAATCTCTGTGCAGACGGAATACGCATCACCGCGTCTCCCCCTTCGTTTTCCAGACATCTTTCGCGCGCCTACTTTAATAGACAGCACAAAACCCCGGCAAACTGCAACAAACGAGCTGCACCGGGCGGAGTTGGATGCCATATGAAAATCCAACAAAAAAGATACCCGCGTAGCCGGGGTGCCGCGCCGCATCCTGTGCAGCCAAGCCGCAGCGCCGGGCGGTGCCGGGCTGCGGCGGCGGGGCCGTACCGCGCCCCTAGATGCGCTCGATGAGCGAGAACAGCTCGTCGACGATCCGGCCCTGGGGCACGCGCGCGACCTTGCGCCCCTTTTCAAAGAGCAGCCCCTCGCCCACACCGCAGGCCACGCCCACGTCCGCGCCCGCCGCCTCGCCAGGACCGTTCACCGCGCATCCCATGACGGCGACCTCGAGCGGCTTTCCCACGGCGGCAAGGCGGCGCTCCACCTCGGTGGCTATGGGCTGCAGGTCCACGCGGCAGCGCCCGCAGGTGGGACACGAGACCAACTCGGGGCGCACGCGGCGCACGCCCGCGGCGGCCAGGATGTCGAACGCGACGGGCACCTCTTCTTCAGGCGGCGCGGTAAGCGAGACGCGCATGGTGTCGCCGATGCCCTCTGCCAGCAAGATGCCCAGCGCGACGGCAGATTTCACCGTGCCCTGGCGCAAGGTGCCCGCCTCGGTGACGCCCAGGTGCAAGGGCACGTCGGGCAATTCGGCGGACAGCAGGCGGTAGGCGGCCACGGTCGTTGCCACGTCGTGGGCCTTGGCCGAGACCACGAGGTCGTGAAAGCCGCGCGCGCGAAAGTAGGCGACTTGGTCTGCGGCGCTTTTCGCAAGCTTGTGCGCGAGGTCCATGTCGTCGCGGGAGGCCAGCGCGTCTTCGAGCGAGCCCGCGTTCACGCCTATGCGCACGGGTATGCCCGCCTCGCCCGCCGCCTCGATGCAGGCGCCCACCTTCTCGGGCGCGCCGATGTTGCCGGGGTTGATGCGCAGGCCCGCGGCCCCGCAGGCGGCCACCCCGCAGGCGATGCGGTAGTCGAAATGGACATCGGCCACGACGGGCAGCGGGCTTTGGGCGGCCAGGCGCCCGAACGGCGCCACGGAGGCGAGGTTGGGCACGGCCACGCGCACGATCTCGCAGCCCGCGCAGGCCAGGGCCTCGATCTGGGCGAGGTTGCCGTCTACGTCGAGCACAGGCCCTTCGCCGCCGGTGCCTGCGCACATGGGCACGCTCGTCATAGACTGCACGGCCACGGGCGCGCCGCCGCCCACCTTCACCCCGCCGACGTCGACCTGGCGCGTGCGGGCGCGTGCGGGAAGCGGGCTGCCGTCAATGCGGGCGCGTGCGGGCGGCGTGGTGCCGTCCGTGCAAGTACGTGCGGGAGACGCAGGAGCCGCGGCGCCGTCCACGCGGGCGCCCCTCCCATCCGGGCTGCCCGCGCCGGGATGCGGGCGCGCGGCCTGCGCGCCATGTCCTTCGGCAAACGGCTCCATTTCCGCCCCCTAGCCTCCCATGAAAAAGCGCACGACGTCTTGGCGCACGAGAAAGACGAACAAGACGAGCAGCGCCGCGATGACCACGGTGGTGATGGTGGAGATGACGCGCGCGGGAATCTCGCGGCGTATGGCCTTTTGCACGAGCTCGACCACGATCTTGCCCCCATCGAGCGGCGGCAAGGGCACGAGGTTCACGATGCCGAGCGACATCGAGATGACCGCGACGATGTAGAGCAGCGAGACGAGCGAGGTGTCGGCGGCCTGCTTGGTGACCGCCGCGATGCCCACCACCGAGCTGGACTGGCTCAAGGTCTCGCCTGCCGTGGCGGGGTTGAACAGGCTCGCGTAGGCCCCGACCGTCAAGGCCAGGTAATCCCAGGAGGCCTGCAGCGCCTCGATGGGCCCCATGCGCTTTTGCGCGACCCCGGCCACGACGCCGAGCTGCGCTTTTCCCTGCCCGTTGTCGGCCAAGACCACCTGCCCCGTGCACAGCTGCCCGTCGTGCTCGTAGGAGATGGACGTCTCCTGGCCCGGCTGCAGGCCCTGCAGCGTCTCGGTCAAATCGCTCCACTCGCCTATCTGCGCATCGCCCAGCCCCACGATGGTGTCGCCTGCCTGCATGCCCGCGGCGGCGGCAGGGCCGTCTTCGGTGACGCCGGAGACGGTCGTGGAGGCCACCGACACTCCCAGCCCGCAAAAGAGCACGAGCAGCAAGACGACGGCGAGCACCACGTTCATGAGAGGCCCGGCAAACAGCACCACGAGGCGCTGCCACAGCTTCAGGCTGCGGTAGGTCTGCGCGCGCTCGGCGTCGAGCAAGGCGGTCTCGTCGGAGACCTCGCGCGCCTGCCCGAGGGCAAAGCCGTCCGCCTCGGGGGCGGCGTACTTGCCGGTCTTGTTGTCGCGGCCGGGCGCGTTGATCGAGCCCCACTCGTCGAGTATGGCAAGCGCGTCGGCGGCCTCGTCTGCCGAAAGCCCGCAGGCAAGCGCCACATGCTCCTCGTCGGCCAGGCCCTGGCGGTAGACATAGGCCAGCACGGGGGCGAGATGCGGGTTTTCAGGGCCTGCCTCCATGCCGGTGATGCGGTTGTAGCCGCCGAGGGGCACGGCCGTCACGCCGAACTTCGTGCCATGCCATTTGAAGCCGATGTTGGGGCCGGGCAAACCGACCATGAACTCCGTGACGCGCACATGGAAGGCGCGCGCGGCGATGAAGTGGCCGGCCTCGTGGACGACGACCAAGACGAGCAAGACGACGACGCCCCAAAAGACGGTGAGTGCGATATCCAAGCTACAAACGCTCCAAAAAGTCGTGCGCCATCTGCCGGGCGCGGCCATCGATGTGCTCGAGCTGCTCCAACGATTCCACGTCGTCGCGCCCAAGGGCATCGAGGGTAGCCTCCACGGCCGCGTCTATATCCGTGAGCTTGCACAATCCATCGAGAAAACAAGCGACGGCCACCTCGTTTGCCGCGTTCATCACGCACGGCGCGGTGCCCCCCGCATGCCCGGCGTCGAGCGCGAGCGCAAGGCAGCGGAAGGTCTCCAGGTCCGGGTCGGAGAACTCGAGGGGGGCTAGCGCGGTGAAGTCGATGTCCGGCGCGGGGCTTTCCCACCTGTGCGGGAAGCTCAAGGCGTATTGGATAGGGATGCGCATGTCGGGCACGCCCAGATGCGCCTTCACCGAGCCGTCCACGTACTCGACCATGGAGTGCACGCAGCTTTGCGGGTGCACGACGACGCGCACGTCGTCTACGCCCACGTCGAAGAGATGGCACGCCTCGATGACCTCGAGGCCCTTGTTCATGAGCGTGGCCGAGTCGATGGAGATCTTCGGCCCCATGTTCCAGGTAGGGTGCGCCAGAGCCTGCTCGCGCGTGACCTGCGCCAGACGCGCGCGCGAAAAGCCGCGAAACGGGCCTCCGCTGCAGGTGAGCCATATGCGGGCCGCCTCGCGGGCGTCCTCGCCTTTCAAGCATTGCCATATGGCGGAGTGCTCGCTGTCCACGGGCAGAAGGAGGCCAGGCTTCGCAAGCGGCATGACGAGGTCGCCGCCCACCACGAGCGATTCCTTGTTGGCCAACGCGAGCTTGCGGCCGCCGGCCAGCGTGGCGTAGCTTGCGCGCAAGCCCGCCGCGCCGGACATGGCGTTCACCACGAGGTCCACGTCGTCGAGCTGCGTCAAGGCGGCCACGGCTTTCGCGCCGAAACCCAAAGAGACGTCCGGCCCCAGCGGCGCCAGCTCGCTTGCCGCGCCCGCCACGCGCTCGTCGCCGAAGGCCACGTGGGAGGCGCCGAACTCCAGGGCAAAGGCGACCGTCTCCTTCACGCGCCTGCCCGCCGCAAGCGCGACCACCTCGACCTTTTTTGGGTGCATGCGCGCCACCTCGAGGGTCTGCACGCCGATAGAACCCGTCGCGCCGAGGACGGCGATGCGCAAAGGGGCCGCGCCTTCTGCCGCGCCCCGGTCCACGCTGACGGCCGCGTCCTTCACCATGTCCTGCGCCACGTCCTCCATCACGCGCCCCCCGCGAGCATGGAAAGCAGGCGGCCTACATAAGGCGCCGCGGCGATGGCCCCGTAGGCGGCCACGCACGCGAATATGAGCGAGTCGGAGCGGTCGAGCAGGCCGCCGTGCCCCGGCATGATGTCGCCGGAGTCCTTCACCGAAAAGCCGCGCTTGATGTGCGATTCCATCAAATCGCCGATGATTGCGGCCACGGCGACGAGAAAGCCCACCACCGCGGCCCACGCGAAGCCGAAGCCGCACTCGGGCACGAGCAGCGGCGCGCACATCCACGCGAGCATGCACCCGACGACGCCGCAGACCACGCCCTCCCACGATTTCTTGGGGCTGATTTTCGGCGCGAACTGGTGGCGCCCGAACGCCGAGCCGCCCAGGTAGGCGAAGCCGTCGTTGATGCACACGCTACCGAAGAGGATGAATCCCAGCATGCCACCCGAAAAACCCGGCACGTAGCCGCGCACAAGCACGTAGCCGCACAGCAAAAGCCCCGTGTAGAGGAAGCCGAACAAGGTGAGGGCGAGGTCTTCGATGGAGACCTCCGGGTCGCCGAAGTAGCGCCAGCAGGCCACGCACGCGCCCACGAAGGCGACGGCGAGCGGCCCGAAGAGGATATGGTTGGTGTTGGCGAAGAAGACGAGCGCGAACGGGATGAGGCCTGCCGTGACGGTGCCGATGTGCACGAAGGGGTGGTGGCCGTTCATGCGGCACATGCGCAAGAACTCGTAGCAGCACAGCGCCGCCGTGCCCGCGATGACGATGATGGTCGAGTACAGCGACAGGAAGGTGGACAGCACCATGACGACGACGTAGCCCGCCCCCACGAGCAGGCGTTTCCCGAGGTCGTCGCGGTTGATGGCCATGATGTGCTAGTTCCCGTCCACCGCGCCGAAGCGGCGATCGCGCCCCTGGTAGGACAGCAGCGCGCGCAAAAGCTCGTAGCGGTCGAAATCCGGCCACAGCACGTCGGTGACGTAGAACTCGGCGTAGGCGAGCTGGAAGAGCAGGAAATTCGACAGGCGCATCTCGCCGCTCGTGCGTATGCACAGGTCCGGGTCGGGCAGGCCTGCCGTGGTGAGGCGCGCGGCGAGCATGCCCTCGTCGATGTCGTCGGCGCGCACCTGCCCGGCGGCGGCCTCGGCGGCAAGCGCGGCGGCGGCCTTCGCGATCTCGGCGCGCGCCCCGTAGTTCGCGGCGATGGCCAAGACCAGCCCCTTGTTGGACGCCGTGCGCTTTTCGGCCTGGCGAAAGACCGTGCGCGTCGCCAGCGGCAGCGCGTCGATATCGCCCAGCAGCTTCACCCGCACGCCCTCGGCGTCCAGCCCGTCCACCTCGGCGCCCATGGTCTTGGCGAAAAGCTCCATCAGGCCCTTCACCTCGGAGACGGGCCGCTTCCAGTTCTCGGTGGAAAACGAGTAGATGGTCAAGACCTTCACCCCGAGGTCGTTGCAGGTGGTGATGGCCTCGCGCACGGCCTTTATCCCGGCCTTGTGGCCCTCGCCGCGCGAAAGGCCGCGCAGGTGCGCCCAACGCCCGTTGCCGTCCATGATGATGGCGACGTGCGCGGGGATGCGCCCCATGTCGAGCGCGGAGACGTCGAGGCCGGCGGGCGGCTCGGGGAAGATCTCCGCACATGTGCTCGGACGCGCGCTCAAGCTAGATCTCCATGACCTCGGCTTCTTTTTCCGCCAGCGCCGCGTCCACCTTCGCCACGTAGGAGTCAGTGAGCTTTTGCAGCTCGTCTTCGGCGCGGTGCAGCTCGTCTTCGGTGATCTCGCCGTCCTTTTGGCCGCGCTCGAGCTTCTTTTTCATGTCGGCACGCGCCGCGCGCACGCCCACGCGCGCCTTCTCCGCGGCCGCACGGCAGTCCTTCACGATCTCGCGGCGGCGCTCCTCGGTGGGCGCGGGAAACGGCAGGCGTATGGTGCCCGAGCCGTCGTTGTTGGGCGCGATCCCGAGGCTCGAGGCGGCGATGGCCTTCTCCACGGCGCCGACAAGCCCCTTGTCCCAGGGCTCGACCGTCATCATGTGCGCGTCGGGCACCTTCACGGCCGCCACCTGCGTGACGGGCGTGGGCACGCCGTAGTAGTCGACCTTGACGTCGTCGAGGCACGCCGGGTTGGGGCGTCCCGTGCGCAAGCCGGTGAAGTCGTGCTGCAGGGCGGACAGGGCCTTTTCCATGCCCTCTTTCGCGCCGTCGATCTGTGCCATGGTGAAAACCGCCTCTCCTTTGCCATAAGGCGCGCGCCTTCGTCCACGCGCCGCCGAGTCCGTGATGCCCCGCCTAGCTGACCGTGGTGCCGACCGCCTCGCCGCGCAAGACGCGCTCGATGTTGCCCTCGACGTGCATGTTGAACACGATGATGGGCAGCTTGTTGTCCATGCACAGGCTCGTGGCCGTCGTGTCCATGACGTGCAGCCCCCGGTTCAAGACCTCCAGATACGAGATCTCGTCGAACTTTTCGGCCTCCGGATGCGTCTTGGGGTCGTCGGAGTAGACGCCGTCGACTTGCGTGGCCTTGAGGATGGCCTCGCAGCCCACCTCGCATGCGCGCAGGCTGGCCGTGGTGTCGGTGGTGAAGTAGGGGTTGCCCGTGCCGCCCGCGAAGATGACGACGCGCCCCTTCTCCAGATGGCGCACCGCGCGGCGGCGTATGTAGGGCTCGGCGATCTCTTGCATGCGTATGGCCGTCTGCACGCGCGAGTCCAGCCCGGCGCGCTCGAAGCCGTCTTGCAGGGCAAGCGCGTTCATGATGGTCGCGAGCATGCCGATGTAGTCGGCCTGGGCGCGCTCCATGCCCGCCGCAGACCCCGCCAGCCCCCTGAAGATGTTGCCGCCGCCCACGACGACGGCCAGTTGCACGCCGCCCTCGACGATGGGCACGAGCTGGGTGGCGATGTCGTCGACCACCTTCGGGTCGATGCCGAACTCGCCTTCGCCTTGCAGCGCCTCGCCGGAAAGCTTGAGGAGCACGCGCTTGTACTTGTAGTCTGCCATGTCGTCCTTTCGGCCCGGGGAAACGCGCGGGCTAGAGGCGCTCGACGAAGCGCCCGTCGCGGCTGTCGATCTTCACCTTGTCGCCGATCTCGATGAACAACGGCACCTTCACCTCGGCGCCCGTCTCGAGCGTCGCGGGCTTCGAGCCGCCCTGGACCGTGTTGCCCTTGAAGCCGGGCTCGGTCTCGGAGACCTCCAGCTCGACGAACATGGGCGGGTCGACGTTGATCAGCTCGCCGTCGGCGTATTGCGCAAGGCAGGTGTCGCCCTCCTTCAGCCACACGGTCTTGTCGCCGAGGAGGTCTGCCGAGACCTCGGGCTGCTCGAAGGTGACGGGATCCATGAAGTAGTACGTGGTGCCGTCGTTCCAGGAGTACTCCATCTCCTTGACCTCGAGGCGCACGTCGTCGAACTTGTCGGTGGGGCGGAAGGTGTAGTCCACGACGCGGCCCGTCGCCAGGTCCTTGAGCTTGGTGCGGATGAACGCGCCGCCCTTGCCGGGCTTCACGTGCTGGAACTCGACGATGGTGCACAACTTGTCGTTGTACTTGATGCACATGCCGTTTTTAAAGCTAGAAGGCTGGATGCTCACGGAATCTGCCCTTCCTCTCGATTGGTACACGAACTTCGTAATTTTACTCTACGACGACCAGCTCGTGGGGCAACGTGCAAAAATTCTCGAAGCCCCCATCGGTGACGGCGCCGCAGTCCTCGAGGCGCATGCCGAAGGCGCCGGCGATGTAGATGCCGGGCTCGACGGTGACGACGTTGCCCGCGACGAGGGGCTTGTCCTCGCGCGAGCTGAGGAAGGGGCGCTCGTGGACGTCGAGGCCCACCCCGTGGCCCAGGGCATGCCCCATCTTGCCCGCAAAGCCCGCGTCGGCTAGGACGGCCTCGGCCAGCTCGTGCATCTCGCGCCCCGTCACGCCCGGGCGCAGGGCGCGGCGCACCTGCGCGTTGGCCTCGACGAGGGCGTCCCGCGCGCGTGCCTGCTCGGGATTCGGCTTTCCCATGGACACCGTGCGCGTCGTGTCCGAGCAATAACCGCATGCGCGCGCGCCGAAGTCGAAGACGACGAGGTCGCCGCGTTCGATCGTGCGGTCTCCCGGCTGCGCGTGGGGGTTTGCCCCATCAGGCCCGCTTGCCACGATATTGGGAAAGGAGAGCGCGTCGGCGCCGGATGCGCGTATGGAGAACTCGAGGGCCAGCGAGACCTCGCGCTGCGTCATGCCGACGTGCAGCTCGGAGAGCATGCGGGTGAAGCCGGCCTCGGCGCATGCCTGGGCGGCGCGCATGCGCTCCAGCTCGGCCGCGTCTTTCACCGCGCGCAAGGAGAGGATGTCGCCTGCGCGCACGACGAGGGCGGCATCCGGCAAGGCCTTCTTGAAGGCGGTGAAAAGGGAGATGGGCGTCTCCGAGTCGATGGCCAGGCGCGCGTCGGCGGCGCCCATGCGGGCGAGCACGGAGGCGGTGAAGGCCGCGGGCGCGGCGTAGTGGATGTCGCGGAAGACCATGCCGTCGACCTGCCACAGGGGCGCGGCGTCTTGCACGGGCCCGGATGCCGCGTCTTGCACGGCGCCCGGCGCCGCAGCCGACGCGGCGCCGCCTGCTGCCGCATCGCCCGGCAGTCCCGCACACGCGCGCATCGCGTTGGCATAGCGCGAGTCCGTGTGGATGATGCACGCGTCGTGCGTGACGAGCGCCGTGTGCGCAAGCTCGGAGTCGAAGACGCCTTCAAACCCGGTAAGCCAGGCAAGGTCGCTTATGCGCCGCACGACATAGGCGTCCAAGCCCTCCTCGCGCATCAGCGCGCGCAGCCGCCCGACCCTATGCGCCGCGTCCATCGAGATGCTCCTTCGCGATGTCGATGCCCTTCAGGTAGCTTCGCGTGCCAAGGCCTGCCACCTGCGCTATGCACGCGTCGGCCAAGACGCTTGTGCGGCGGAAGTCCTCGCGGGCGGAGATGTCGGAGATGTGCACCTCGACCACCGGCACGTCCACGCTCGTGATGGCGTCGTGAATGGCGTAGCTGTAGTGCGTGTGCGCGCCCGGGTTGTAGACGATGGCGTCGTAGGCGCCCATGGCGGCCTGGATCGTGTCGATGAGCACGCCCTCGTGGTTGGATTGCGCGCACTCCAGCTCCACGCCCAGCTCGCGCGCGTGCGCCTTTGCCGCCGCCTCGACGTCGGCCAGCGTCTCGTGGCCGTAGATTTCGGGCTCGCGCGTGCCCAGCATGTTCAAGTTCGGCCCGTTCAGCAGCAGGAACTTCATGCGCCCGCCCCCCTCTCCTTTTCCCGGCGCGCTATCAGGCGGCGCTTCGCCGTGCACCATGCCTCCAGGTGCTGCACGAGCACCTCGTCGTCTACGGCGCGCATCTCCCAATCGCCGAAATCGCGCGCGAGCACGAAGCGCACCTGCCCGCCGCGCGCCTTCTTGTCGCTTTTCATCACGTGCAAGAGGCGGTCGGGCACGCTCGTCCACGCGATCTCCTCCAGCCCCAGGCTGTCGAGCAGGGTGTCGAGGCGGCGCACGAAGGCCACGTCGGCACCGAGCACCTCGACGGCCAGACGCGCGGCAAAGCGCATGCCCTCGGCCACCGCGCGCCCGTGCCCTATCGCGCCGTAGCCCGCGCAGGTCTCGATGGCGTGCCCGAGCGTGTGCCCGTAGTTCAGGCACTCGCGCAAGCCCCGCTCGCGCTCGTCTTTGCCCACCACCCGCGCCTTGAACTCGACGCTGTCGGCCACCGCCTGCTCGACTAGGACGCTCTCGTGCGCCCGCAAGCCCGCGGCGTTGTCGCGCAATTGCTCGTAGAAGCTGCGCCGGCTTGCCACGACGCTCGACTTTGCCACCTCGGCAAAGCCGTTGGCCCAGCCCTCCTCGTCAAGCGACTTCAAGACGCGCACGTCGGCGCACACGTAAACGGGGCGGTGGAAGGCGCCCACGAGGTTCTTGCCGCGCTCGAGGTCCACGGCGGTCTTGCCGCCCACCGAGGCGTCCACCATGGCCAGCAACGTCGTGGGCACCTGCACGAAGTCGATTCCGCGCATGTAGCACGCGGCCACAAATCCCGCCAAATCGCCCACCACGCCGCCGCCCACGGCCACGACGAGGTCTTCCCGCCCCATGCCGTAGGCGGCAAGCGCCTGCCACAGCTCGTCGGCGTACTCGAGCGTCTTGGACTTCTCGCCTGCCGGCACGAGCAGGTCGTGCACCTCGAAGCCGGCCGTCTTCAGGCGCTTTTTCACTATCTTGCCGTAGACCGGCCCTACCGTCTCGTCGGAGATGACGACGACGCGCGCGCCCGGCTTCAGCTCGCGCACCCGCTCGCCGAAACCGTCGAGCGCGCCCTTTCCCACGCAGACGGGATAGCTGCTGCCGTCTGCGCCCACGACCTCTATCTCGCGCGGCGTGCTCATAAAAGCCCCCTTTCCGCCAGGGCGTCGCGGCACTTGCGCGCGATGTGGCCCGGCGTGTTGTCGCCTGTGCGTATGGTGATGTCGGCGCATTGCTCGTAGAGCGGGATGCGCGCGTCGTATATCTCGGAGACCGGCACCGGGCCGGAGAGCATCGGGCGCGTCTCGGGGCGGCTGATGCGCGAGAGCGCCTCGTCGAGGCTGACCTGCAGGTAGACCGTCGTGCCCAGCTCGGCCAGCGCCTCCCTGTTCGCCGGCGCCTCCACGACGCCTCCCCCGCACGAGACGATGCTGCGCGGCTCGAAGACAAGCCGGCGCAAGGTGTCGGTCTCGATGGCGCGAAACGCCGCCTCGCCGTCTTGGGCGAAGATGTCGGGGATGCGGCGGTGCTGCAAGGCGACGATGCGCTGGTCTATGTCCACGAGCGACAACCCGGTGATCGCGGAGAGGCTGCGCGAGACGCAGGTCTTGCCCGCGCCCATGAAGCCGATGAGGAATATGTGGTCGGTGCAACGCGCGCGCATGGACGCCTACTCCCAGGCGATCCGGCTCAGGTAGGCGCGGCGGGCGGCGATGATGTCGCCGAGGTTGTCGCGGCCGAACTTCTCGAGGTAGGCGTCGGCCAAGACGAAGGCGACCTCGGCTTCGGCGACGACGGCGGCGGCGGGCACCGCGCACACGTCCGAGCGCTCGCGGCTCGCGGCGGCCGGCTCGTGCGTGTCGGTGTTCACCGTGGGCAGGGGGCTGGTCATCGTGGGGATGGGCTTCATCACGGCGCTTGCGACGAGCTGCTCGCCGTTGCTCATGCCGCCCTCCAGGCCGCCCGCGTGGTTGCTCGTGCGCGCGTAGCCGCCCTCCGGGGTGTAGACGATGGGGTCGTGGACCTTGCTGCCGGGCAGCACGGCGCAACGCGCGCCCAGCCCGAACTCGACGGCCTTGATGGCCGGTATGGAGAAAAGCGCGGCGCCCAGCTTGGAGCTGAGGCGGGCCGGGCCGGATGAAAAGGAGCCGAGGCCTGCGACGAGGCCGTCTGCCACCACGCAAAACTGCCCGCCCAGCGAATCGCCCGCCTCGCGCGCCTCGTCGATGGCCGCCTCCATCGCCTCGTTGGCGGCCTCAGACGGCGCCCGGCAGCTGCCCGCCTCGACGGCGTCCCAGCTAAAACCCTCCTCCGAGGCGGCCTTCGCGTTGCCGATGCGCTTCACGAAGGAGCGGACCTGGACTCCCATGGCCGACAGGAATGCCTTGGCGATGCCGCCTGCCGCCACGCGCGCCGCCGTCTCGCGCGCGCTCGAGCGCTCGAGTATGTTGCGCGCGTCGTCGGTGCCCATCTTCAACATGCCCGCGAGGTCGGCGTGCCCGGGGCGCGGATGCACCTCGCGCACGAGCTCGTCGGGGCGCGTGCCGAACACGTCCATGCGCCCTGTCCAGTTCCCGTGGTCGGCGTTTTCCACCACGAGCGCGATCGGCGTGCCCAAGGTCGTGGAAAAGCGCAGGCCGGAGGTCACGCGCACGGTGTCGGTCTCGATCTGTTGGCGCCCGCCGCGCCCGTAGCCGCCCTGGCGGCGCATAAGGTCGGCGTTCAAGGCCGTCTCGTCTACGTGCACGCCCGCCGGGCAGCCCGAGACGATGGCCGTCATAGCCGGGCCGTGCGACTCCCCCGCCGTCACGAATTCCATTTCCTATGCTCCCTTCCGCGCGGGCGCGCCGGCGCCACGTCCCTCTTCACCACGCGCTTCTTCACCGCACACCTCCGCGCCGCTCGTCTCTGCGCCGTCCGCGCCGACCCCGCGCGCCTTCGCGTCGCTCGCGCCTTCGCCGCGCGCCGCCTTCTCCTCCTCGGCCTTCTCGCGCGCGACGACGATGCTCATGGCCACGATGGCGCACTCGAGCATCGAGTCGTCGGGCGGGTTGGTGGTCAGGCGCTGCATCTGCATGCCGGGCCACAAGACGACCTTCACGAGCGGGTTGCTCGGGTGCCTGCCCGCCCAGCGCACGGAGACCTCGTAGGAAAAGCCCGCGATCAGCGGCATGAGCACGATGCGCACGAGCACCACGAGCACGAAGCGCAACGGCCCGGACTCGACGCCCGTCAGGTCCACGAGCGCGTTCATCGGCTCGCCCAGCGCCGTGTAGACGAGTATGGCGACGACCATCACCATGATCATGAAGGCCGTGCCGCAGCGCACGTGCAGGCGCGGGTACTTCCGGCAATTGCACGCCGTCAGCTCCTCGCCGTGCTCGAAGGCGTGGATGGTCTTGTGCTCGGCGCCATGGTAGGAAAACATGCGCTTGATGTCGCGCATCTGGCCGATGGCCGCGATGTAGGCGATGAAGATGGCGACGCGCACGAGGCCGTCGAAGACGTTCCACGGGGTGGTGTTCATGGCCTGCTCGCCGAAGACGAGGTTGGACAGCCAGGCGGGCACGACGACGAAGAGGACGACGCCGACCACAAGGCCGACGACCATCGAGACGCCCATCATGGCGCCCATGCCCTCCTGCTCGGGCGGCGCGATGGCGTCGGCTGCATCGGCTGCATCGGCGGCGGATTCAAGCGCATCGCCTGCATCGGCGGGCGCGGGTGCCTCGCCCGTCTCATCAAGCGCGGCGGACTCGGGCGCGTCGGCGCCGGCGTCGGCTTCAACGACCCATTTCCCGCCTTCCTCCACGTCCGCGTCCACGTTCGCGTCCTCGGACCAGTCGTAGGCATGGTCTGCCGAGATGGACAGCGCCTTGCAGCCCAAGACGAGACTTTCGACGAAGGCCGTGCACCCGCGCACGACAGGCCAGCGCAGCCACGAGTTTTGCGGCAGGCCGCTTGCCAGGTCGTGCTCCTCGGTGTAGATGGCACCGGAAGGCTCGCGCACGGCCACCGCCCAGTTGTAGCGGCCGCGCATCATGATGCCCTCCATCAGGGCCTGGCCGCCTATGTGCGTGCGGACGGCGACGTCGGCGTCTGCCGCGATGGCGCGCTTGCTCTCCCTCATCTGCACAACCCGGCCCGTCTTTCGCTATTTTCCCTGCTCGACACGCGCCCACGGGCGCCCGCAGCACATCTTGCCCTCGGGGCAGGCGCCGCGCGCGCAGCCGGGACCTGCGCACTTGAAGATGAAGGGCGCGGTCGGGCGCACGAGGTCGAGCATGCGGCATGCCATCTCGCGGATTTCCCATTGCGCGCGGTTGCAGCAGCGGTTCGAGAAGAAATGCAGCAGCTCGCGTATGTTCATCGTGATGCAGATCTTGGTCTCGCAGGCGTTCGGCAGCAGGTAGCGCGCGTCTTCTGCGGGGACGCCGGCGTCCATCAGCTGCCTGTAGCCCTCGAAGGCCTTCTCCACGTAAGTGGAAAACGCGTCGGCCTGCCCGGCGTCGGCCACCGTCGCCGGCAAGACGAACTCGGGCTGCTCGGTGAACTTCACGTAGCGCTGCGACTGCTGGTTGTAGCTGGCCAGACGGTGGCGCACGAGCTGGTGCGAGCAGGCGCGCGAGATGCCGTCCACGGCAAAGGTGTAGCTCGCGTGCTCGAGCGTGGAGAAGTGCCCGGACCCCATGATGGTGGACAGCACGCTGCGTATCTTCGCCTCGTCGAGCGTCTCGAGCAGCTCGGCGGCGCCCACGGGCGCGTAGCACAGGCGCGCGGCGGTCGCGACGGCGCGCTCGGGGTCGGGCGTGTGGTAGAGAAGTTCGACTTGCATGGATGCGTCCCGTCCTTTCCGTCCTCGGGTGAAGCAGGGTCGCCGCGCGTGCGTCGCCGGCTGCGGCCGCCGCACACGCTCCGCCCTTTTGGCCAACCTTAAAGAAAAGGCGCCGTCTGGAAAAGACGGCGCCCCCGAAATCGGCGAAATACCAAAAAGAAGCGCTGTGCTATTCGGCCTTCTCCTCGGTGCCGTCTTGCGCCGCGGGCGCGTCTGCCGCAGCCTCGGCGGCAGGCTCTTCGCCCTCGGCAGCCGCCTGCTCGGCTTCCGCCTCGGCGGCAGCGGCAGCCTCGCGCTCGGCCTGCTTGGCGGCCTTCTCGGCGTATTTCCTGGCGCGCTCCTCCTTGGCGGCCTTCTTCGCCGCGCGCTCCTCGGCGGCCTTCTTGGCGGCCTCCTCGGCCTTGGCCTGCTTGGCGGCCTTGGCCTGCTCCTCGCGCTTCTTCACCAGCTCGGCCGCACCGCCGAACTTGTCGGCGAAACGCTGCACGCGGCCGCCGGCGTCGACGAACTTCTGCTGGCCGGTGAAGAAGGGGTGGCACTCGTTGCACAACTCGACGACGAGCTCGGGGCGGGTGGAGCGGGTGGTGAAGGTGTTGCCGCAAGAGCAGCGCACCGTGCATTCCACGTACTCGGGATGAATCTCAGGTCTCATGTATCCGGGTTCCTTTCGCAAAGCGCCTTGGTTTCCGACCAAGGCTTCTGTGACACACAAACGTGCATGGTACCCGAAACGCACGGGCACGCCAAGGGGTGAATTTTTCAGCTTGCAGCGGGCGCGGGCGCAAGGCGGGCGGGAAAACATCTGCCTTGAACCCGTATAGAATCGTGCTCGGGCCGGCGGCATTCATTAGCGAAGAGGAGCTTGCAAACACAATTGCCCACGAACTCAATCACGCCAGAAGTTTTGCCCGAGGAGGAAAAGCGCCCGAACGGACGGCATATTCTGCCGGGTACCGTCAAGAATCTTTCGCAAATTTAAGCTGACTCCCATATTGCCGTCGGCGTGCTCCTCAATCGTCTTCCGTCAGGCCTCGACCTCCTCCAGCAGCGACACATCCAGATAGCGCCGCTTGCCCCACTCGCATTCCGCGATGTACTTCAGCCTCGCGGTGACCAGCATCAGGGCGGAGCGCCCGTCCGGGAAGGTGCCGACGACGCGGGTCCTTCTCCTGATCTCGCGGTTCAGCCGCTCTATGGCGTTGTTGGTGCGGATGCGCGTCCAA
>CAVFDV010000007.1:0-26136 GCA_963621315.1 Oscillibacter sp. MSJ-31
ACGTGCTTCACCTTCTTGGACGTGATCAGCTTCGAGGTCGCGTCGGAGAGCTTGTTTTGCGCCGTCATGAGGATCGGGCAGTCGAGCAGGCCTGCCAGCCCGCTCGCGGAAAGCGCATCGTAGTAGCCGCTCGTGGTGGCCACGATCGCCCACTCGCTCGTGCCCCACCCCTCGTTCACGATGGTCTTCATCGTGCCGATGGCCGTGTTGCCGGACAGGCGCTTCCAGACGTCCGACGCGGGCGCGGGCGTAGGCGTGGGCGTGGGCGTGGGCGTAGGGTCGGGCTCGACATCGGACCCGGAGCTGCCCGACGAGACGATCTTGAACTGCACTTCCTTCACCCCGCAGTAGTTCTCCTCCCCCACGATGCGCACCGTCGCCGTGCCGGCCTTCACGTTGTCCGTATACGACAGCGTGTAGTCGTCCCCCTTCGTCAAGGCCCTGCCGTCCACCACGACACGCGGCTCGGGGCAGATGGCCTGGCCGGTGTAGGACTGGTCGGAGATCGTGCTCACAACGGCCCCGGAGACGCTGCGGGGCTCGATCTCGATAAACTGGCTGCGGTCGCCGCCAAACTTCCCGATGCCGTCGACCCGGACGAACCCGTCGCCTGCGGCGTCCGTGTTCTCGCCGTACGAGACGACGTAGTCCACCCCCTCGACCAGCTCGACTTCCGCACTCGACGCGCTTTCCCTAAACGTCAGCTTCACCGCGGGCTTTATCTGCGAGCCCGTGTACTCGTAGGAAGTGGCCGCTACGCTCATGCTCACCCGGTCGTCGTCGATGCCGATGGGGTCGGTGACGACGGGGACATCCGACGCGCCGCCGTCGAGCTTTTGCCAGCGCGAGGTGTACTTCTCGCTGAAGTCGATCTTGGTCAGCTGGTCGGCTTTCTCGGCGTCGACGAGGTTCGAGGTGCCCGAAGGGCAGATGGAGTAGTAGACGACCTGCGTCTGGCCGTTTTTATCCACGCCCGTGCACTTGCACTTGTCGTGGAAGCTGTACCAGCCGTCCGTGCCGTGCGCGTAGTCGCCGTAGCAGTTGTGCACGTCCGTGAAGACGCCCAGACGGTTCGCGATGGTGCAAAGGATGGACGGGGTGGTGGAGGAGTCGCCGATGAACGAGACCCACCACGGGTTGCACCAGCCGAGGTACTCCTCGAGCAGCTTGCACGGCCCGTTGTAGCCGCCGCTTGCCGACTTGAAGCCCTTGAGGTACTTCATCTTGGGCAAAAGGTAGCTTTGGATCGCGTCCATTTTCTCGAAGGGGTCCATCGAGGAGTTCGTCTGCGAGGCGATGAGCTGGTCTATGTAGGCGGTCTCGGCCGCTTCGTAGTCGTAGTCGATGTTCATCGTGAACCGGGCGAGCTCTTTTCCGGCGTCGTCTCTCACGCGCATCGTGTGTGTGCCCGTCCTCTCGAAGGAGTGCGCGAAGATGCGGCCTTCCGCGTTGCCCAGCTTGTAGCCGCCGTATTCGCTGTCGTAGACGTTGATGATGTCGTCCGCGTCGACGCGGTCTATCGTCTCCAGGCCGTCTGATTTGCCTGCGGAGTCGGTGAAGGACAAGTAGAAGTTCCCGGGGTAGCTCGTCTTCACGTAGATGGGGATGAACTGGTCGGTGTAGGTCATCTTGGGGATGACATAGGCCTCGAAGCTATAGTCTTGCGAGGTGGTCGCGGTGGCGGAAAGCAACGCGGCCCCCGTCGCGGCGGTCCTGCCTTCCCCGCGCGAATCGGCGCCTTGCGCCGCGTACGACGCCGAGGCCGCGACGATGGCCCCCAGGGCGATGGCGCAGGCAAATGCCGCAAGCGCGCATCCGGCGAGGCGCTTGAAGCCGTGTCCTGCCCGAGCTGCCGTCTCTTGTGTCATAGTCTCCCCCTTCTCGCATCCGACATGCGCGGGTGAAACTACCCCCCCCCGGCCTGCTGTCAATCCGCAGGCCGAAACCTCCATCCAGCCGTCAATAGCCGGACGCCGCGCAGCGCTCCAGGTACACCCGATGATATGCACATCATGCATATCATCTAAAAGAGCAACGCCCTACCGGCCGATTCCTTCTTGCACGTCGTCGAGGGTCACGTCCTTGCCGCGCGGCATGATGAAAAAGACAAGCACCAGGCACAGCACGTAGCAGGGCAGCTGCAAGATGAGGCTCGCGGCGTCCCAGCCCACGGCCCCCATCACGGCGCCGAAGAGCGGCGAGCCGACGGCAGAGCCCATGTTTTGGCAAAACTGCATGATGGCCATGCCCATAGTCGCGCCCATGGCGGTCTGGGGCATGACGATGGGGGCCATGGGACGCAACGACCCGCCGCACATGCCGCCGCCCAAGCCCTGCAAGACGATGACGGCCCACATGACGCCCATGGCGCCGCCCCCGCTGTTGAACATGAAAAACGCCGTGGGGAGCAAGACGAGCATCGTCACCGCGCCCACGATGTACTTGCGCCCGATGGAGACCTTGTCGCAGATGCGCCCGGTCACGGGCGCCGCCACGATGGAGATGGCCATGATGAGCGACGAGAGGAACGCCGCGTATTGCGCGTCGAGGCCGAGCTGGGACTCGAGGAAGGTGTTGTAGTAGGTGTTCATGATGCCGATCGTGGCGAAGCTGAAGAGGAAGAACACCGCGCCCAAGGTCCAGATGCGGCGGTTTCTCAAGTACTTGAAGCTCTCCTTGAAGCTGCCCTCGACGCCCATGTCGCCGCTTGCGCCTTTCGGCATGGTGAAAAACAGCGCGAAGAGGACGAAGGCCGCGGCGCACACGCCGGCGATCGCGAAAAAGGGCAGCTGCCAGCCGCCCGCGATGGCAAGCGCCGGCACGGTGTTGAAGGCAAGGACGCTGCCCACGGGGACCCAGGTCGCCCATATCCCCAGCGCGATGCCGCGCATCTTGCGCGGAAACCAGATGGTCACGCACGACGGCGCAGCCACGCCGATCAGCCCGATGCCGACGCCTTCGATGAAGCGGCTCGCCATGAGCATCTCCACGCCGGTGGAAAGGCCGCCGAGCGCGCTGCCCAGCCCCAGGCAGGCCACGGACAGGAGCATCACGTTTTTCAAGCCGACCTTGCGGGCGATGAAGGCGGCCGGAAACGCCAAGACGACGCCGATGATGCCGATGGCGCTCATCAAGGTACCGAAGCTCACCGCGTCGAGCGCGCCGTGAAACGCGGGAAACAGCCACGAGGCCAGCGGCGGTATCTTGAACTGGCACAGAGGCGCGCACACGCTCGCGAGATACGTGACGGCCAGCACCGCCCAGGCGCGGGCGGGGGCTTTTTCGGCGAGGGCGATATCTGCGTTCTTCTGGTCTTTCATGCGAACCATCCTCCTTTGAGGTTCGAGGCGCCGCATGCGCGGGTTGCACCGCCGCGGCACGTGGCGCCGCCATTAAGATTCGGTAGAGAACTTTTGCCTACTCGAAGGGCACAGGGTCGCGTTCCACCTCCCATTCCTCGAAGATGACGGCGTTGAAGCACTTGTAGACGCCGTAGATGCCCGTAAACTCGTGGCCCGCGCACTTGAAGGTGCCCCCTATCGAGGTGACGAACTCGGCCGCCCTCGTGTTGAAGGCGCCGCTGCCGAAGACGTAGAAGTCCGCGACCGTGTCCTTGCTCTCGAGCGGGGCGATGAAGATCCCGCTGCCGAACTCGGCGGGCAGCCCCTGCGTCTTCAGACGCATGTTGGGGATGTGCATCTTGGACTCGAAGCGGTCGAGCCATTTCCTGTGCGCCAGGCGCGCCCAGGCGGCCCACACGTCGGTCTCCACCATCGCGTCGTCGGAAAAGAGGGCGTCGAAGTACTCGCCGTAGCCTGCCGCGTCGCGCGCATAGGCCTCCATGCCCGGGCGGAACTTGTCCGCCATGGTCACGAAAAGGTACAGCTCTTCCAGATCGGCGCGCATGCGCATGGGCGCGCGCGCGATGCTTTCCTTCAACTCGGCTTCGTTCATGACGCCCTCCTTCCAGCTAAACGGACGACGGCCCGCGGCCTGCGGCTACCCTTTTTCAGGCGCAGGGCGGCACCCACAGGTACTGCTGGGGCTTGGCCTCGAGGTCGCGGGCGAGCTCTTCGACCGGGCCGAACTTCATGCACTTTGCCTGGCAGTGGAACACGCAGGTGGGCTGCTTGCCCTTCTCCTGGCGCGCGGCGCACAAGTCGCACAGCGCCGTAAACGACGGGATGAAGTCGTAGACGTAGCGGTCGGTCTCCTCCCCTTGCTCGTCTTTGATCGGCCACGGGCCGTTTTGCATGACCTTCACGCCCCATTGCCCCAACGGCAGCGTGTGCTCGGACTGGCATGCCACCTCGCAGGAGTAGCAGCCGGTGCAATACTGGTAGTCGACGAGAATTCCATTGCGTGCCATTACAGTTCCTCCTCCTTGCAGCGGTAGATCTTGCACAGCGTGCACTTCAGGTCCGCGCCGAAGCCGGTCTTGCCGGGCTTGTTGGCCAGCAGCTGGTTGATGTTGGACTGGCGGAATCCGTAGAGGTTCGGCTCGGCGCCGTCTTGCTCGGGGAACCACCACCCGTGCTGCGCGGCGATGGTGCCCTCGTGGACCTCGTAGGTCACGCGGGCGCGCTGGCGCGCACGGCCGCGGTGGTTTTCCATCCACACCCAGTCGCCCTCGCAGATGTTGTGCTTGGCGGCGTCGCGCGGGTGGATCTGCACCCACGGGTCGGGGGTGAGCTGGCGCAGGTAGGGGATCTGGCGATGCTCGGAGTGGAAAAACGAGGTGGTGCGCGCGCCGGTGATCATGATCAGCGGGTAGTCCTCGTAGAGGTCGGGCGTGGTCACAGGGCCGATGCCCGGCTCCTCGATATAGGGCAGCGGATCGTAGCCGAACTTCTGGAACAGCGTGGAGTAGAACTCGATGCGGCCTGTCGGGGTGTTGAAACCCGGCTGCCCGTCGGGGCGCATGAGGCCCTTCTCGTATTTCTTGTAGACGTAGTGCTGGTAGGCCGGGCCGTGCTCCATAAGCTCGTGGAAGGTCATGCCGGAGGGCTTGACGATCTCGTCGTAGACCTCGTCTTCGGTCTCCCACGGCCAGCAGTTCTGCTCGAGCGGTCGGCCGATGGCCTCCTTGAACTCGTCGTCGTTGTCGAAGTACTGCGCAAGCTCGCGGTTGATCTCGCAGTCGGACTTCGCCTCGCCCTCGCTGGCGCATCCGCCGGTGATGGCCGACAGGAAGTAGTAGTGGGCGCGCACGGAGTGCTTTTCAGCCCAGGTCTGCACGGGCATGACGATGTCGGCGCACGCCTGGATGGTGGGTGTCATGAAGATGTCGCACGCGGCGATGAACTCAGGCTTCTTCATGGCCTCGTACCAGCGGTCCACCTCGCAGCTCATGCAGGCGATGCCGTTGGAGGTCTGGATCCACACGCCCTTCACCAGCCCCTGCTCCATGTACTCGAGGCACATGTCGGGCATGGCCTGGGTCAGGCCGTAGCGGTACATCGGGAACTCTTTCCAGCCGACGCGCTTTTTCTGCGTCTCCTCCGTGATGAGGTCGTAGATGCCCCAGGCGCCCGCCGAGGGCTGGTCGACGCCCATGGGCGATGCCGTGTAGCACATGCCGCCCGGCACGTCGAGGTTGCCCGTGATGGTCCACAGCGCCGCGATGGCCTGCGCGCAGGGGGTGCCCTGCGACTGCATGTCCACGGCAAGGCCCCACACGACGTTGGCCGGATGCGACTTGGCGAACAGGCGCGCGGCGGCGGCGATCTTGTCCTTGGGGACCCAGGTCATCTTCTCGACCTCGTCCATGTCCAGCGCGCACGCGCGCTCGGCAAGCTCGTCGAAGCCGTAGGTCCAGCGCTCGACGAAGTCGTGGTCGTAGAGGTCTTCTTCAACGATGACCTTGATCATCGCGAGGGCCAGCGCCGTGTCCGTGCCGGGACGCAGCTGCAGGTGGATGTCGGCATGGGCGGCCAGCCAGGTGACGCGCGGCTCGACGGAGATGAGCTTGCAGCCGAGCTTCATGGCATCGGTCACCCAATGCCCCATGAAGAAGTCGGGGTTGGAGATCGTGGGGTTGCAGCCCCAGACGATGGTGCACTCCGGGCAGGTCCACTCGGGGTCGTCGTAGCGCAGCGCCGAGAACTGGGCGAAGTCGGCGATCAGCATGCCGCCGTAGGTCATGATCATGAGCGACAGGCGCGGCAGGTAGCATGCCGTGCCGGACAGGAAGCCGTACTCGTTGGGGCTGCCCATGGTGTTGACCATGCGCCCGACCTGCCACTGGTTGTCGCGGGCGGTGCCGCGCAGGGCATGTATCGAGTCGCCGCCGTAGGTCATCGCTATGCGCCGAAACTCCTTGTAGCAGGTCTCGAGCGCCTCGTCCCAGGAGATGCGCTCCCACTTGTTCTCGCCGCGTTTCCCCGCGCGCTTCATGGGGTGGAGTATGCGGTCGGGGTGGAACTCGACTTGCTTGAACGCCAGGCAACGCGGGCACAGGGCGCCGCGGTTGTACGGGTCGTCCGGGTCGCCTTCGCATTTGATGAACTTGCCCGTCTCCTTGTCCGAGTAGACCAGCACGCCGCATCCCTCGTGGCAGCCCGGGGCAGACCACACGGAGGTGCGGGTGACGATCATGCCGTCCTCCTCGTACTGCCACTTTCCCGGGTGCTTCCAGCGCGCGTCGACCTCGTGCGCCTTTCCCGCTCCGAAATTGAACTGGTTTTCCTCCTTGGAATTGCCGATGTCGTTTCGGTCCATTCCGTCGATACTGGTTTCCACCGGCTCTTTTATCTCGGCCATAGGTAAACCCCTCTCTTGTCCTCGGGCGCGCGTGTCCTCTCTTCCCGCAAGCCCGGCCGAAACGACGCCCAAGACGCTCCTGCCTCTTTGAGGCAAGTTGCCCTGCGGGTATCTTCCCCGCGGGGTCGACGTCGGCGTGTCCGGCAAGGAAATCATGCGCGCGCAGGTCGTGCGGCATCTAGCGAGATGGGTATGCCCAAATGAAAATCAGTACGCTGGTATGAGGGCGCGGTCTTGCCTTTTATTTGTAGTTAGTGAAGAATAATAGGTTTGCCCCAGGGGCGTTTCCAGCAGGTGCCGGCCGGCCCTATTCCCGCTCCCGGTCCGCCTCCCCGCAAAAGCGGGCGAGCTCGCGCTCGGAGAGGGGGTATTCCTCGATGAAGTCCATGAGCTTTTGCTGGGAGTGGATGTCGAACTTGCGGTAGATGCTGTAGATGTGGCTTTTCACCGTATGCGGCGAGATGCACAGCTTCTCCTGCAGGTAGGCGGCGTTGCGCCCGCGCGCCAGATAGCCCAAGATGTCCGCCTCGCGCGGCGTGAGCTTGTAGAGCTCTGCAGCCGCCATGCACTTGGCGGCAAAGACCCGGTCGTGCGTGCAATCTTGCGTCGCCGCCCGCGGGGTCGTGCCCTGCGCCAGCTCGTCCATCGCGTCGCGGTCGTGGTGGTGCGCGTCGGGCATGAACAGCGTGAAGACCACGACGAGCACGACGGCCATGACGAGCCGGATCGTGCCGAACGCCTCCGTCTGGGCGCCCCAGGCGAAGGCCACGGCGCCGGCCATGGCCCACCCCAGCGCGAACCCGACGGCGACAAGGACGAGCCTGCGCGGCACCGTCCTGAAGACGGGCGCGTCCCAGGACAGCTTGCTCTTGCGCACGACCAGGGCGTAGTTCACGGACAGAAGCGCCGCCCATGCGGCGATGGCGATCCCTATGGTGAAGACCTGCATGTCGAGGGGGACGAAGGGGGTCGCCACGCACGAGAACACGGTCACGCACAATATGATGCGCTGGATGACGGTGATGCCCGCCTCGCGGCCGGCAGACGCGGCGATGGCGACGAGCGCAGAGCCCGGCAAGACGAACAGCAGGCCGGCGACGAGCACCCAGCCGCCCTTGTTGAACAGGTAGGCGAAGCACAGCCCGAAGACGATGCCGAAGACCGCGAACACAGGGCCTATTTCCTTGGAGAACTCCCATTCCTGCCGCTTCGTCTCCACGAAGGGCGCGGAGTCGTTGAGCGGCGCCTTCTTGGAGCAGAACCTGAGGAGCACGGTGCAGCCCGCGCCGTACAAGGCCGCCATGGCCGCCTGGGCGGCAAGGGGCATGAGCATGATGAGCGCCATGAACACGGCGCCGGCGAAAAGCGAGAAGCTCGCGAAGCGGTACTCGCCGCCGGACGTCGAGCGGCTCATGACGTCGAGCCACAGCACCGTGAGGATGGCGCCGTCGACGCCGGTGAAAAAGTTCACGGCCCACAGCAGCGGCAAGGGCAGCGCGACGAGGTAGAACACCACCACGGCGGCAGCGGGCAAGAGCAGGGAGCATGCGCCGCAGGCGACGACCATCGGCAGCTTGAAGGGGTTGAAGGCGGCGCTGCGCCCCAAAAAGTGCATCAGGGCATAGCCGGCGACGACCCCCACGAAGACGAGGGACTGCGTGAGATTGCGCCAGGAAAGGTCCATATCCTGGAGCGTGGCCGCGAACAGCCAGTAGAAACACGAGAACATCCAGGCGAAGAACAACGAGAAGCCCAATATGCCCACAAGCTCGACGGCCTCGAGCCCGGGCATCTTGGCATTCGCGCCTTGCGCGCCGGCGGCAGGTTGTGCCATGGCAATCCCCTCTCTGCGGGTTTCTCCCTAAAGAAACCCGGTGCGGCTGCGACACCCGGTTTTGTTGCGGGTGCAAGACACCACAGCCGCGTATCCATGCGGATACCGTTCATTTTAGCAGGCAAGGCGGCTCCGGGACGCGAAATCGCAGGGCCGCCTGCTCGTGCGCGGGCAAAGGCCGCAAAGGCCAGGCGCGGGCGGGCGTTCGACCCTGATACACCCCAACTCGCGCGAAGCCGCCGCACGCGGGCGACGGCCCCTATACCACCCGGGACCTGCGGCGAGCAAAGCCCGAAGGGCCGCCTCTTCGAGATCTTCGAGACGACCCTCCTGCCTGCCGGGAGCCGAAAGCTCCCTTTCCCTCTACGCCCTACTTTTCCGAAGGCGTATCCGCCTTCTCGGGCGCGCCGGATGCCGGCTTGGCCTCGGGCGCGGCGCTGCCGGGCGTGCCGGCGCCCTTCTTCGCGGGCTTCACGCCAAGGCTCAGGATGCAGCCCACGACGCCCACGGGCACGAGCGCCCAAAACGCGAGCCAGGGGTCGACCATGATGCCGCCCGAGGCAAGCGCCTCCTGGACCGCCTGGCCGATGGCGGCGCCGAAATCCGCCGCCGAGCCGCCGGCCGCGAGCACCGCCTGCTTTGCCTGGATGGCGACGTTGGAGGCCGCCGTCAGCCCCTCGTTGAAGGGGGCGAGCACATAGCTCGTGGCGATCTGGCCGGCGTATTGCCCCAAGGTCAGAAGCGACAGCCCGAAGGCCACCGCCGTCTGCCCGCCCTTGAAGACGAAGGTGGGGACCAGCGGGCGGCAGCATGCGTTCAACATCATGTTGCCGATGCAGAAGAAGATGACGTAGGGGATGAAGAACTCGGCCCTAAACGACAGCGCACAGCACAGCGTCAGGCCGACGATACCCGTGACAACACAGAGATACTTCTTGTTCTTGGGCGTCTTGTCCAAGATGATGCCGCCGATGGGCGCGAGCGCGCCGCATGCGCAGATCAGGCCGCCTATGACGCCTGCGGTGGTGGCGTCCCAGCCAAAACCGCCCAAGGCGAGCGGGGTCTGCAGCCAGGTCTTCAGGTATTGCGAGAACGCGTAGTTCATGTAGTTGAAGATTGCGAACATGATGATCAGGCACCACAGCTGGCGGCTCTTGAAGAACTTGAGCACGGCCTTGAGGGGCTTGCGCTCGGGAGACACCTGGCTGCGCTCGTCGGCGCGCGGGCCTCGGAACACCACGGCAAAGATCACGCAGCACACCACGATCAGGCCGGCCCACACCATCTGGAGCGTGCCGACGTTTTGGCCCACGGCGTTGTAGAGGCCGTCGTTGACGAAGTTGGAGCAGAAGATGCCCACCGGCGCCCAGATCGACCAGATGGCCATGGCGCGCCCGCGCGTCGCGTCGGGAAACCAGATCGAGATGCAGGTAGGGCCTGCCACGATGGTGGTGGACAGCCCCATCCCGAGGATGAAGCGCCCGACCAGAAAGGCGGTGAAGCTGTTGCCCACGCAAAGCGCGGAAAGCAGCGTGCCCGCAAACGACACGGCCAGCCCGATGATGGTCGTGACCTTCGCGCCGAACTTGCGCACCAGGATGGTGGTGGGCAGCGCCATGATCAAGGCGCCGATCGGCACCAGGCCCATGACGTTGGAGAGCAAGGAGAAGTTGGACGGGTCTGAAAACAGCGGGTTGTTCGCGGAAAGCCAGCTCTTGAAGACGGGAAAGGTCAGGCCCGGGAGCCACATCCACGAAAAGACGATGCTCACCGCCGCGAGCAGCGAGACCGCCAGGCACGCCCAGGCATACGGCGGGGTCTTCATCTCCGCCACCTTGGCTGCATCAGCATTTGGATTTGCCATGAGAACACCTCACGTAGTCTACGTGGGGCCGCCTCCCTCCTCGCAGGCTGCGACCCCGCAGCGCCGCCCGGACGTGCAAGGCGCGGGCGGCGCAAGCCAATAGGTCGTCGTTTCCTACAAGTTGAAGATCCTCGCCGCGTTGCCGCCCTTTATCAGGGCCTTGTCCTCGGCAGAGATCTCGAGCTCGTCGATGCTCGCGACAGAGCGCTGCATCCACTCGTAGAAGACGGGGAAGGACGAGCCGAGCAGCAAATGGTCGGCGCCGCACACCTTCACCGCGCACTCGAGCTGCGCCTTGCCCCAGCTCATGGGATGCGTCATGTCGAAGTAGATGTTGTTTTGCAGGTAGCGCTCGTAGGCCTCGGCGTCGACGTTGGTGGCCAGGCGGTTCATCGCCTCGTTTTTCTTGGTCTTGTGCGGGGCCAGGATATTGGACAGGCCGAACCAGTTGCCCCCGAACATCGTGTGGATGAACTTGAGGTTGGGGAACTCGTCGAACATGCCGGAGTAGATCTCGCGGCCGACAGCGGCGGCCTGGGCGTGGATGCGGCCCAGCTCGCGGCGCAAGACGGTGTACTCGTCGAAGTTGCCGTAGGCGTTTTGGCCGGGCGTGTGGTGGATGACGGCGGGGACCTTCTTGTCGTTCAATATCTTCAGGTAGGGCTTGAAGATCTCGTCGTCGAGGAACTTGTCGCCGTAGCAGCAGGCGAATTGCACGCCCACGGCGCCCATGTCGATGCAGCGCTCGAGCTCGGCGATGTCTTCCTTGCGCCCCCAGGGCGGCAGCACCGCGTTGAACTTCAGGCGCCCCTCGGATTGGCGCATCATCTCGGCCGCCTGGTCGTTGACGACCTTGCAGGTGTCGAGCTGCAGCCACTCCTGCCACACGGGCATGCGCAGAAGCGCCACGTCGACGCCGGCCTCGTCCATGGCGTCGAGCTTGGCCTCGAGGGTGTAGTCGCCTTCGACGTAGTTCAAGATCTGCTTGCCCTCGGGGTACTCGAGGATCATCTGGCGCTTCTTGCCGTCAGGCGTCTCTCCCAGATAGGCCTTCATCCCGAAGGTGAACGGGGCGGAGTACAGAAAGCCGTTGAGCACCTCCTCGTCGGTGAAGAGGTTGGTGGGCAGCATGTGCATGTTGATGTCTATGACGCGGGTCTCGGTCATTGCGAAAACCTCCTTTGGTAGTGGTGTGTCCGTGCCGCGGTGCGCGGCACGGCGCGGCGCGCACGCGAGCCGGGAGGGAGCCGGCTGTGCGCGCCGCCGATCGATGCCTCGAAAAACGCGTGCTAGGACTGGTAAATGGGGGTGACCTCGCCGCGAGCCATCTTCTTCATGTTCTCGCCGCAGCGCACCTTCCAGTCGACACGTCCGTTCTCGCGGGCCCAGCTTGGGACCTCGCGGGAGAACTCGTGGCCGGCATGGACGTCGACGTGCATCAACTTCTCTGCCACGTCGTATCCAAAGCTGTCGTCTACCATCTCCTCGCCCTCCTTTCTCAAAGCTCGTCGCCTGCTATTCCATCGAAGCCGCGGGGCTTCGAGCTAGGCCTTGCGTATAGGAACCAGGATCTGGCCTGGCCGCTCGACTTTTGCCGCCAGATCGGAGATGTCGCCTGCCTCGAGGCATTGCGCCTGGCAGTGGTGCACGCACGAGGGGCGCTTGCCCTTGGACATGCGCGACGCGCACAAATCGCACCAGCGCGTGAACTGGGGGATGAAGTCGAGCTGCCAGTCCTTCTTGCCCTGCGTGATCTGAAACGGGCCGAGCTTGGTGATGGTGATGCCGAACTGCTTTTCCGTGTAGCCCTTCTCCTGCTGGCAGGCCACGACGCATGCCTCGCATCCCGTGCAGTAGTTCACGTCGACGAGCATTCCCTTGATAGCCATCTTGTCTCTCCTTTCCTCGTCTGCCGCATGCCTCAGGCCTTGTAGATCTTGCACATCATGGCCTTGTAGTTGGACCCGAAGCCGGACACGCCCGCATCGAAGGGCACAAGGTTGTTGATGTTGGACTCGAAGGTGCCGAACAGGCCTTTCTTCTCGTCTTCGGTGTTCTCCTCGGCCTGGTCTTTGCGCTCGGGGAACCACCAGCCGTGGTCGCATTGCATGACGCGCGGGTCGTAGCTGGGGTCGAACGAGGCCTTGTACTTGCATTTGCCGTGCTTGTTTTCGAGCCACATCCAATCGCCTTCGGCTATGCCGTGCTTGGCGGCGGTGTCCGGGTGCAGCTTGCACAGCGGGTCGGGGTGCAGGGTGCGCAGTTTGGCCACCTGGCGCTGCTCGGAGTGGAAGAAGTGCGCCACGCGCTGGCCGGAGGTGACGATGTAGGGGTACTCCTCCACGTCCTCGGGCGCGGAATACGGGCTTTCGACAGGCTCGACGTAGCTGGGCAGCGGGTCGAGGCCGGACCAGGACGTGTGGTGGAAGACCATCGAGTAGATCTCCGCGCGGCCCGTCTCGGTCTGGAATCCCGGCGCGCCGTCTGCGCGCAAGCCGCCGGTCTCGTATTTGCGGTACTGGAACTCGGGATACTTCCACACGCTCTCCTTCAGCTCCTCCCAGGTGAAACCGCCGTCTTCGAGCGCGTAGTCCCACATCTCCTCGACGGAGTCCCACGGCCAGGCGATGTCGGCGTTTTCGGGGCGTATGGCCTCGACTAGGCGTTTGCCCAGCTCGAGGAAGATGGTGTTGTCGGGCTTGGTGTCGCCCACCGGCTCGATGGAGCGGGTGATGGAGCTGATGCGGTAGGGGTTCAAGCCGCCGAACCCGTTGCGCTCGGCATAGGTCGAGGCGGGCAAGACCACGTCGGCGAGGGCCATCATGGTCGGCGTCATGAAGAGGTCTTCGACCACCACGAACTCCAGGCTCTTGTACCACTCGAGCTGCTTTTCGGCCTGGGCGCCCATGGTCGCCAGGAAGTTGTTGGTCGCGAAATACGCGCCGCGTATGGGATGCTCGCCGTTTTGCCACTTCTCGATGGTGGCGTTCGACGACAGGTTCTTGAACCCCACGGCAAACATCGGGTAGCGCTCGATGCCGATGCGCTTGGCATGCTCTTCTTCTGTGAGCAGCTCGTCGTAGCCCCAGGTGCCCGTCCAGTTGGGCTGCTCGATGCCCCAGCACGCGCGCCCTATGACGTTGCCGCCCGGCACGTCGAGGTTGCCGGTGATGGTCCACATCGCCACCAGCGCATGCGCCGCCTGCTGGCCGCCGGTCTGCTGGTCGAGCGCCACGCCCCATTGGATGGCGGCAGGCTTTGCCTTGGCGTAGGTGCGCGCGACGCGGATGATGTCCTCCTTGTCGACCCAGCATCTCTCGGCCAGCTCGTCGAGGTCGTATTCCTTGACGCGCTCGCACACCGCCTCGAGGCCGTAGACCCATTTATCGCAAAAGTCCTGGTCGTAGAGTCCCTCGTCGCAGATGACCTTGAGCATGGCCATGGCCAGCGCGCCGTCGCCGCCCGGGCGCACGCGCAGCCAGTCCTCGCCCGCGCGCGACGCGATCCACGTGAGGTTGGGGTCGACGACGGCGATCTTCATCCCGCGCTTCATCAAGTCCAAGATCCAATGCCCGTAAAAACCGTCGGCGTTGGAGTAGAAGGGCTGGTGGCCCCACACGATGCAATACTCGGGGACCTCGTAGCGCGGGTCGTCGTAGCGCTTGGGGAAGAACTGCGAGCAGTCCATGACGCAGGCGTCGCCGATCATGCACGCCATCGACGCGATGCGCGGCAGATAGCAGGAGTTGCCCGCGAAGTAGGGGACGCCCTCGTTGGGCGAGCCCATGCAGGCGTTGATGCGCGTGATCTGGTGGATGTCGCGGCCGGTGCCCTGGCAGCACGCGATGGTGTCGCTGCCGTAGGTGTCGGATATGCGCTTGAACTCGCGCACGATGATGTCGTAGGCCTCGTCCCAGGAGCACTCGACGAACTTGTCCTTGCCGCGGTCGGCGCGGGCGCGCTTCATGGGGTGCAGCAGGCGGTCCTTGTGGTAGACGTAGTCGGGGATGCACAGGCAACGGCTGCACAGGCGCCCCTGGTTGTAGGGGTCCATGGGGTCACCCTCGACTTTGACGAGCTTGCCGTCTTTCACGTACGACAAGATGCCGCAGACGTTGTGGCAGCCTGGCGCCGAGCGCGCCGTGCCGCGGATGACCGTCATGCCGTCTTCTTCCCAGGTCCAGGGCACCTCGGGGGTCTCGGCGCAGGGAATGGGCTCGTAGCCCAGCTCGCTTTTCTTGGGCAGGCGCGACCCGCGCTTGTAGCGGCCCGGGACATATGTCGGCTGCACCGCTTCTGCTTGCACCATCTCTTCCTCCTTCTCCGCAATTGCTTCTCTCTTGTGCGGCCGTGGCTGGAAAGCCGGCCGGACGCGGTTTGCGCGCGCCTCGAAGCCCGCCCGCACCCGGGCTGGCCGTGCGCATCGAAAACCGCCTGGGGGAAAATCTAGGGGCGTGCAGGCGCGCCCCACCCCCGGCAAGTGATGAGATGGTGCAAATCAGCCCTCTCGCAGGGGGTCTCGGGGCGCCCTCATACCAACGGGCTTAGACTGCCTTCAGGCGCCGGACAGTCCTGCACAGAAGGACGGCCCGGCGAAGAAGGCGGCCCGGCCACCGCCCGTGTCCCCGCATCCAAAAAGGAGCGCCATGCAAGCTTGGATAGCCGCCGCCTTTGCCTCCGCGCTGTTCGCGGGCATCATGTCGGTTTTGGCCAAATGCGGCGTCAAGACCACGGACTCCGACGTCGCCACGGCGCTGCGCACGTGCGTGGTCGTGGTGTTCACCTGGGTCATGGTGGGAGTCGCCGGCTCCTTTTGGCAGATTGCGGAGATCTCGCCCAAGTCCTGGCTTTTCCTGGTGCTGTCCGGTTTGGCGACGGGCGCGTCGTGGCTCTTCTACTACTACGCCCTGCAGGCAGGCGCCGTGAGCGTGGTGGTCCAGATCGACAAGCTCTCGCTGCTCGTCTCCATCGCCTTTGCCCGACTTGCCTTCAAAGAACGCCTCACGCCCAAAGGCGGCGCGGGCCTTGCCATGCTCGTCGCGGGCACGGCGCTCGTGGCGGCATGCGGCTAGCCCCTCGCCCGCCGCGCCTTATGCCAGGCGCTTTCCCGCAGTCTCGCCGGGAGTGAGGGAGTAGACCTCCTCGACGGCAAGCCAGGCGACGCCCTTGCTCGTGTAGTCGTAGCCCATGCTGCTCAATATGGCCTGCACCTGCGCGGCGACCTGCTCGTAGCGCGGCCCTTCGTCCTCGTAGGACACCGTGCCCTTCACCTGGTAGCCATGCGTCTCGTCCCACACGCTCACGGCCATCTTCGGGTTCTCGCGCAGGTTCGCGAGCGTCTTCAGCATGTACTGGTCCGAGATCATGACCGTCTCGTCGTCGTAGGCCTGCTTCATCGAGCAGCACACGACGTTGGGCGTCCCATCTGCCGAGGCCGTGGCCACCGCGGCGGCGTACACGTCGTTGATCATGTCCCGGCACTCTTTCGGCATCTTCGCCATGGCAAAGCTCCTCTCCCGCATGCGGCTCCGGCAATGCAGGCGCGCCGTGCAGCCGCACGCACCGGCGCCGCCCTGTTCGCTTGCGCATGCCCCCGCAGAAAAGGCGGCGGGGCGCCGCAAGCCCGTGCATCCAAGTATTCGCCTACGGCAGGCGAAATGCCAGTGGCTAAGGAAAAGATGAGCGACTCATCTTTTGCCCCATGTCTCGCGTTTCGCGCGGCCGGCCCATATCGTGGAGCGCATGGAGGCGGCGCCGGCAAGGAGCGCCGCGAAAAAAGAGAGGAGCTTTGCCATGGACGTCAAAGCATACCTGCAGGTGACCATGACCATCGACGCGGACAAGCGGGCGGCGGCGGCGAAAGTCTACACCGACTACCGCCAGCCCTTCCTCGATGGGATAGAGGGCGCGCTGACCAAGGAGCTGCTCGTGCGCGAGGCCGACGTGCAGGTCTCGCACGGCTTCGACTCCGTCGAGCACGCGAAGGCCTATCTGGAAAGCGAGCTGTTCACCAAGACCGTCGCGCCGGCCTTGCAGCCCACCTGGGCGGCAGAACCCGACATCCGCATCTACGAGGTCGCGTAACGTACGGGCACCCCGGCTGCGCCCGCATACCGCGCGGCCAGCCGGCTCTCCGAAGCAGTCAGAACCGGGAACGGCATTCCCGGTTTTGGCTGTTTCGGCAATTCCGGGCCTTCCGCCTTGCGGTTTTCCGTTTCTCCAGTAGACTTGCCGCACACCGCCAACCGTCTTGAAGGAGATTTCGCACATGGGCACTTTGCATGCACCCCAGCGCTACGACGTGGTCGGCAGCTTTTTGCGCCCGGCGCGCCTGCGCCAGGCCCGCGCCGCGTTCGAGCGCGGAGAGCTTTCCGCCGAGGAACTGAAACGCGTCGAAGACGAGGCGATCCTCGACCTCATCGCGAAGGAGAAGGCGGCCGGGCTGCACGTGATCACCGACGGCGAGTTCCGCCGCCTCACCTGGCATCTCGACTTCATGTGGAACATCGGCGGCGTCGCGCGCGTGAAGTCCGCGTCGGGCAACACCACCTTCGAGGGCGAGGCCGCGGCCATCGACGACGTGGCCATAGAGGGCGCGCTTTGCGCCGAGGGCCACCCGTTCATCGAGCATTTCCGCTTCGTCCAGGCACAAGAAGACGAGCACACGGTCGCCAAGCTCACCATCCCGGCTCCCGGCCAGTTCTACGCCATGTTCACCGGGGCAGACCAGCTTGGCAACACCCTCTCCCACTACGGGTCTGCCGAGGCCTTCGCCGACGATGTGGTGGCTGCGTACTCGCGCTTCGTCGCCGACTTCTACGCCGCGGGCGGGCGCAACCTCCAGTTCGACGACTGCACCTGGGGCGGCTTCGTGAACCCCGAGATGGCCCGCCGGCTGACCGGCCTTTCCGGCGACGGGGAGCTGCGCGCCTACATGGAGCTGCTCGTGTCCATCAACAACCGCGTCATAGCCTCCAAGCCAAACGACGACCTCGTCGTGAACACGCACGTGTGCCGCGGCAACTACCACTCCACGTTCTTCTCGTCGGGCGCCTACGACGCGGTCGCCGACCCCCTGTTCAGCACGGAAGACGCCGACGCGTTTTACCTGGAGTTCGACGACGAGCGCTCCGGCGGCTTCGAGCCGCTTTCGCGCATCGCGCCCGGCAAGAAGGTGGTCTTGGGGCTTGTCACCACGAAAGACCCCGGGCTAGAGGACAAGGCGGCCGTCATCGCCCGCATCCACGAGGCGGAAAAGCACGTGCCGCTCGAGGACCTGTACCTGTCCCCGCAATGCGGTTTCGCCAGCTGCGAGATCGGCAACAAGCTTTCCGAGGAGCAGCAATGGGCCAAGGTCGCGCTCGTGCGCGAGATCGCCGAGGAGGTCTGGGGGGCGACGGCCGGGTAGCGTCGGGCGCATCCGCGCATCCGCGCGGCCATGCCTTAGCCCTCCAGCGCGTTGTAGGCGGCGTCGTCCACGGGCTCGCACCACTCGTTCGAGCAGCCCGTGCCGGGGTACTCGAAGGCAAGGTGGGAAAACCACGAGCCGGCCTTCGCACCGTGCCAGTGCTTCACGTTGGCGGCGATCTCCACGATGTCGCCCGGTTTCAGGGCGCGCGCGGGCTTGCCCTCCTCCTGGTACCAGCCCTCGCCGTCGACGCAGATGAGCACCTGGCCGCCGCCCGCCTCGGCGTGGTGGATGTGCCAGTTGTTGCGGCAGCCCGGCTCGAAGGTCACGTTGAAGACGGGCAGGTAGTCGCCCTCGTCGGTCAGGGGGTTGAGGTAGCTTTGCCCGGTGAAGTAGCGCGCGAACGCTGTGTTGGGCGCGCCCAGGCCGAAAAACCCGCCGCGGGATTCGGCGGCACCTGGCCGCGCGCCGGGTTGCGTGTCGAGTTGCACGCCGGGCTGTGCGTCAGGTTGCGTGTCGGGTCGCGCATCGGGCCGCGCGCCGGGCTGTGCGTCAGGTTGCGTGTCGGGTCGTGCATCGGGTCGCGCGCCGGGCTCCTTGCCGCCGGCCGCCGCGCCGCGCGCGTCGTCGCCGCCTGCGTAGACCTCCTTTGCCAGCTTGAAGGTTGCCCAGGCCTTGGGCCAGCCGGCGTAGAAGGCCACGTGGGTGATGGCCGCCGCCATCTCCTCTCGGGTCACGCCATGCGCCTTGGCGTTGGCGATGTGGTAGGCAAGCGAGCTGTCGGTGATGCCCTGCGCCATGAGGGCGACCACGGTGATGAGGCTGCGCGTCTTCAGGTCGATGCCTGCGCTGTTCCAGTTCTCCCCGAACAGCACGTCGTCGTTGAAGTGCGCAAACTCGGGCGCGAATTCGCCGAGCGCATCGCGTCCCGCGCTTTGCTTGATGGTCATGGGGTCCTCCTTGGTTGTGTCGTTTGCAAACGGTGCGGCCCGGCCGCCCAGCCCGGCTTCGGCGGTACCGGCGCGCCGTGCCGGTCGGCACCCTCCCGCCCGCCGCGCCCCTCAAGGCCCGGGCTAGCCCGTGCGGCCGGTGGGCGCACATGAAGCCGGCTCCGAGGGCACGTGCCGCATGGCGTGCCGCCTTGCCTCGAGTTTGCTTCCTTGCGGTTCGAATATAGACGGCGCCACGATGTATGTGAAATACCTATAATAACTAGCTGGATATACGTTTCATGAATGAACGGGCAATGCCAGTGGAGCTGAGGACCCTCAAATACTTCCTTGCCGTCGCGCGCGAGGAGAACATGACCGAGGCGGCAAACGTACTGCACGTGACGCAGCCGACGCTCTCGCGCCAGATCGCCGATCTGGAGCGCGAGCTTGGGGTGACGCTTTTCGCCCGCACGAACCGCTCGTGCATGCCCACGGGCGACGGCATGCGCCTGCGGCAGCGCGCCGAGGAGATACTTTCGCTTGCGCAACAGGCAAAAGCCGAGCTTGCAGATGGAGAAGGCGCTCTTGCCGGCACCATCCGCATCGGCGCCGGCGAGACCTGGGCCATGCGGCTCGTGCTGCAGGTGTTCGCGAAGCTGCGGCGCGACCATCCGGGCGTGCAAGTCGAGCTCTACACCGGCAACGCCGATGCGGTGGAGGAACGCCTCGAGCGCGGCCTTCTGGATTTCGGCCTGCTCATAGAGCCGGTGAACCTCGGCAAATACGAGTGGTTGCGCATGCCCGGCGCCGACCGCGTGGGCGTGGCGGTGGCGGCCGGCAGCCCATGGGCAAGCCTTGACGCCGCGCGGCCGGACGACATCGCCAAAATGCCGCTGCTCCTAAGCTCGCGCACGTCGAACAAGGGCGTCGACCTGGCCGCATGGTCCGACGGGCGCCTGGCCGACGAGGACCTGAACGTGGTCGGGCGCTTCGACCTTATCGGCAACGCGGCCCACTTGGTCCGCACGGGTGAAGCGTGCGCCCTGGGCATCGACCACCTGCTGCAGCTCGACGGCTCCGATTTGCGTTTCGTGCCCCTCGACCCGCCGCTTTCCATCGGCTCGTTTCTGGTATGGAAGAAACACCGCCTGCGCAGCCGCGCCTGCGAGGAGCTCATCAGCCGCATACGTGCTGTATGCTCAGATAACAGAAGCTCGCTAGTAGAATGACCCATGCAGGCAAACGGCAGGAGACTGACGATGACAGATGCCCAAAACAGGAAGCCCATCCTCACAATAGAGCAGCAAATCGAACATCTGAAGCAGAAAGGCGTCTCCTTCGAACTGTGCTCCGAAGCGAAAGCCGCGCGCATTCTGGGTGGCCAAGACCACTACTTCAGGCTTGCGGCCTACCGTGTGCTGTTCCCCAAGCGCATAGGCGGAATGCGAGATGGCCAATATGCCGGGCTCGACTTCGGGCAACTCGTCGATCTCGCCGCCATCGACCGCGAGCTTCGCGGCTTCCTGTTGCCCCTAACCCTTGACGTGGAGAACTCCGCGAAGACCAAGTTGATTGGACGCATCACCGAAACGCCAAATGAAGACGGCTACTCGATCTTTTCCGACTACCTCGCCGCTCTCAACCACGGTGATCGCAACCGCAGGGAAGGAGAACTCAAGCGCCTGCAAAGCGACGCTTACCTGGGGTCGCTCGTTTCGAAGTACTCGATTGACGAAATGCCGGCATGGGTTTTTCTGGAGCTGTCGTCTTTCGGTGCCCTCGCTGACTTCTACCTCTTCTGCGCCAACCGATGGGGCGATTCCGAAATGAGAGACGAGCACTACATGCTCAGGCGCGCGAACTCGCTGCGAAACGCCGCGGCACATTCGAGTGCCATCGTAAACGGGCTTGGCCTGTCACCCAACGCGTTGCAGCTGAGGTATCCGGCGCCGTTGGCCGCAGCTCTCGGCGAAATCGGCATGTCCAAGCGTCTCAGACGCTCGAAAATGCGCAATCCGCGCATCCTGCAGATGGCTGTTCTCGCCTACGCCTATTCCCGTTTCGTTCCCGAAGAAAAGACGAGAGGCACTTCCAACAGGCTGCGCGCTCTTGCCGACAGGGCCAAGCTCCACGGCGATTGGTATGCGAGCAACACCGTGATAACCTCGTCGCACGACTTCATCGCGAGAGTTTTCAGAGCTTGGCTCGGGTAGGCGCATTCGACCGCGCATTCGCGGATGCCCCGTCAATGCGCGCACGGGCGCTCCGTGTGGGATTGACAAAAGAGTACTTACTGGCATAATGACGGGCAGTTAGAAACCCTTGGGTTTGCGGGGCGGGATCGCGAGAGCGGTTCTGCCCTATTTTTGCGATAAGGCAGGTGTCGGCGGTTGCCGACGCGCAGAAGCCTAGGTTAATCCCCGTTATGCCAAACTTGGTTATAGCGCCTCTAGGCTTTAACGGGTTTCAGTTTCAGTTTCAGTTTCAGTTTCAGTTTCGGTTGCCCTTCCCCTTTGCCCCGATTTGGGCCCACCTCGAAAGATGGCCTAGGCAAATGGCCGTGTCTCGTTTGGGGGTTCACGTATGGAGTCGGTTGTGACGGCGCCGACCGAAGGCGCTGCGGCGTTTGCGGGCGTGGCGATCTCCAACTCGTGGGCACGGGCGCGCCGGTTGTCGAGAAGAGAGCCGCCATTATCCCGGCCGTCCTCCAGTTTCCCGCCGAACGTCTCCTCGACCCAACCCGCCAGCTCGCCGCTCTTCGCCAGCTCGGCCGTGTCGGCGCACACGAAGTTGGCGCCCTCGAGCGAATGTACCTCGCCGCCGTAGCCCAGGATGTAGTGCGTGGCTATCTGGAAGATGATCTCGGTGGGCGCCACGCCGAACACCTGGCACTCGATGATGTGGTCCAGGCGCTCGCGGTCGTCCGGGAAGGCGGCGCGCACCCCGTCGCTGTTGTACAGCCGTTTGACGATCTCGGTGATGAACAGGCCCGATTTCATGTACAGGTCCGCGAAGGTGTGGCTCGGGTCGTCGAAGCAGCCCGGGTTCTCGGCCTCGAACATGTCCACCATCTGCGCCACCACGTCGCGCGGGGTGAAGATCTGGTTGGTCTTCTGCGGCGGCACGTAGTCGAAGATGTCCTCGTCAAGGGACTCGTCGAAGTAGTTGGCCAGGCGGCCCCGCAGGTCGATGAACTCGCGCACGGAGTCGTCGAACACCACCGGGTCGAAGAGCTGCCCCGCAAAGTGCGTGGGCTCGCCGGTCTCGGGGTCGCACGCGTCGCCGCCGTCGCGCAGGAGCCGGAACTGGTCCACGGTGATGCTCGTCACCTCGCGGAAGACGTCGGCCGGGATAACCTGGTCGAAGTTGGCGAGCGTCGTGCCTTCGTCGCCGTAGGCCATGAGGAACGACGGGATGGTGCGCGAGAAGCCGCGCAGGTGGTCGCGGATACTGCCCTCGAGCGTCTGCTTCTTGGCCTCGCGCTTGGCCGTCTCCACCTCGCGCACGACGGTCTCGCCGGCGGCCTTCACGAGCTCCTTGCGCGATTCCTTGAGGTTGGTCACCAGCTCCTTGCGGGCGCCTTCGAGCGCATCGTCGTGCCTGCGGTTGATCTTGTCTGCGGCGTCCTGCGTCTCGCACTCGGCCAGCTCGGCGGCGCGCTCCTTCTCGATGCGGTTCTTGGCGATGTTGAAGTTGCCCACCTCGCGGTTGATCTTAATGTCCACGTCGGCCTTGATGCGCCGCTCCATCTTCTTCTGCTGTGCGGGCTTCATCTCCTGCCCGTAGCTTTGCTTGGCCGTCTCCGCCAACGGCGCGGCGATGCTCGCGCCGAAGGTCTCGGCCAGCTGGTCCAGGAAGGCGTCGTCGGGGTCTGCGGAGTCGTACTCGACGGTTATCGAGTCGATGACGTCGTCGAGCTCCTCGGCGATCTCGCCGTAGACCTTGCCGCCGAAGAGCCCGTCGGCCAGCCCCACGACCTGCTCGGCGGGGACCTCGACCTCGCCCTCGTCGTTAAGGGCGAGGTCGTCCGCCGTGCCGCGCTTGACGCCCAGGTCCTCGTTGGGCGCCTTGTAGGGCTCGAGGCTCTGAAGCGCCTCGATCACCTCGGCGGGCGCGCGGAAGATGTTGCTGATGTTCTGGAAGAGAAAGTCGCTCATGAACCCTCGCCGCACGACCTCGCGCGAGCGGATCTTGCGCGGGATGGAGAGCACGCGCTCGGCGTCGAGCTCGACCATCTCGCCGTTCTCGTCCTCGCCGATCACGGGGAAGAAGTTCAGAAGGGTTCGGATGCGCTGCTTGCGGTCGTCCAGCGTGCCGCCGCCCGCGGCCGTGTCGGTGTAGAGGTCGTTGGCGAACTCCTCGAAAATGGTGAGCGTGCGCGCCGGGTCGAAGTCGAAGACGTAGGCGTTCTCCTTGCGCAGGAACTGTCCGTCCGCGTTGAACAGGCACGGGTTCTGAGCGCGGAAGGCCGCCTGCATGTAGAGCGACGGGCTCTTCATGTTGGAGAGCATGAGCACCGCCGTCCACTCGGGCACGGTGACGCCCGTGGTCAGCTGCCCCACGGAGAGCGTGATCGTCTTGTCGTGCGTGGCTATGGCCTCGCGCACGCGGTCGAACGCCTTGGCCGACTCGGCCTCGTCGTCGAGCTTGCCGTCGCCGGCGGCGAGCACCACCTCGTACTTGCTAAAGACCGGGTGCTTCTTGAGCTTCTTGGCAAGGGCCTTGGCCGAGTCCACGCGGTTGAGCATCCAGAAGGTGTGGCGCAGCTCGTCTCGCAGCTCGGGCGTGGAGAACGGGAACTTCTTCTGCGTCGTGAGCGCGTCGAGGAACCGGTCGACGTCCTCGTTGTGGGTGAAGTAGCCGTTGGCGTTGGTGGCAAAGAACTCGTTCAGGTCGAAGGCATAATCCACCGTCTCGCCGTCCAGGTCGCAGCCGCGCTGAACCTCGCCGGCAACGATGTCGCTCATCTGGTAGGTGAACATGTTGAGGCGCGGCAGGTCGGCATAGGGGTTGGGCAGCTCGGGCTCGTCCCAGTCGCGCTTGGCGCGCTGCTCGTCGGCGTAGGTCCAGTTGAAGATGGCCTCGGCGGCGAACTTCTCGTTGGCGATGGCCTTGAACGGCGTGCCGGAGAGGTGCAGGGTGAAGCGGCGCTTGATGTGGTCGAAGGCCACGTCGGTCTTGAGGGTGTCCACGCCCTCGTGCGCCTCGTCGATGATGAGCACGTCCCAGTCGAGCTTGGCCACGTGCTCAAGCTTGTCGTACTTGCCGCCAAACTCGATGGCGCCCTTGAGGTCCTGCAGGCTCACGAACTCGATGAACGACTTCGGGCCGTGCGCGTCGTTGCGTATCGCGCCCAGGTATTCGTCGCGCGTAAGGCAGAAGGGCCGCCCCTTAAGCGCGTCCACGCTGCTGATGAAGCGGTAGCCGCCCTCGATCCCCACGAACTTCACGTAGTCGTCGTACCAGGAGTTGGCGATGGCGGGCCGGTTGGTCGCGATGAGCACCTTCTGCGCGCCGAGCCGACGGCACAGGTCGTAGCTCGTGAGCGTCTTGCCAAAGCGGGGCTTGGCGTTCCACAAGAACTCGCCGCGCTCGTGGGAGCGAGCGTAGTCAGCCGCGGTCTGGGCGGCGCGATCCTGCTCGTCGCGCAGCTTGTACTCGATGGCGCCCGGGGTATCCAGAACGCCATGGTTCTCACGGAACTCCCAGAACCGGTGCTTGGCGGGAGTGGGTTCGATCTCGAACCACTCGGTATCCGGTTCGTTGGCCACGTCAAGTTTCTTCAGGTAGCCGTGGAAGTCGGTGTCGCGGAACGTCTCGCCGGTGTCCTCATAGGTCGCGTTGCCGTGCCAGTGGATTACGTACTGCACGTTAGCGGTATGGGTTTGCTGCTTAACGCGCGTCTCCACATCCTGCTCGGTGTAGCCGATCTTGGTCCACCCGTCGTGGCGCGCGATCTCGGGCGTCGTGTAGGCGTAGACCTGCGGCAGGGCGGGTCGGCCGGTTTTTACTTTGCCCGTGATATCTGTGAAGGCCATGGCTAGTCCATCTCCTTCACGTGCGTCTCGATGAACTCGATCTCGGCGTCGTCGAGCCCGTACTTGGCATAGAGCTGCTTGTCGATGTCCGCCACAGACTGCGACCAGTCGATGTCAGATGCAGGGGTGAAATCCTGGAGAGGAACGTACTTCCATGTTGGCTTTGCATTGTTTTGAGTAACCTTCAATACGCCCAACATAGCCCTCGCAAATTTGCCGTTTATGTACTTGAGAATCGCATTCGCCTCAGTAAGCGTATCAACTTCGCCAATTGATATATAAGTTTCAGTGAAGCCTATCAAAGGCTTGCCTATCAAAGGCTTGCCTATCAAAGGCGTTGAAAGAACCTCCCCTAAAGCCCCACTTCCGTTAGCCTTTGGAACGATTACCTTATATCGCTCAAGATTCGTGGTCTTCTTTACGTAATCTTTCCTGAACCATTTATAAATACGATTCCCGTTTTCGCGGCCTAGAATCTCGATATATTCATTGCCGTCATTTGGCTTTTCGGAAGTAAACAAATTCGGCATTCTGTCAAACGAACTTGGAGCAATACGTGGATCTGCTGTCTTTTTCATCGTTTCTGGCTCTTCAGCATAAGCCAAATCAGAATAACGATACAAACCACGATTAGTGACTATTGTGCTCAAGCTGTCTTCTTCAAAAGCCTGAACCTTTTTCACGATAGAAGTAAGCTCTTCGAATGCAGTGAACGTACCTATTGGCCCAAGCTTCTTTTGCGAATCCCTGTAAAGAATTGCTACTCCGCCCTTAATGTCGGTATTAGCAAACACTAAATTCGACTTGGGCTCATAACGGAGCACTTTGTTGTGCTCATCCTTTAGCATCTTTTCATTCCAGGAAGCGGGAGTGCCACCTGCATTAAACAGAAAACGAGCCGGCGAAATCAGCTCAACCCTGTCGGCAACCTCAAATGAAGCGTCGTAAAAACAGTGATAGATGGGAGTGTCACTGTTGTTCTCGCCTCTTGATTCCATCTGATACGGCGGGTTGCCGATAACCGCGTAGAACATTTTTCCCATGGTCGTCGCCTTGCCTTTCAGTGACGCGAACTCGAACGGCTCGCCTTCCTGCCAGTTGTAGATGATGCAGCGGGGCACGGTCTCGGCCGGTTCCTCCGCCTCGGGTTCTTCCTCAAAGAGCGGCTCGTCGAACAGGTCGAACAAGCTCGGTTGGAGCGGCTCGGGTTCCGGCTTCTCGAAGCCGGGCAGCGTGGACTGCACGACGGCGTCCATCTTGTTGGTGGGCACCGCGTCGGTGAAGCCGTTCATCTGCCA
>CAVFDV010000008.1:0-3286 GCA_963621315.1 Oscillibacter sp. MSJ-31
ATCCGGCCGGGCAGCTCCCTTCGAGAGAAAGGAGCGGCTTATGGGCGCTCAAGAAATCGTGATCGTTTGCGAGATTTTGTCGGTGTTCATCGGATTTGCCGGCCTCGTGCTGGAGATTTGGAAAAGGTAGCGAACGGCAGGAAAGGAAGGAGCCGAGGTTGTGCTAGCGGCTAAACCCCGGCTCTAGACAAGAATGCTGCCCGGGCGTAGCGGGGCATCCTTCCTAGGATTTTACACGCGCCGGGCGTGAGGAGCAAGATGAAGCACGACAACCGACAATGGCAAGGGGCGCCGCAGACGCCCGTGCAGGCACCTTCACCGCAAATGCCCGCCCAGGCGCCTTCGCCCCAGGCGGCGCGGCAGGGGCAGGCGCCCGTGTCCCAGGCGGCGCAGCAGGGGCAAATCCCCGCATCCCAGATGCCGCAACAGGCGCAAGCCCCCGCACTGCAGACCCCCGCACAGATGCCCGTGCAGGCGCCCGTCCCCGCCTACGCGCCCTCGCCGGCCTACGTCCGCACCTACACGGAGCCGCCCGAGCCGCCCCGCAAAAAGAAGGGGCGCCTCTCCCTGTTCATCATGATCGTGTGCATCATCATCATGGTCGTGTGCGCCGGCATCATCGCGAAGATCTTGCTCGACTACCACGAGGTCGACGTCGCCTACGAGGAGCTGCGCACGCAAAGCGGGCGCGACATCGGGGCGTTGCAGGCGCTCAACCCCGACGCGGTGGGCTGGGTCTACGTCGCCGACACGAACATCGACTACCCCGTCATGTTCACCCCCGACGACCCCGAGTACTACCTGCACCGCAACTTCGACCGCGAGTACTCGTCGGCGGGCACGCCCTTCGTGGGCGAGGGCTGCGTCGTGCCGGGCGGCAACTCGACCATCATCTACGGGCACCACATGCGCAGCGGCTCGATGTTCGCGACGCTTCTGGACTTCGAGGACGAGGACTTCTTCAACACGCACGAGATCAGCTTCACCACCACGCAAGGCGAGGGCACCTACAAGCCCATCGCGGCCTTCCACACCGACCTCTCGCGCGGCGACACCTACTACCACTACTGGGACCACGTGGGCAACCTGAACGCGCAGGAGTACCAGGACTTCGTGAACACGGTGGTGGACAAGTCGATGTTCGCGCCCACGGTCGAGGCAAGCTACGGGCACGAGCTGCTCACGCTGTCCACCTGCTCGTATGGCACGTCCGAGGAACGCTTTGCCGTGGTCGCCGTGCGCGTGGATAAATAGGCGTAGCGCGGCGCGGCGCGGATGTAGCGCCAGATGGCGCAAGACGTTGAAACGGGCGGCGCGGCATGTGGTGAAGCGGGTGCGGCGCGATATGGTGAAACAGGCGGCATAGGGCACGGTGAAGCAGGCGGCATAGAGGGCGGCGCGCAGGCCCGTCCACACAGGTCCGCCCAACCTGGTCTTTAGCCCGCGCGCCCGTCCAGCCAGACGGTGCGCGTCGCGATACGCGCGCGCAAGGCGTCCGAGTGCGTAACGAGCACAAGCCCCGTCTCGTGGCGGGCGCAATACCCGAGAAGGAAACTCCACACCTGCTGCTGGGTGAGCGCGTCGAGCATGGTCGAGATTTCGTCGGCCACGATGAAGCGCGGGCGCGCGGCCAGGGCGCGGGCGATGCAGCAGCGCTGGAGCTGGCCGCCCGACAGCTCGTGCGGGTAGCGCGAGAGCCATCCGTCCTCGATGCGCAAGGCGGCGCGCACCTCCTCGTCTGCAGGCCCTGCCTCGGCAATCGAGGCGCCCACGCGCATGTGGGGGTCGAGCGCCTGCTCGGGGTGCTGCCAGACGAGCTGCACGGGGTTCGGGACGCCACGTCGCGCGCGTGCGGCGGCGCCGTCGACGGAAACGATTCCCGTCTGCGGGCGCACGTAGCCGCAAAGCAGCTGGCACACCGTGCTCTTGCCACATCCGGAAGGACCTGCCAGCGCGACGCGCTCGCCGCTTTCCACGCGAAGCGAGAAGCCCTCGACCACGGGCGCGCCCGCGTCCCACGAAAAGCCCAGGTTGTCGGCGGCAAGCACGCTCATTCCCGCGCCCCCTTCCCGCCGGCGGGCGTTTTCGCAGCCGCCTCTTCGCCATCGGGCCGCACTTCCTTCCCGCCGACGAAGGTTTCCGCAGGCGCATCTTTCGCGGGAATCCCCTCATCACCAGGTCGCGCCCCCGCAGACGGCGCGCCCTCCCCTTCATCGGCACCCGGACACCCCGCAAGTCCCGCTTTTCCGCCCGACCCCGCGGCCGCATCCCCTTCCCCGCAGGCGACGTCGCGAAAGCCATGCGCCGGCAGCGCGTACCACAGACGGCGCGAGAAGGGGTGCGCGAGCGTGTCCGGCGAGGCGAAGCCTGCCACGTCGGTCTCCTCCACGACGGTGCCGCCCGCGAATATGGCGATGCGGTCTGCCACGCGCAGGGCAAGCTCGATGTCGTGGGTGATGAGCAAGACGCTGCCCCCGCCATCGGCAAACGCGCGGAAGTCGTCCATCGCGCGCACCGCAAGCCCGAGGTCGAGACCCGTGGTCGGCTCGTCGGCGATGAGCAGGCGCGGGTCGGACATGAGCGCGCAGATCAGCAGCACGCGGCGCGCCATGCCGCCCGACAGCTCGAAGGGGTAGAGGCGCTCGACGCCTGCATCGAGGCGGTAGCGGGCGAAAAGCCGGGCGCGCCTTGCCTTGTCGCCGCCCACCTGCTTTCCCACGCGCATGAGCGGGTCGAGCGAGGAGACGCCTTGCGGCACGAGGGCTATCTCGCGCCCGCGCAGGCGCCGCAGGGACTCCGCCGTCTGCGCGGCGCCGTCGTAGAAGATGGTCCCGCGCACGAGAGCGTCGGGCGCGTACATGCCCAGCAGCGCGTCGGCCAGCAGGGTCTTGCCCGCGCCCGAAGGGCCGACCAGGGCGACGATCTCGCCCACGTGCACGGAGATGCTCAAATCGTCGATAGGGCGCGACGGCTCCTCTTTTCCCACCCCTGAAAACTCGACGAGCAGGTGTTCCACCTGCAGGAGATGGTGCCCTGCCACATGGCGCGAACCCGGCGCATGCGAGTGGTGGTGGTGAAAGCGCTCGCCGGCGTGGTCGTCGCTATGCGTCTCCACGGGCGCCCCTCCAGGCGCCCCTGCAGGGGCCTCCACGGGCACCTTTCCGAAGGCGCCCCCAAAGGCCTCCCCGAAAGTCCCCCCAAAGCTTTCCCGCGCGGGCGGGCCTGCCGCCACAGCCCCGCGACGAGCGGCGGCAAACGCGCGAACGCCGCTATGCAGCTTCCCCGC
>CAVFDV010000008.1:3296-23613 GCA_963621315.1 Oscillibacter sp. MSJ-31
CCCTCATGCCCGCCTCCCCGCCGTGCCCGTGCCGAGCACGCGGCGCAAGCCGAAAGCCGCGCCCGTGAAGAGCAAGGCAGCCGCCACGAGCGCCGCGCCCGGGAAAAGCGCGAGCCACCACATGCCCGCCGACAGATAGCCCATGGAATCGCTCAAGATGATGCCGATGGCGGCGGTCTCGACGGGCAGCCCGAAGCCGAGGAAGGTGATGGCGGCCTCGTGCAAGATCGCATGGGGAAAGAGCAGCACGAGGCCCGTGAGGAACTGGGGCATGACGGCGGGCAGGATATGGCATATGGCGATGCGCACACGCGAGCATCCCAGCTGCCCGGCGATCGCGACGGGGCGGCTTACGCGCGCCTGCAAGACCTCGGCGCGCACCACGCGGCACAAGCCCGGCCAATGCGTGAGCGCGATGCCGACGACCACACCCGTGAAGCCCTTCCCCAGCGCAAACGAGACGAGTATGAGCAAGACGATGTGGGGCAGCGCCGTCGCGAGGTCCACAAGCCAGGTGACGGCCGCGTCCACGCGCCGCCCGCCAAGCGCGCTCGCGCACCCCAGCACGAGCGCCACGAGCGCCGAGGCGAGCGCCGCCACGCACCCGATGCCGATGCTCGTGGACAGGCCTGCCAGGGTGCGCACGAGCATGTCGCGCCCCAGCTGGTCGGTGCCGAAGGGATGCACCGGCGTTGGCGGCAGGTTCTTCGCCGCGAGGTCCGTGGCCGCGCTTTCGGGGGCGAGCACGACTCCGCAAACGACGACGAGCGCAAGAGCCGCCAGGCAGAAAACGCAGGTGAGAAGGGCGGCGCGCCTGCTGCGCCCGCGCGCGCGGCGCGGCATGTGGAAGACGGTCTGCGCGGGCGCGTTCATATGGCCGCCCCGCTTTCGCGGCCGCCCGTTTCACCATGCCCCCTGCCCCGCGCCTTGATGCGAGGGTCTATCACGCGGTAGAGCACGTCGGCGCAGGCGTTGCCGCAAAAGACCACCAGCGCCGAGACGACGGCTATCCCGACGAGCAGCGCGGCGTCCCCGCCCGTCGCCGCCGTGACCGCCGCCTGCCCCAGCCCGGGATAGGAGAAGACCTGCTCGACCAAGACGGAGCCGCCGAACAGCTCGCCTACGGAGGCGAACTGGAGCGTGGTCGCGGGCAAGGCGACGTTGCGCAGGCCGTGGCGGCGCGCCGCAGCCAAAGAACCCATCCCCCGCGCCCGCGCGAAACGCATGTACGCGCCCGCGCACGCGTCGGCCATCTTCTCGCGCGTGTGCAAGGCGATGTTGGGGATGCCGACGATGCTCAAGGTGAGGGCGGGCAAGGCGAGATGGCGCAGCACGTCGCCTGCCGAGACCTGCGCCGCGTCCGCTCCGACGGGCGTCGAAAACCCGATGGGAAACCACCCGAGCCACACGGCGAACACGTAGAGCACGAGCAGCCCCAGCCAAAACGAGGGCGTCGAGGCCAGCACGAGGCACGCGCCGCGCACCGCACGGTCGAGCGCCGTGCCCGCCCGCGCGCCGGCCAGCGCCCCCAAGGCAAAACCGAGCACGCCGCTTGCCAGCCAGGCCACGGACATGAGCAGCAAGGTGGTGCCCGCGCGTTGCGCCAGCACCTCGGCCACGGGCGCGTTGAAGCGAAGCGAGACGCCGAAATCGCCGTGCAAGGCCGACCCCAGCCAGGAGAGGTAGCGCTCCCACACCGGCACGTCGGCGCCCCACCATGCGGCAAGCTGCGCCTTTTTCTCGGCGGACAGGCCCGCGTAGGCGCTTTGCCCCACGTTTGCCTGCACGGGGTCTATGGGCGAGACGCCCACGAGCGCGAAAACGAGCGCGGAGACCGCGAGCAAGAGCAGGACGACCCGCACGACGTAGAAGACGGCGCGGCGCACGCTCCTACCAGCTCCACATGTCCACGTTGTTCACGAGCGACCAGCCGTGCCCGTGGGGGTGCGGCTTTTGCTCGGCCACGTCGAGGCCGTCGCGTTTGAAATAGAGATGCTCGACGTTGGCAAGCCACACCCACGACGCCCCGCCCTGCGGCGCGACGCCGGCGGCACCGTCCCATTGCGCGCGCTCGTACTCCTCGAAGGAGTCGGCCACCTCGGACTTGGCAAGCGCCGCGTCCAGGTGCGCGTCGACGGCGGCGTCCTCGTAGCAGGCGTAGTTGCCCTCGCTTGCGCTATAGCTCAAATCGTAGAGCTGCACGGGGCTGTTCGCGCCCCAGCCCCACACGATGGGATCGCTGTACTGGTGCGCGTAGAGGCCGGCCGCGTCCGTGCTCCACGACGAGCCCTCCACCGCGACTTCCACGCCGAACTCGCGCATCTGGTTCGCGAACTCGTGCGCCATGGCCTGGCGCGAGGAATCGCTTGCGGGATACATCAAGGTGAAGGCCGCGCGCTGAGGCCCGAGCGCCCACACGCCGTCGGCGCCCTTTTGCCAGCCCGCCTCCGAAAGGAGACACGCCGCCGCGTCCGGATCGCGCTCCACACGCATGTCCTCGCTTGCCCAGGCCAGCCCGTCGCACACGCTCCAGGCCACCGACCCGTAGCCGGAGAGGGTGTTTTGCACGAGGCGCTCGCGGTCGAGCGCGAGATTGATGGCGCGGCGCAGCTCCATGTGGCAGGTCGCGTCGTTGCCCGCCGCATAGCTTTGCCCGCCGCTCTCGCGCGTGGCGCCCGCCGCGACGCAGGGCAGCGAGATGCCCCGGCTGTCCACCGTCGCGCAACGCAAAAGCCCGAAGCCGGACGGGGTGCGGGCCGCATAGTCCGGAGCCGTGTAGGCCACATCGACGCTGCCCGATTGCGCGGCGGCAAGCGAGGCCTCCTCGCCCATGAACAAGACGGTCACGCGCTCCATCTTGGGCGCCTGCCCGTAGTAGCCGGGGTTTGCCACGAGCACGGCCTGCTGCCCCTTGTCCCAGCGCTCGAGCTTGTAGCGCCCGGAGCCTATGGGGTTTTGGCCGTAGGTGGCGGCGTCGTAGGCGTGTTCGGGCACGATGCCGACGACGGCCAGGGTGTAGAGCAGCGCGTTGAAAGGCTTGTTCAGGCGCAGCTCGAGGCGCGTGTCGCTTGCCGCGACCGCCTCGTCGAGATAGGACAAGTCGAGCTGGGCGCCCGCGAAGCTCTTGATGCCGTTTAAGGTGAAGGCGGCGTCGCGTGCCGTCAGGCGCTGCCCGTCGGTGAAGAAGGCGTCCTCGCGTATGTCGAAAGTCCACAGCAGGCCGTCGTCGCTGCACCCGTAGGACGTCGCGAGGTCCTTGACGAAGTTCAGCTGCGTGTCGGTGGCCACGAGCGTGGACTGGATGAGCGGCTCGTGCACATGCTCGCCGCAGCCCCATGCGTAGAAGGGGTCGAAGCCCGCCGACGGCTCGCTTTCGGCGCTCATGGAGACGACGACGTCGGTGCGGCCCGCGTTGCCGCCGGATGCGGCGCCCGTGCCGCCGTCTTCGCCGGACCTTGCCGCGCATGCGGACAGGCCGCCGGCCGCTGCCGCCGACAAGGCGCCTGCTGCGGCCATCCTCATGAATTCCCTGCGTGAAACGCCCATGTGCTCCATCTCTCTCATCGTGAATCCCATCGCCGCGCCCGGGCGCGTCCGGGTGCGCCCGCCCACATCCGCGCAGGCACGCCGCCCGCACAGCCGCCCCCCAGATCCGGCCGACGCGCGCGCCCCTATTGCGCCGCCTGCGTCCCCACGTCGTCGAGGCCGTGGTACTCGGGGTCGTTGACGTTGTTCATCTGTATGTGCGTGTGGTTGCCGTTGTCGCCTTCGGCAGTGTAGGCCTTCAGCTGCATGCTCTCGCCTATGTAGGCGTAGACGTCGCGTATGCGCGCGATGGGCGTCTCGCCCGCCGTCACCGTGTCGCCCGCCTTCACCTGCGCGTCGGTCAGGTGGATGAGCACGCAGTCGAGGTCGCTTCTGCCCTCGGGGCGTATGTGGACCTGTATATCGGGGTACTCGCCGTAGAGCTGGTACTCCTTCACGAGCACGACCTTGCCGCTGACGGGCGCGTAGACCGTCGCGCCCACCGGCCCTCCGCAATCGATGGCGCTCATCTGCTCGCCCGCGCTGTTCGAGCGGTAGGTGCGGATGAACTCGCCGGTCATCCAACTGTCGCCCGTCGGCTGCTCGGATGCCTTGCGCCCCGTGCCATGCGCGGCCATCACGTCGACGTTGGTCGCCTCGCTCAGCTGCGTGGTCAAGGGCAGCGCGTAGGTGTAGCTCGCGTTGTGCAAGAGCAGCTCGGTCAGGTCCTCCATCTTCACGGCGCAATGCATCTTCACGCCGTCGGCCTCGGCCATGATGGGGGTGGGCAGGCCGCGCGTGTCGCCGGAGGCGGATGCGGTGCCGGAGACGATGTCGGTGCCGCCCGCGCCGCCGGTCCCGACGTTGGCGGCAGGGCGCAACGCGAGGCAGACGGCGGCGATCACGACGACGGCGGCGGCGACGCCTATGGTAAGCGCGCGCGTCTTCCTCTCGCGTTTGCGGCGTTGCTCGCTGTAGCGCAAACGCGAGGTGTACGAGCCAGCCCGCTCCCGCGCGCGCGAGGCCTGCACCGAAGAGGCGGAAGAGGAAGAGGAGGGCGCGGCCTTGTGCGGGCGCGGGGCCGCAGCAGGCGGCCGGGCGAGACGGCCGCTTTCAGCCGAAGCGTCCTTCGGTGCGAGGCGCTGGTCGCTTTGGCCGCGTCGATCGCCTTGGTCTCGCCGGTCGCTTTGGTCGCGCTGGTCTTGTCGGCCGCGCTGGTCTTGTTGGCCGTGCCGGCTGTTTTGCCCGCGCTGGTCGCGCTCGTCGCGCTGCCCGTGCCCGTCGCGTTGGTCGCGCTCGTCCATGCCCGCCGCCTAGACCGCCTTCTTCTTGCCGGGCGCCTTGGCCGCCTTCTTGTCCTTGGGGGTGTCCTTGGGGGCTTTCACCCCGTCCTCGGGCGCCTTGTCCTCGCGCATGCCCTTGCCCGCACGCACGAGCGCGTAGATGCCGGCGGCTGCCACGGCGCCCACGAGCGGCGCGACGATGAAGACCCACACCTGCGCAAGCGCGGTCAAGTCGCCCGTGAAGGCCATGACGAGCGCAGGGCCGAAGCTGCGGGCGGGGTTGACGGAGGTGCCCGTCAGGGGGATGCCCATGATGTGCACGAACACGAGGGTGAGGCCGATGATGATGCCCGCGAACGGCGCGGTCTTCTCGCAATCGGTCGAGCCGAGCACGGACAGCACGAACACGCAGGTCAAGACGATCTCGACGACGACGGCGCCGATCATGGTGACGCCCACCGACGAGGCGGTGTCGTAGCCGTTGCAGCCAAGGCCGGTGCTCGACACGTCGGAAAGCATCACGCATTGGTCGATGATGAAGAGCAGCACGAGCGCGGCCAGGATGCCGCCGATGAACTGCGAGACCCAATAGCCGACGAGGTCTTTTGCCGAAAGGCGCCTATCGAGGAAGAGGCCGAAGCTCACTGCGGGGTTGATGTGGCAGCCGGAGGTGTTGCCGATGACGAAGGCCATCGCGATGATGGACAGGCCGAACGCGAAGGCGATGCCGACCGTGCCCAGCGCCGTGCCCGCGATCGCCGCAGACCCGCAGCCGAAGAGGGTCAAGACGAAGGTGCCGAAGCACTCCGCCACGTACTTTTTCCAAGAGGCGACTTCCATGAGCTCTCCTTTTTCCCTGGCTCTTTTCCACATGGGAAAGGCCTGCGTCCAACCGTGGGAATTCTAGCGTTTAGCCCAGGCGATTGCACGGCGCGCGCACCTTGAAACCACATCGGCGGCATGCGGCGGCACGGGGCGCACGGCATGCAGCGCTCGGCGCGTGCCGCACGGTGCGGGGCGGTGTGCATCGCAAAGTGCGCGGCGGCGGGCACGCGACGACGCGTACCGGCGTAGCACACCGCACGACATGCGGCGCGGGGCGCACGGCGCAAGGCCGCCCTATCGGCCGCCCTATTCCGGGTCGTCGGCAAACTCGCGCGCGAACAGCTCGTCAAGCGTCGCGTCGCCAGGACCTAGCGGCTCGAACTCGAAGGCGACGCCGCGTATGCGCACCTCGTCGCCTGCCTGCGCGCCGGCCTCCTCCAGGGCGCGCTCCACGCCCGCGCGCTCCAGCCGGCGTTGCAAGAAGGCGACGGCCTCCTCGTTGTCCCACTCCGTCTGGACGACCATGCGCTCGACGTTCACGCCGGACACGCGCCAGGCATGCGCCTCCTCGCGGGCAATGGAGATGTGGCGCTCGCGCTGCTGGCGCGCGTGCTCCCACACGCGCTCAAAGCCGCCGCGCCCCTCGCCTCCCGCGCCGTCGTCGGCCGCTGTCCCCGCCTCGGCATCGCGCGCGCGCAGCTCGAAGACCCGCTCCGCCGTCGCGCGTATGAAGGCGTCGAGCCCCTGGCGCGTCACGGCGGAGACCTCGAAAAACGGGATCGGGTCCTCCATGTCGAGGCCCTCGTCTTCCAGGCGTTCGGACAGGGCGCGCGAATCCGCCTTCACCCGCTCGCGCAGCTTGGCCACTCCCTCGCCGGCGCCCGGCATGTCCACCTTGTTTGCCACGACGATGCGCGGGCGCGCCGCAAGCTCGGCGGCGTATTCGGCCAGCTCGGCCTCTATGACCTCGTAGTCGCGCACGGGGTCGCGCCCTTCCAGCCCGCCGCTCGCGTCCACCACGTGCACGATCAGCGCGGTGCGCTCGACATGGCGCAAAAACTCGTGGCCCAGCCCCTTGCCCCGGGCCGCGCCCTCGATCAGGCCCGGCACGTCGGCCACCACGAAGCTGCGCTCGTCGCCGGCGCGCACCACGCCCAGGTTGGGGACGAGCGTGGTGAAGGGGTAGTCGGCGATCTTCGGGCGCGCCGCGCTCATGCACGCGATCAGGCTCGACTTGCCCACCGACGGCATGCCGACGAGCGCCGCGTCGGCCATGAGCTTCATCTCCAGCTCGATCCACACGGGCTCTGTCGGCTCGCCCAGCTCGGAAAACGCGGGCGCGCGCCGCGTGGGCGTGACGAAATGTATGTTGCCGCGCCCGCCATGCCCGCCGCCCGCGACCACGACGCGCTCGCCGTTCGCGACGAGGTCGGCGATCTCGGCCACGGGCTGCATGTCGTCGTCGAGCAGGCGCACCGTCGTGCCGCACGGCACCTTCAGCACGAGGTCGTCGCCGTCGCGCCCGTGCATGCGCTTGCCCTGCCCGTGCGTGCCGCGCTGCGCCTTGAAATGGTGCTTGTAGCGGTAGTCCACGAGCGAGGAGACGGTCGCGTCCGCCACCACCACGACGTCGCCGCCGCGCCCGCCATCGCCGCCGTCCGGGCCGCCCTTGGGCACGTGGGCCTCGCGGCGAAACGAAGTGCAGCCCGCGCCGCCGTCGCCGCTTTTCACGCATATGCGCACCTGGTCGGTGAACTCTGCCATATCGGGTCAGACCCCCCTGAAGTCGCGCAACGCGTCGAGATAGTCCAGCTCGGTCGAAAGGCTTTGCGACGCGAGCGAGAACAGGTAGTCGATCCACTCGACGAGGCCCCTGCCGTAGATGCGCGCGCCGTCGCCGTCTGCCGCGACCACCGCGACGGCCTCCTCCACGTCGCCTGCCTCGAAGGGATAGGCGCCGCCCGCGCCCACGCCCAGCGCGTCTTCGAGCATGTCGAGGTTGAACTGGCCGTAGAACAGCCCCTTCAACAACGCGACGTAGCCCATGGCAGGCTCTATGGGCAGCGCGTCGGCCGGCCGCACCTCGACGTAGCGCTTCAGGCGCGCGTCCGGCCAAAACATGCTCAGCAGATGCTCCACGTCGCGCTCGTCCATCTGCACCTGCGCGTAGGCCTCGGCCGCCGGCATGTCGCCCGTGTCCTTCACCGCACCGCCATGCGTGGTGAAGATGGGCGGCGTGGCAAGCAGCCAGTCCGCGTAGCGCTCGAAGCCGAAGCCCTCGTCGAACAAGCCGCCTATCACGCCGCAGCGCGCGGGGTCGACCGCACGCCACAAGGCGAGGTGGCTGATGTGGGAGGTGTTGGGGCGCCCCTCGAAGACGGGCGCGTTGTCGGCGATGCTCGCGAAGACGGGCGAGAGCAGGGTGGCCAGGCGCAGCTTGCGCACGGCATCGGCCTCGTCGGCGAAGTCGATGGAGACTTGCAGGCTGCACGAGCCGCGCATCATGCGCTCGGCGTGCATGCCGGGCAGGCGCGAGAAGTATGCGTCCATCAGGCGGTAGCGGTCCTTGGGGATGAGCGGCAGCTCGGCCGCCGTCTGGCCGGGTACGGGCGAGTAGCCGAAAGCCGCGATGCGGTAGCCCGCAGGCCGCACGACCTGCTCGAGGCGGAAGAGGAAGTTGCGGTACTCCTGCTCTATCTCGGCGACGTTGGCAAGCGGCGCGATGCTCACCTCGATCTGGGCGCTCGGCTCGATGGTGATGGCGGCGCTGGGCCTGGCGCAGCCCATGATGTCGCCTTGCGGCGTGCGCGAGACTTGCGGGTAGAACTCGGAGAGGGCCTCGAGCACGTCTTTCACCCCGAGGCGCCCGTGTTTTTCGGTGAAGGGGACGCGCTCGCCGTCCTCGTCGAGGAGGAAATGCTCCTGCTCCATGCCGACGGCGCCCATGGCCGCGCCCTTGCACCCGCCGCGCAGGTACTCGACGATCCTCTGCCGGTTGGCCCGGCGGAAATCCTGCTGCTCGTCCATGACGCCTCTTTCCGTGGTCGTGCACCCGCCATTCTAGTGGACGTGACGATACACCGCGCGGCGCGCATCGCCGCGCGTGCGCGGTGCGCGGTCAACAAGGCGTTACGCCCCGTTGCGCCCCGTAGGCGAAAAGCGCGCCCCGAAGCGGGCTTGGGGGCGCGGGGGCGTGCGCGTGGGTGCGAGGCGCTCGGCCGGGCGTTGACGCGGGGGGGGCGTGGCGCGGGTGCGGTCGCTCGGCCGGGCGTTGGCGCGGTGAAACGAGAGCGGCCCGCCTCGGGAGGGGAGGCTGCCATGCGGGCGGCGCCTTTCCCGAAACGGGCCATTTGGGAGGAAAGAGATTCGGCCGCGCGCCGTGTGTGGGGCGGCGCGCCGGGCCGCGGGTTTACTGGATCGAGATCTGGTGCTTCTTGGGGACAAGCTCCTCTTTCTTGGGCATGTCCAGCGTGAGCACGCCGTCCTCGTAGGAGGCCGCGATCTTCTCGGGGTCGATCGCGCTGATGTCGAACTGGCGCGAGTAGCTGCCGTAGCTGCGCTCGCGGCGGATGTAGCCGCCCTGCTCGTCGCCTTCCTCGGACTCGCTTTTACGCTCGGCCGAGATCGTCAGCACGTCGCCGTCGACGTCGAGCTTGATGTCGTCTTTCTTGAAGCCCGGCAGGTCGGCCTGCAACGTGTACTTGTTGCCGGCGGCGTCTTCCTTGATGTCGGTGCGAAACAGCCCGACGCCCTTGGTGTCGTAGCTGGCAAACGGCGTCCCGAACAGGTGCTTTTCAAACTCGTCGATCGCGCGGAAGGGGTTCGCGTAGGTCATGATCTCGTGTGCCATCTCAACCATCTCCTTTTCGTCAAGGCCGCCGGTGCATGCGGCCTTCTTTCCTTGAACACCATGCAGTATAGGCGGGGTTGAGTGGCATGTGGGTATCGTATTTGCGTCCGTTTGGTGACGATTATTACAGCGAGGTTACGGCATATAATCTGCCAATGGATGACTAAGATTTACCAGCGCGGTTATAACAGGCGGTTTTGCCGTCGCCATTTCACCAGTGCGGTTCACACGACGCACTTGCTGTGAACGCGCCCTGCTCTCTTTTGCCAGCGCATTTACCAGCCATTTGCCGGCGCGTTTGCCAGCGCATTTCGCGCGGCATCGCGGCTACGGGCGCGCCGTGCCCTCGCCCAGCAGCTCCTCGCCCGCCTTCGTGCGCCCCTCGCTGCGCGGTGCCACCTCGTCGAGCGCGTAGGCCAGGTCGAGCGGCAGGCGGTCCTGGAAGGCCAGCTGCTCGCCGGTGATGGGATGCTCGAAGGCCAGCCGCCACGAATGCAAGAACTGGCGGGTCAGCCCCAACTCGGCGCGCTCGGCCGCGTCGCGGTTGCGCGCCTTGGCGTTTGCCGCGCGCCCGTAGAGCGGGTCTCCCACGACGGGGTGCTTGATATAGGCCATGTGCACGCGGATCTGGTGCGTGCGTCCCGTGAAGAGATGGCATTCCACCAGCGTGTAGCCGTCGTCGGCGCGCCCCGGCTCGAAGCGTTCCAGCACGGTGAAGGTGGTGATCGCGCCCTTGGAGCCGGCGCCGTCCGAGACCGTCATGCGCGTGCGGTCTGTGACATGGCGGGCAAGCGGCGCGTCCACCTTCGCCGTGTCCGGCGCGATGCGCCCGTGCACGAGCGCGAGATAGCGGCGGTCGATGACGCGGCGGCGTATCCCGTCTTGGAGGCGCGCGGCGGCCAGGTCGGTCTTGCCCGCGAGCATAAGCCCGCTCGTGTCGCGGTCGAGGCGGTGCACGATGCCGGGTCTGTCTTCACCCTGCACATGGCCCAGGTGGTCGACGCCGCAATGCGCGACCAGCGCGTTTGCCAGCGTGTCGCCGTAGTGGCCGCGCGCGGGGTGGACGACGAGGCCGGCCTGCTTGGACAAGACGATCAGGTACTCGTCTTCGAAGCGTATGTCGAGCTTGATGTGGTAGGCCGGCTCGAGCAGGTGCGGCGTGCCCGAGCGCGGCGGCACCTCGATGGCCAGCTCGTCGCCTGCCACGACGATGCGCTTCTTTGCCGTGGCCTGCCCGTTCACCACGATATGGCCCGACTCTATCAGGCGCACCGCCGCCGAGCGCGACGCGATGCCCTCGATGCCCAGCCCGGCCACGAGCGCATCGAGGCGCATGCCCTGCTCCTCGACGGCGACCACATGCCTGTGGCGCTCGTTCACGAAACGTCCCGCTTCCCGGCGCTCGCGGCGTTTCCGCCGCCTTTGCCGGCTGCGGCGCCTTTGCCGCCTGCGGCACCCTCGGCGCCCCCGGCGTTTCCGGCGCTCTTGCCGCCGGCCTCGGCGCTCTTATCGCCATCCTCGCCGCACGCTTCGCCCTTGCCGCACGCCCCGCCCCGCCCCGCGGCACAGGACCCCTCGTCCTCGCGCCCGCTGAAGAAAAAGCCCCACACGAGCAAGAGGACGACGCCTGCCGTGATGCAGATGTCGGCGATGTTGAAGACGGGAAAGTCCACGAAGGAGAACTCGATGAAGTCGACGACGTAGCCCAGCGCGACGCGGTCGATGAAGTTGCCGATGCCGCCGCCCACGAGCAAGGAGAGCGCCACGACCGAAAGCGGCGAGCGGCAGGCGCCCTTGCAGATCCAGGCAAGCGCCGCCGCCACGATGACGGCGGTGACGACGACGAAGACCCAGGTGGCGTCCGCGCCGATGCCGAAGGCCGCGCCCGTGTTGTGGACGAGGACGAAGTCGAGCGGGCCGGCGTCGATGCGCACGGTCCGGCCGTCCACGGGCGCCAAGACGGCGACCGCCCACACCTTGGCCAAAGCGTCGAGCGCGACCACGGCGGCGGCGATCGCCGCAAGCGTTATGAGCGACTTCCTACGCGTCAAGGGCCTGCACCACATCGTGGCAGCGCGCGCACAGCCCGTCGTCGCCCAGCTCGCGCCAGTTCCAGCAGCGCGGGCACTTCTCGCCCGGCGCCGGCGCGACTTCGGCAACCGGCGCATCTGCCGCCCCCGCGTCGGCCACAACCTCGACGCCGGCCACGATGAAGACCTCGGCAAGCGTCGCGGCCCCGCGCGCCTCGAGCACGGCGGCCTTGTCCGGCGCGCACATGACGCGCGCCGCAAGCTCCTGGCTTTTCGAGACGCCCTCGGCGCGCTTTTCCTCGACGGCGGCCATCACTGCGTCGCGCGCGGCCATGACGACCTCGTAGTCCTCCACAAGCCGCGCCGCGCGCTCCTCGTCCACGCGCGGGGTGAAGTCGTCTGCCCCGAACCACCCGGCCAGCTGCACGGACACGGGGAAATCCGCCCCGCGCAGGCCTTCGGGGTATTTCTCCCACACCTCGTCGCAGGTGAAGGTGAGCACGGGCGCGAGCTGGCGCACCATGGCCCCGAGCATGTTGGCCAGCACCGTCTGCGCGCTGCGCCGCCCGGCGCTGTCGGGCGCGTCGGAATAGAGCCGGTCTTTCACCGCCTCGAAGTAGACGGCGGAAGTGGAGGAGATGAAGTCGTACCACATGCGGTAGACCGCGTGGAAGCGGTACTCCTCGTAGGCGCGCGTCACGTCGGCCACGAGGCGCTGCAGACGCGCGAGCGCCCACGCGTCGAACTCGAGCAGCGCGCCCTCGCCCACGAAGTCGTCCGCGCCGAAGTCGTCGAGGCTGCCCAGCAGGTAGCGGAAGGTGTTGCGCATGCGGCGGTAGGCCTCGGAGCTGCGCTTCAATATCTCGTCGCTCACCGACACGTCGTGGCTGTAGTCCACCGACGCCACCCACAGGCGCAAGACGTCGGCGCCCAGCTCCTTGCACACGACGTTGGGGTCTATGACGTTGCCGAGCGACTTCGACATCTTGCGGCCGTTCTCGTCCACGGTGAAGCCGCAGCTCATGACGGCCTTGTACGGCGCCTCGCCATAGGCGCCCACGCTCGTGAGCAGCGAGCTTTGGAACCACCCGCGGTGCTGGTCGGAGCCCTCCAGATAGAGGTCGGCCGGGCGGTGCAGGTGGGGCCGGGCCTCGCAGACGCTCGTATGCGACACGCCGCTTTCCCACCACACGTCGAGCACGTCAGAGCCCTTGTCCAGGTGCCGCCCGCCGCATTTCGGGCACACGACGCCGGCCGGCAGAATGTCGGCCGCGTCTGTCGTGTACCAGGCGTCGGCGCCTTTTTCTCTAAACAGCGCGATGACGGCGTCGAAGCTCTCCTCGCAGGCCACGACCTCGCCGCAATCCGCGCAGGTGAACACGGGGATGGGCACGCCCCAATAGCGCTGGCGGCTAATGCACCAGTCGGGGCGGTCGGCCACCATCGACCCGATGCGGCGGCTGGCCCACTCGGGCACGAAGCGCACCTTGTGCTCGATGGCGTCCAGGGCCGTCTCGCGCAGGCCGGTCGCGTCCATCGAGACGAACCATTGAGTGGTCGCGCGGAAGATGACCGGCTCCTTGCAGCGCCAGCAATGCGGGTAGCTGTGGCTGATGTCCTCGTGGAGCAGCAAAGCGCCGCGCGCGTCCAGCCACTCGATGATGCGCGGATTGGCCTCGTGCACCTCCAGCCCGGAGAAAGGCCCGCCGCTGCCCGGGCCGTCGCCTTCGTAGAAGCGCCCCGCGTCGTCGACGGGCATGACCACGTCGATGCCGAACTCGCGGCCGGCCAGGTAGTCGTCCGCGCCATGTCCGGGCGCCGCGTGCACGATGCCCGTGCCGTCGTCGAGCGTGACATAGTCGGCGTAGATGAAGCGCCCCGTCTGGCCGCTTGCGCCGAACACGGGCTGCTTGTAGACGTTGCCGGCCAGCTCCTCGCCCGTGCGCCGCCAGGTGGTGCCGAAGCCGTCTTTCACCGGCGCATAGTCCCAGCCGAACTTCTCGCAGCATCTCTCGGCCAGCGCCTCTGCGAAGATCGTCGCACGTCCGTCGTGCTCGACGGCGATGTAGCCGGCCTGCGGCTTCAAGATCACGGCCTGGTTGGCGGGCAGCGTCCACGGCGTCGTCGTCCAGATGGCGACGTCTGTCTTGCCCGCGAAGGCCTCCAGCCCCGCCGGCGCGCCTTCCAGCTCGAAGCGCACGTAGATGGCGGGGCTGACCTCGTCGGAATACTCCAGCTCGGCCTCGGCCAGCGCCGTGTGGCAATGCGTGCACCAGTGGATGGGCTTGCGCCCGCGGTAGATCGCGCCGCCCAGATACAGGCGCTTGAAGACCTCGATGTTGCCCGCCTCGTATTCGGGGGTGAAGGTGAGGTAGGGGTCGTCCCACTCGCCGCACACGCCCAGGCGCTTGAAGCCGTTGCGCTGGCCGTCGAGCTGCTTTTCGGCGTACTCGCGGCAGATGCGCCGAAACGTCGGGGTGTCGATCTTGGCCATCTTGTCCGGGCCCAACTCGTTTTCCACCTTGTTCTCGATGGGCAGGCCGTGGCAGTCCCATCCGGGCACGTAGGGCGCGAAGTAGCCGCGCATGCTGCGGTACTTCACGATGATGTCCTTCAATATCTTGTTCAGCGCGTGCCCGATGTGGATCGGCCCGTTGGCATACGGCGGCCCGTCGTGCAAGACGAAAGGCTCGCCGCCGGCGTTGTGCTCCAAGACCTTGTGGTAGAGGTCGAGCTCTTCCCAGCGCTTCAGGCGCTCGGGCTCGTGCTGCGCCAGCCCCGCCTTCATCTTGAAGGAGGTGCGCGGCAGGTTCATCGTATGTTTGTAATTCGGCTTTTCCTCAGACATCTTCTCTCACTTTGCAAAGCTCTCGTCTCCAAAGCGCATCGCGGGCGGGCGCGGCGCGCCGCTTCGAGGGGCGCGCTTGGGCCGGATGCTTCCCCGAAAAAGGCCGCGGTGCTACTGCATCCCCTTTTCCAGGTGCTTGGAAATGTGCTTCGTCAAAGTCTCGGAGAGGTTGGACAGCTCGGTCGTGGGCATGATGACGCGGGCCACGAGATGCGCGGGCAGCTCGTCGCCTTTCTTGTTCACGCGGTCCACGTAGAGGAAGTCGATGCGGCTTTCCGCGCCGGTCGTGGACACGATGGACGCGTTCGCGTAGACGCCGCAGGCGGTGTCGGCGGATGCCTCGATGCGGAAGTGGGTCTCTTCTGCCATGGTGAAAGTCCTTTCCGAAAGCGCCCCGCGCATCGTCGCGGCAGGGCATGTCGTGCACAGGATTCTAGCGCAAAACCGCCCCCGCCCGCCCGCTCTCTCCCGTTTGGGTGCGAGCGTCGGCGCGAGGTGTTGATGCGGCGGGGCGGGGCGCGCGGGCTAGACGCCCAAGACGCAGTACGGCACGCAGAGCACGCCGTCGTCGCGCCGGTAGCTGTAGGTGCCCGTGCCCGTCAAGACCATGAGAAAGGACGGCGCGCGCATCTTGTCCACATCTATGCGCCCCGCGAGCTTCTTCAAGTTGGCGGCAGCCTGGTCGCATGCCGCCTTGCCGCCCAGCTTCACCTCGACCAGCGCATAGCGCCCGTCGCGCAGGCGCAAGACGGCATCGCATTCAAGCCCCGATTTGTCCCTGTAGTGAAACAGCTCGCCGTCGAGCGCATCGGCGTAGACGCGCAGGTCGCGGACGCACAGGCTCTCGAAAAGCAGGCCGAAGCTCTCCATGTCGTCGAGCAGCCCGGAAGGGTCGGCCCCGAGGGAGGCCGCGGCGATGGACGGGTCGGTGAAATGGCGCGTGGGAGACGTGCGTATGGCCGTCTTGGAGCGCAAGTTGGGGTTCCATGCGGCGAGGTCTTCCACCACGAAAAGGCGGCGCAAGGCGCCGAGGTACTCGCCGAAGGTCTTCTCCCCCATGTTCACCCCCGCTTGCAAAAGGTCGGCGCGCATGCTCTCGCTGCTGCCCTGGGAGGAGACCATGCGAGAAAAGGAGCGCATGAGCAGGCGCGCGCTATGCGGGGAGCGGGCGACCCCGTCCACCCGCGATATATCCGTCTCCGCGACCGCGTCCACGTAGTCGCGTGCCTGCTGCAAGGCGACGCGCTGCGACCCGCGCAAAGCCGTGGGCCATCCGCCGCGGCACACGAGAAAGGCGGCCTTTTCCAAATCGCTCTCGCAATCGGCGATCGGAATCTCCTCGCCGGCGAAAAGGGAGGAAAGCGAGACGGCGCCGTCCGAGTCCCCCGATTCCATGGAAGACATGGTCCGCATGCGCATGCGGGAGATGCGCCCCGTCCCCGAGTGCCGCACTTCCTGCATATCCGGCAAGACGACAGAGCCGGTCAAGACGAACTGCCCGAACTCGTCGCGCATGTCGACTTCATGGCGCACGGCATCCCACAGGACGGGGGCGTCTTGCCACTCGTCGATCAGGCGCGGGACCTCGCCGGAAAGGATTGCCGCGGGGTCTGTCTGGGCAAGCAGCAGGTTGCGCTCCCGCGTTGCCGGGTCTTGCAGGTAGACGGCGCTTTTCGCCGCCTGCTTCGCGGTAGTCGTCTTGCCGCACCATTTCGGGCCCTCCACGAGCACGGCGCCTTTCGAGGAAAGGCGGAACGAAAGGATGTCGTCATAGACCCTTGGACGGTAGCTCCGCATAGCTGTTCTCCCTTTGTGTAAAAGACGGTTTCCACCTTGTCTTTTGCATTCTACTACGGGAGTTGGCGGGTTTTCACTACGGGAGTTGGCGCGTTTTCACTACCGGAGTTGGCGCGTTTTCACTACCGGAGTTGGCGGGTTTTCACTACGGAAGTTGGCGCGTTTTCACTACGGGAGTTGGCAACCGACCCGGCGGCTGCGGGGGACGCTGCGCCCACCGCCGCTGCTGCCCACCGTCCGAGGGCGCACAAGGCCGTCTGCTTGCACAGCCGCCGTTGCCGGCCGCTATTGCCAACCGCCGTCTCGCCACCGCAGACCCTCGCCGGCCTGCATCCGCCAGCGCCGTTACCCGCAGCGCCTTTGCCCTGCCTCGCGCCGCGCTACTTCGCGTCGTATTGCGGTATGGGCGTCTCGTCGGCCTCGTCGAGATGCCCGTCGTAGACGTAGTGCTGCGTCTCGCGCGCGATCACGCCCGACAACACGATGACGGCGATGCAGTTGGGCACGGCCATGAGCGCATTGAAGATGTCGGAGATGTTCCACACGAGGTCGCCGCCACCGATGCAGCCCCAAAAGACGAAGAGCAGGAAGACGACCTGGTAGGGGCGTATGCCGCGCCTGCCGAACAGATAGGCCACGGCGCGGTTGCCGTAGTGCGACCAGCCGAGGATCGTCGAGTAGGCGAAAAGCACCATCCCGACGGCCAGCACGATCGGGCCGAGCACGGGGATCGAGTCGAAGGCCGCCGTCGTCAGCTGCGCGGCCGCCGTGATGTCGCCCGCGAGAATCCCCGCCTGGATGCTCGGGTTTGCCAGCATCGTCGAGACGAGCATGATGCCCGTGATGGCGCAGATCACGACCGTGTCCCAAAAAGTGCCGGTCATGGAGACGAGCGCCTGGCGCGCGGGGTTTTTCGTCGTGGCAGACGCGGCGACGAGCGGCGCCGAGCCCAAACCGGACTCGTTGGAGAACAGGCCGCGCTTGAAGCCGAACTGCAGCGCGAGGGCCACGGACTGCCCCACCGCGCCGCCAAACGCCGCCTGCCCGGTGAAGGCGCAGGTGCAGATCAGGCCGATGGCCTCGCCCACGAACTGCCCGTTCATGCAGATGATGACGATGCAGCCCGCCGCGTACAGCAACGCCATGACGGGCACGAGCTTTTCGGTCACGCGGGTGATGGAGCGTATGCCGCCGATGATGACGACGCCCACGAGCACGACGAGGATGACGCCGAACATGCACTTCACCCCAAACATCGCCGTCTCGTCGGCGTCGATGTAGGCCGTGACCACGCCGGTGAGCGAGTTGGACTGCACCGATCCGCCGATGCCGAAGCTGGCGATGAAGGTGAAGACGGCGAAGAGCACGGCCAGCACCTTGCCCGCCGTGCGGTTCTTCAACCCGCGCTCCAAGGCGTACATCGCGCCGCCGAGCATCTCGCCGCGGTGGTCCTTCACCCGGTACTTCACGCTGATCAGCGTCTCGGCGTACTTCGTGGCGATGCCGACGATGCCGGTGATCCACATCCAAAAGACCGCGCCCGGCCCGCCCATGAACAGCCCGGTGGCCACGCCGACGATGTTGCCCGTGCCGATGGTGGCGGCAAGCGCCGAGGTCAGGGCGCCGAACTGGCTCACGTCGCCTTCGGCCTTCTCCTCTTCGTCGGGGTCTGCCGTCACCGACATCTTGATGCCGGTGAAAAGCTTGCGCTGGATGAACTTCGTGCGCACGGTCATGAACAGGTGGGTGAAGAGCAGCAGGGCGATCATGGCCCACCCCCACACGAAGCTGTCTATCTGGTCGACGATGCTCGCGAACACGTCCATGTGCTGCACGCCCCTTTCCTGTCCGGGTGATGCAGCGCATTCTAGGAGGGGCGCGCGCGGCGCTTCGTTTCGGGCAGGTGAACTCTTGGCGAGCGGAAAACGCGCGGGGGAAAGCAGAGCGGCGCGGACGGGGGCTGCGGTGAAAGGGGCGGCGCGGGCGGCAGGCGCCGGGCGACAAGTACCGGGCGGCAGGCGACAGGCGGCACGCGCCGAGATGGGAAACGGCGCACGCCGGGCGAAGGGCGCCGGGCCGGGGCTACCAGCTGAGCAGCTCGTAGCCGTCGTCGGTGACGAGCACCTGCACCTCCCATTGGGCCGTCAAGGAGCCGTCCGCCGTGCGCACCGTCCAGCCGTTGGGATCGTTCATGTCGACCTCCGGGGCGCCGGCGTTGAACATGGGCTCGATGGTGAAGCACATGCCGGGCACGAGGACAGGCCCTGTGCCGGGCTCGGCCACGAAGCTGACGAAGGGGTCTTCGTGAAACTCGTTGCCGCAACCATGCCCGCCATATTGCGACACGACGGAAAAGCCCGCCTCGAGGGCCACCTGGTGCACCGCGTCCGAGACGTCGCCCAGATGGGCCCAGGGGCGTAGGGCGGCCAGTCCGGCCTCGACGCCCCGCTTGGTCGTATCGACCAGGCGGCGCGCTTCCGGCGAGACCTCCCCGATGCAAAACATCCGCGAGGAATCGGAGTAGTAGCCGTCCTTTATCGTGGACATGTCCACGTTCACGATGTCGCCTTCGCGCAAGACGACGTCGGGGCTGGGTATGCCGTGGCAGACCACCTCGTTGATGGACGTGCAGACGCTTTTGGGAAAGCCCTCGTAATCCAGGTCGGCCGGCACCGCGTCGTGCCCGGCGCACCACTTCGACACCCACTCGTCGATCTCGGCCGTGGTGGTGCCCGGCCCGATGTGGGCGGCCACGTAGTCGAGCGCGCCCATGTTCACCTCGGCAGACGCCTTGATGCCCGCGATGTCCGCGCGCGTCTTCAGCAGCTGGCGCGGCATCATCTCCTCGCCCGCGTCGTAGAGCTCTTGCATGCGCCTGTCGGCGTCGAGGTGGCATTTCTTGTATTTGCGGCCGCTCCCGCACCAGCACTCGTCGTTGCGGCCGGGGCTTTCCATTTCGTCGTACACGCGCATCTCCTTTTTTCGCGCAAGGCGCCGTGCCGCGTCGGAACCGGGCACGGCGCAACGCCGCATCCGGCCTGCAGCGGGCAGGGCGCCGCGCGGGCTTTCGGCGGGCGGGCCGCCTTGCGTTTTCACGCCCTCGGATTCTACGCGCACGCGCGCGCAAGTCTAGACGCGGGGATGGGAAAGCTCGAGGACGCGGCGGTACACGTCGTTGCGCGACGCGCCCGTCTCGGCGGCAAGCTCGCGGGCCAGCGCCGATTTGCTCTTGCCCATGGCCAGCCCGTGGGTGATGCGCTCGTCGAGGGCCGCCTCCTGCAGCGCACCTCTCGCGCCGCTCGCCGACGGCGGGGCGACGACCAGCACCACCTCGCCCTTCAAGTTGGGGCGCGCCGCGAGGTCGGCGGCCAGCTCGCGCGCGCTGCAACGGGCCACCTCCTCGTGCAATTTGGTCAGCTCGCGGCACATGGCCACCGGGCGCTGCTCGCCGAAGACCTGCACCATGGAGGCCACGGCGGCCGCCGCGCGGTGCGGCGACTCGTAGAACACGAGCGTCGCGGGCAGCTCGGCCAAGGAGAAGAGCGCCGCGCGCCGCGCCGTCTCCTTGCGCGGCAAAAAGCCGCCGAAGTAAAACGCCGTGCCGCCGAAACCCGCCGCCACGAGCGCCGTGGTGAGCGCGCAGGCACCCGGCAGCACCTCGACGGCGACGCCGGCCGCACGCGCCGCGTCCACGAGGCGCATGCCCGGGTCGCTTACCCCGGGCATGCCCGCGTCGCTGCAAAAGGCGATGTGCTCGCCTGCGCGCATGCGCTCGACGAGGGCGGGCGCGCGCCGCGAGATGACGTTCTCGTCGCAACGCTCGAGCCTCGTGTCCACGCCGAAGTGCGCGAGCAGGCGCCCGGTGACGCGCGTGTCCTCGGCGCATACCACATCGGCCGCCGCGAGCGCCTCGAGCGCCCTCGGCGTCATGTCGCCCAGATTGCCGATGGGCGTCGCCACCACGGAAAGCATGCCCGCCACCTCGCGCGCCTCCTTGCCCGCATAGAAAAACCGCTTACAGTTCCAGACCGCCTGCCGCCTGCACGCCCTCGACAGCCGGAATCGTCGCAAACCCGGCCTCCAGCTCGGCGTCGTCGGGCACGTGGTCGGTCATCGTGCCGTTGTTGAAGGCATCGTAGGCCATCATATCGAAGTAGCC
>CAVFDV010000009.1:0-2850 GCA_963621315.1 Oscillibacter sp. MSJ-31
CGAGGTGGCGACGTTGCCGATCATGATCGACATCATGATGGCCAGGCCGACCATGAGCAGCGCGAGGAAGATCGTGACTATACCGCCGATGGTCGTGCCGAGGTTGCGGCGCGAGCTGACGATGGACTCCTTGAGGAAATAGAGAATCTTAGACATCGTAGCCGTAGACCCCCTTCTTCTGATCGCGCACGAGCACGCCGTTTTCCAAGGCGAGCACGCGCCGGCGCATCTGGTCGACCATCTCGCGGTCGTGCGTGGCCACGAGGACCGTAGTACCCGTGCGGTTGATGCGCTCGAGCAGGCGCATGATGCCGAGCGAGGTCTGCGGGTCGAGGTTGCCCGTGGGCTCGTCGCATATGAGCAGCGGCGGGCGGTTGACGATGGAACGCGCGATGGAGACGCGCTGCTGCTCGCCGCCGGAGAGCTGGTCGGGCAGCTTGCCCATCTTCTCCTCCAGTCCGACAAGGCGCAGCGCCTCGGGCACCTGCGTCTGGATGACGTGGCGCGACTTGCCGATGACCTCCAACGCGAAGGCGACGTTTTCAAACGCCGTCTTGTTGGGGAGCAGCTTGAAGTCCTGGAACACGCAGCCGACGTTGCGGCGCAGGTAGGGGATGCGCCAGTTGCGGATCGTGCGCAGGTTCTCGCCCGCGACGATCAGCTCGCCGGAGGTGGGGACTATCTCGCGGTTGAGCATGCGGATGAAGGTGGATTTGCCCGAGCCGGAATGCCCGACGAGGAACAGGAACTCGCCCGCGCGTATGTCGAGGGTGAGGTCTGCGAGCGCCGGGCGCTTGGGCTGGGCGGGGTAGACCTTCGTGACGTGGCGCAAGGAGATGACGACAGGGCCGAGCTTGCGGCCTTGCGTGTCCTGGGCGGCCAGGTCCGCGTACGAGCCGGTCGCCTCCGTGGCGGGCGCCATGTCGCCCATGCCCGCCTGCTGGCGTTGCGCGGCGCTTTGCTGGCGCGCCGCCGCCTGGCGGGCCTTCTCGGCAAAGGTCGTGCGCCCGGCCGCAGGCTGCTGGGCAGCACCGCGCGCCGGCGCCCGGCCGGGTTGCGCGGCATGCCTGCCGTGCGCCCCTTGCTGTTGTTTTCCGAATATCGCCACTCGCTCACCTCGATCGGTTGATGCGTTTTTCGTCTGACCAATGCGTCATTGTATCAAAGCCATCAAAGGCGGGATTTCTTCCTCGCGACCGCGCTGCGCGCCTTGTCCGCGATGCCCGCCGCGTCCAGCCCGTACTCGCGCAAAAGCTCGTCGGGCCCGCCGCTCGTGCCGAAGCGGTCGCGCACGCCCACGCGCTCGAGCGGCACGGGGTGGTTCTCGCCGACGATGTCGGCCACCGCCGAGCCAAGCCCGCCCACCGTCGAGTGCTCCTCGCAGGTGACGACGCAGCCGGTTTTCCCCACGCTGGCCAGCAGCGTCTCCTTGTCGAAGGGCTTGACGCTGAACACGTCGATGACCTCGGCCTCGATGCCCTCGGCGGCCAGCATGCCCGCCGCGCCGAGCGCCTGGTCGACCTCGACGCCGCCGGCCACGAGGGTGACGTCGCCGCCCTCGCGCAGCACATGCGAGCGCCCCAGCGCAAACTCGTCGTCCGGGCCGTAGACCTGCGGCACCTTCGCGCGGCCGAGGCGGATGTAGAAAGGGCCTGGCGTGGTGGCGGCGATGCGTATGGCGCGCTTTGCCGCCCAATAGTCGGCCGGCACGAGCACGTTCATGCCCGGCAGCCCGCGCATGAGGCTCACGTCCTCGAGCATCTGGTGGCTGCCGCCGTCCGGCCCCACCGTGACCCCGGAGTGCGTGGGCGCGACCTTCACGTCGAGGCTGGCGTAGCACACCGTGTTGCGTATCTGGTCGTAGCAGCGCCCCGTGCCGAAGGCCGCGAAGCTGCCCGTGAAGACCGTCTTGCCCGCGAGCGCGAGGCCCGCGGCCACGTCGATCATGTTCTGCTCGGCGATGCCGACGTTCACGAGACGGCCCGGATAGGCCGCCCCGAGTTTTGCCGTGGTGGTGGAGCCGGAGAGATCCGCCTCGACGGCCATGATGTCGAGGCCCTCGCCGACCAGCTCGACCAAGGTCTCGCCATAGCCCGCGCGCGTCGCCTGCGCCGGCGCCTTTTCTGCCGCCATGGCTACTCCCCTCCCTCAAGCTCTGCAAGCGCGTCTGCCGCCTGCTCGGCGCTCGGCGCCTTGCCGTGCCAGCCCGCCTGGTTTTCCATGAACGACACGCCCTTGCCCTTCACCGTGTGCGCCACGATGGCGCACGGCTTTCCCCTACCGCGCAACGCGCAGGCGGCGGAAAGGGCGCGCAGCACCTCGGCCGCGTCGTTGCCGTCCTCGACCTCGACGGTCTGCCAGCCGAAGGCCGCGAACTTCGCCACGATGTCGCTTAAGCCGCCCACCTCGTAGACGTCGCCGTCGATCTGCAGCGCGTTGTGGTCCACGATGGCGACGAGGTTGTCCAGCCCGTAGTGCGCGGCAAACATCGCCGCCTCCCAGACCTGGCCTTCCTCTATCTCGCCGTCGCCCATGAGCGTGAACACGCGGGGCGGCAGCACGTGCTCGCCTTCTGCCTGCGCGTCCAGGCGCAGCCCCAGCGCAAGCCCGCAGCAGATGGACAGCCCCTGCCCGAGCGAGCCGGTGGACACCTCGACGCCCGGCAGCTTCTTGCTGTCGGGATGGCCTTGCAGGCGGGAGTGCAGCTTGCGCAAAGTGGCAAGCTCGTCTTTGGGAAAATAGCCGGCCTCGGCCAGCGCCGCGTAGAGCACGGGCGCCGCGTGGCCTTTCGAGAGGATGAAGCGGTCGCGCAAAGGGTCGTGCGCGTCGTCGGGGTTGTGGCGCATCACG
>CAVFDV010000009.1:2860-23484 GCA_963621315.1 Oscillibacter sp. MSJ-31
CCGCCCGGGTGCCCGCTGCCCGCAGCGGCGAGCATCTTCACGATGTCGACGCGCATCTCGTGCGCAGCGGCCTCGACATTCGCAACGTCTTTTGCTTCCATGTCGGCCTCGCAAGCCCTCTCTCTTCGGCAGCCGTGGCAACTCTTGCCCCCATTGTACGCATGGGAAAGTGCGCGCGGGCGGGCATCGCTAGCTTTCAGATACTCTCCACCTGTGGTAGCCGACGACGAAGGCGTCCAGATCGCCGCCGAGCACCGCGTCCGTGTTGCCCGTCTCCACGCCGCTGCGCAGGTCCTTCACCAGCTGGTAGGGGTAGAGCACGTAGTTGCGGATCTGGCTGCCCCACGATATGTCGCCGTCGTTGCGCAGCTCGTCTAGGGCCTCGGCGCGCTTCTGGCGCTCCAGCTCGTAGAGCTTGGCGCGCAAGATGCCCATGGCCGTGGCCTTGTTTTGCAGCTGGCTGCGCTCGTTTTGGCAGGTGACGACCGTGCCCGTGGGCAGGTGGGTGATGCGCACGGCGGAGTCCGTCGTGTTCACCCCCTGGCCGCCGTGGCCGGAGGAGTGGTAGACGTCGATGCGCAGGTCCTTCTCGTCGATTTCCAGCTCGACTTCCTCGCCCACGACGGGCAGCACCTCGACGCCGGCAAAGGTCGTCTGGCGGCGCGCCTTGGCGTCGGTGGGGCTGATGCGCACGAGGCGGTGGGTGCCCTGCTCGCTTTTCAGCATGCCGTAGGCGTTGTGGCCTTCCACGGTGAAGGTGGCGCGGTCCAGGCCTATGGCCTCGCCGTCCACCACGTCGTTGACCGTGACCTTCCAGCCGCGGCGCTCGCAATAGCGCTGGTACATCTCGAAGAGCATGCGCGTCCAGTCCTGCGCCTCCAGGCCGCCCTGGCCGGGGTTGATGGACACGATGCAGTCGCCGTGGTCGTATTCGTCGGTGAACCACGAGGACAGCTCCAGCTCGTCGGCCAGCAGGGAAAGGCGCTCCAGGGCCTGCTCGGCCTCGGCCTGCATGTCGGCGTCGTCGTCGGCCACGGCCAGCTCGTTGGCCGCCTCGGCGTCGTCTAAGGCCGCGACGCAGGAGTCGTAGGCCTCGATGTCGCCGCGCAGGTCCGAGATGGTGCGCATGTGCGCGCGGGCCGCCTCGGCGTCGTCCCAAAAACCGGGCGCCGCGGCGCTTTCCTCCAGCGCGGCGAGCTTCGCGCGCCCCTCGTCGATGTGCAGGTAGTCGCGTATCTTGCCGATGCGCGCGCGCAGCGCCCTCAGCTCTGTCGCATGGTTTTCCGCCATCTTCGCCTCGCGCCGCGCAGCGCGCCTAGCCGCGCCTGCCGTGGCAGTTCTTGAACTTCTTGCCGCTGCCGCACGGGCACGGCTCGTTGCGCCCGACGTCGGCGAAGGGGTCGTTTTTGTCCTTCACCACCGTCGCGGCCTTGCCCCGGCCCGGGCGCGGGGCCGCCCCCACGCTGTCGGCGGCAGACGCGGCGCTCGAGACGCTTGCCGCGCCCGACATGCTCATGGTCACGCCGGAGGCCGCCGCGGCCGCCTTCAGGTTGTCGGCGGGGATGTTCTCGTCGGGCTGCGAGTAGGACACGCTCGACAGCGCCTCGGCGTCGGCCGACTCCTCGGGCGCGGCCGCCTCCTCCTGCACCTGCACGTCGATCTTCAGGCGCAAGATGGTGCGCAGGAAATCCTCGTAGATCGTCGCCACGAGGGCGCCGAACATGTTGAAGGCCTCTTCCTTGTACTCCGTCAGCGGGTCGCGCTGGCCGATGGCGCGCAAGCCGATGCCCGCGCGCATGTAGTCCATCTCGGAGAGGTGCGCCATCCAGCGCGTGTCGATCACGCGCAGCATGACCTGGTTTTCCACCTGGTCGAACACCTCGGCGGGCGCCTGCGCCTTCCGCTGGCCGTAGATCTCCTCCAGCTTCTCGACGAGCAGCTGCTCGAGCCTGGCCGCGTCCTCGCCGTGCGCCCACTCGCCCAGGTCCTCGGGCGCGCCCGTCAGCTCCTTGTACCAGGCATTCAGACCCTCCATGTCCCACTCGTCGTAGACGGCATGCGCGGGGCAGAAGTCGGCCACCGCGTCGCCTGCCGTGCGCTCGATCAGCTCGGGCACGCGCGCGCCGTAGCTCTTGCCGTCGAGTATGGAGTTGCGCTCGCCGTAGATGGTCTTGCGCTGCTGGTTCATCACGTCGTCGTATTCGAGGACGTGCTTGCGCGAGCTGGCGTGCATGGCCTCGACCTGGCGCTGCGCCCCCTCGATGCCCTTCGTGACCATCTTCGCCTGGATGGGCATCTTGTCGTCTATCTTCATGCGCTGCATCATGCCGTCGATGCGCTCCATGCGGTCGCCGCCGAACAGGCGCATGAGGTCGTCTTCGAGCGAGAGGTAGAACTGCGACGAGCCGGGATCGCCCTGGCGGCCGGCGCGGCCTCGCAGCTGGTTGTCGATGCGGCGCGACTCGTGGCGCTCGGTGCCTATGACGGCCAGGCCGCCCGCCTCGCGCACGATTGCGGCCTCCTCCTCGCAGGTGGCCTCCGCCTCCGCCTTCGCCGCCTCTATCTGGGACTCGCTGGCCTCGTCCGGGTCGACGCCCTTTTGCACGAGTATGTCGCCCCACAGCTCGTCGGGATTGCCGCCGAGCAGGATGTCGGTGCCGCGGCCGGCCATGTTCGTGGCGATGGTCACGGCGCCGGCGCGGCCTGCCTGCGCGATGATGTGCGCCTCCTGCTCGTGGTGCTTGGCGTTCAACACGTTGTGCTCGATGCCGCGCTTGGACAGCAGCGCGGAGAGCTTCTCGGAGTTCTCGATGGAGACGGTGCCCACGAGGCAGGGCTGCTGCCGCGCGTGGCGCTCCTCCACGTCGTCGGCCACGGCGTCGTATTTCGCCTGCTCGGTGCGGTACACCAGATCGGGCAGCTCCTCGCGTATGACCGGCTTGTTCGACGGGATGACCTCGACTTCGAGCTTGTAGGTGTCGCGAAACTCCGCGTCCTCGGTCTTTGCCGTGCCCGTCATGCCCGAGAGCTTGTCGTAGAGGCGGAAGAAGTTCTGCAAGGTGATGGTGGCAAGCGTCTGGTTCTCCTCGCGCACCAGCACGCCTTCCTTGGCCTCGATGGCCTGGTGCAGGCCCTCGGAGTAGCGCCTGCCCTCCATGATGCGGCCGGTGAACTCGTCGACGATCTTCACCTCGCCGTCCACGACGACGTAGTCCTTGTCGCGGTGGAAGAGGAACTGCGCGCGCAGCGCCTGCTGCAGGTGGTTGGAGCACTGGCCGGAGAGGTCGGCGTAGATGTCGTCGATGCCCGTGAGCGTCTCGACGCGCTCCAGACCCTGCTCGGTAGCCGATATGGTGCGCTTGCCCTCGTCCATCTCGAAGTCGGCGTCGCGGCGCAGCTGCTTGACCGCGCGGGCGAAGCTGCGGTAGGTGTCGGCGGCCTTCGTGCCCGGCCCGGAGATGATCAGCGGGGTGCGGGCCTCGTCGATCAGGATGGAGTCGACCTCGTCGACGATGGCGAAGGCGTGCCCGCGCTGCACGCGCGAGGCGGGGTTGCCCACCATGTTGTCGCGCAGGTAGTCGAAGCCGAACTCGGAGTTCGTGCCGTAGGTGACGTCGGCGGCGTAGGCGAGCTTGCGCAAATCGGTCTTCAACCCGTTTTTGATCAGGCCGACCTTCATGCCGAGGAAGCGGTAGATCTGACCCATCCACTCGCTGTCGCGGCTGGCCAGGTAGTCGTTGACGGTGACGATGTGCACGCCCGTGCCGGGGATGGCGTTGAGGTAGCCGGCCAGCGTGGAGACGAGCGTCTTGCCCTCGCCCGTCTTCATCTCGGCGATCTCGCCCTGGTTCAAGACCATGCCGCCGATGAGCTGCACGTCGAAGTGGCGCAGGCCGGTGGTGCGGCGCGAGGCCTCGCGCACGACGGCGAATGCCTCGGGCAGCAGCTCCTCCAGGGTCTCGCCGTTGCCGTAGCGCTCGCGGAACTCGCCTGTCTTTGCGGCCAGCTCGCTGTCGGAAAGCTTCTCTATCTCGTCTTCCAAGTAGTTGATCTCGCCGACGCGGCCCTCGAAAGCCTTGATCTGCTTGTTGGACCCCGCCGTGAGGAGCTTGGAGAAAATGCCCATGTTCGCCGTCTCCGTATGTCGTCGCCTGATGTTAAAACCCGTCCACTCTAGCACAGCGAGGCGAAAGCGGACGCGGCGCGGCGCGCAGCTGCGGGCAAGCCGTCACCCGGCGCGCATCCCGGTGCGCATCTCCAAGGCGCCCCGCACGGGCGCGCGCGGGGCGCGCGTTCCGGCAGACGTCCGGGGGCGCCTTTCCGCCGGGCGCCCGGCGCGCGGTGCCGCGCGCGGGGCGCCCCTTCCTTCACGCGTACGCCCGCGCGGCCCCGAAGGCGACGAGCGCGGGGTCTGCCGTCACGAGCCTGTCGTAGAGCGCCTGCACGTCCGCGCACGGGTCCAGCCCCAGGTCCTCGCGCAGGAAGCTGCGGCATTGCTCGTAGCTGCGCACCGCCGAGGAGCGCTGGCCCACCTCGATCTGGGCGCGGATGAGCGCATAGTAGACGTCCTCGCGGCGCGGCTGGGCCTCGTGGGCCTTGTGCGCGAACCAAAGCGCGAGCCGCGCGTCCTTTCCCTCGATGGCCTTGAAGCTGGCCGCCACCATCGCGTCGACGAAAAGCTGCTGGTAGTGGGCGCGTTGCGCGTCGACGAAGTCGCTGTCGCGCTCGCTGGGCAAAAGCCCGCCCCTGTAGACGGCCTCCACCTGCGAGTACGCGTCGAGCAGCTCCGGGCCTTCCCTGTGCCCCACCAGTATCTCGCGCGTCAGGCGGTCGAACTCGCCCACGTCGCTTTTCACGAGCCTGCGGTCGATGTGGCAGAAATCGCCGCTGCGCTGCGCATACGGGCCTTTGCCCAGGGCGCGGCGCATCGCGCTCCACGCGTTGTAGAAGTTGTCCAAGGCCCGCGCGCGGTCGAAGTCCGGCCACAGCTGGGCGAATATCTCCTGGCGCGTGACATCGCGCCCGAGGCGCAGCGCGAGCATGATGAAGAGCAAGCGCGGTTTCTTGCGCCATTGCGACTCGAGCACGAGGTCTTCGCCGACGGCCACCTCGAAGGCGCCGAACATGCGCACGTGCAGGGGCGGGACGGGAGATGCGGAGGCGGCGGCAAAGCCGGACGCGGGGGCTAGGCCGGCTGCGGCGGCGAAGCCGGGTGAAGCAGACGCGGCAGGCCCGACGGGGCCGGCAGCACATGCGGCGGCATCGCCGCCTGCGGCAAAAGCGCCAGCCGAAGTGCTGCCGGCAAAAGCACCGGTAGCGGCAGTGCCGGCGGCATCGGGGCCGCCGAGGGCAAGGGCGCCGTCCGCCCCGGCGCCGGACATGCGCTTCACCGTCCTTTCCTTCCATGGCACGTGCAGCTCCGCGCCCGCAAGCGCGCCCATGCGGGCAAAGACCCGCTGCGCGCCTTCGAGCAAGGCGAGGTCCCTTTTCGCGGCGCGCAACCCGCCCGCGCCGAAATAGCCGCCCTCCCACAGATCGCACACGAGCAGCGCCTCGGAAAGGCAGTGCAGCCCGCGCCGGCGCATCTGCGGCAGCACCGAGGCGCCCAGCTCCTGCAAGAGCAGGCGCGCCTTCGCGCTGTTCATGGACTGCAGGCAATGCAGGGAAAGCCGGTACCACAACGAGCTGCCGAAACGCTGCGCGCCCGCCGTCAACAGCGCCTCGAAGCCGCGCAGGCGCTCCGGCTCCAGCTCCGGGCACAGCGCGGGGCGCGCGCCGCTGCGCGCGAAGGCGGACGGCCCGAAGGCGGCGTCCAGCTCCCCGTCCGTGCACACGTCGACGATGCAGGCAAACAGGTCGGCGGCGCAGGCGGGTGCCTCGTCTGCGCCATACGCGCCCTTGGTGAAAAGCGCCGGCCCGCCGCAATCGAAGGCGACCAGGGCAAGGTGGGCGCATACGCCGGCAAGGCGCTCGCGCGCGTCGCCTTCGTCCCCCGCACCCGCCTGCAGCACGCGCCGGGCGAAATAGGCCGCCTCGCGTGCGTCGCCCATGAGGCCGCAGGTCCACGCGCGCAGCGCCAGAAGCGGGCGGCTTCCCTCGCACAGGCGCACGGGGCAGCGCTCGAAGAGCTTGTCGGCAAGCGCGCACTCCCCGCGGTCGAGCAGGTCCCAACCCTCCTCTTCAAGCCACAGCCCGCATTCCTCGTCGGCGAAAAAGACGTCGAGCGCGCCGGCCGCCCGCTCCGCGCGCCCCGCCGACATCAGCAGCGAGAGCGCCCGCCCGGCAAAGCCGCCCTCCTTTCCCAGCAGCTCGCGTGCGACATGCGCCTGCTCGATGCACGCGCGCAGCGTCTCCAGGGAGACGTCGGGCATCTCGAAGCAGCGCTGCGTCGAGTCGATCCCGAGAAAGGCGTAGTCCTCGCCCAGCATCGCCTCGCACTCGCCGCGCATCCCCACCCCCAGGGCGTCGAGCTGCTCGAAGGATCCGCGCCCCAGCAGCAGCATGGCAAAGGCGCAGCGCAGCGCTTCAAGCGGCAGCTTCTCGCTGAAAAAGCCCGCGAGGCACCCTTTCACCGCCTCCCCGTCGTCGGTGAAAAAGACCGCCGGGGCACGCCCGAGCAGGCGCTCTTCGGCCCGCCGCCACGTGTGCACGCGCAAGGAGCTGGCCTCCGGGGTGCGCGCCGGGTGCAAGGCGTCGGATTCCTCGTGGCTGACGAGCAAGTCGCCCGCCCTGAAAAGCAGGCGGTCGGGCTGCAGGGCGCGCAGCACGTCGTGCGAGGGCAAGGTGGTGACGACGACTTCCGTGCGCGCGTAGAGCAGCGCGTCGATCCCGTCGGAAAGCGTTTTCGCCCGCGTCTCGTCGAGATAGGGGATGTCGTCGACGACGACCAGCGTGCCGGCGCCGCGCTGCATGCGCGACTCGTCCAAGACGATGCGCCCGCAGTCGAGCGCGTGCAAAAACTCCGGTGCGCGCGCGTCCACCCACGACACCTTCCCGCGCGCGAAGAGGCGCTGCGCGTATTCGTGGGCAAGCATCGACTTGCCGAACCCGTGCGGCGCGGACAAGAGGCGCAGCACGCCCCTGTCTTGCAGCAACGCGGAGACGAGGCGGTTGCGGGGCACGTACTCGCCGAAGGCGGGCTCTTCGAGTTCCATCGCGGCTCACCTCCCCGCCGAAAACGCGACGAGGAGCTGCGCGGGGAGGGAGTCGGGCGCGTAGAGGGCGCACAGCACCGCCACGAGCACGGTGATGTCCACGCACACGAGACACGCGGGGGCGAGCTTTCGCCCGGCCCGCGCAAGCCGCCCCGCCCGCGCTGTCCGCCTTTCCCGTGCGGGCCGCGTGCCCCGCATGGCCTGCCCGCTTTGCGCGGGCTGCTCGATTTGCGCAGGTTGCTTGCCCCATGTGGGCTGCGCGATTTGCGCGGGCCGCTCGATTTGCGCAGGTTGCTTGCCCCGCGCGGGCCGCCCTTCCCACGTGGCCGTCTTTCCGAGCGCGGCCGCAATCCTGCCCCCGGCCTTGCCGCCGCCTTTACCCCGGCCTTTACCTCTGCCTTTGCCTCGGCCCTTGGCACCCCCGTCCTTGAAAAGGGCTTGGACGCTGTGGAGGCGTTCGACGACTTCCGGCGCTTCTGCGGGCCGTGGCGCCCGCGGCACATAGATGCACATATGTATCCCCTGCTTCCCCCGAAGCGGTTGTAAACGACGGGTGAAAGCCTAGGCAAAGACCCGGACGCGCACGGAGCGCAAGCCGAAACAGTCTTGTGTGTTTTCGCCATCTCATGAGATGCGGAAAACACATAGGACGGGCGCAAGTTTATACGCGGCGGAGAATACGGTTGTGGTATGAGGAAGGCGCGGGCATGCCCGAAGCGCGCCGGGCATGCGCCCAGCTCAGGCACATACAAGGCAGGTGCCGCATGCCGCACGGCGATGTGCCGGGCGCGCCGCAGGCAACGACACGAACCCGGCACACCGTGCCGCCCCGACCATCACAAGTGCAAGTATACAGAACATTTGTTCGGTTTGCAAGAGGGGACGCGGCTTTCCCGTCCTCCGCGTTTTTGCCCGGCTCGTGTCCGCCGCACGCCCGCTAGATGGCCGCTGCCGTGGCAGTCGCCGCGCGGCGTCCTTGCCGCAGACAGGCAAAGCGGCGCGCCCTGTCGCTCGGAAAACAGGGCGTCCGCAGCCGTTGCGCGAAAAACGGGGCACCCGCGCCCCGTCGCGCGGAAAACGGGACGGCGCGGCCAGCCGCGCGCCCGCCGCGCGCCCTCAGCCGAACGTGTCCATCATCACGAACTCGTAGAGGTATTCCTCGGGGTCGCCGACGTCGACGATGGTCGCGAGCTTCACCCCCAGCGCCTCGGCCAGACGCGTGCTCACCTCGAGACTGGGAGAACATGCGCCCCGCTCTATCTTGCTCACGTATTGCGGCGAGATGCCCGCCCGCTCGGCAGCTTGCTCCTGGGTGAGTTTCTTGAGCTTGCGGTGCCGCCGAAAGCTGACGGCATAGCACTTCGATGTGGCCTCCAGCGTGTCCACGCACCGACCTCCCATTGCGTATTTCCACCAATGGGCGCATTTTCAACATATGGGCGTTGAACTGCCATATACGATTGACCGAATATCAACGGCTCGTGGGTTTTCAAACTATCGGCGTGATGTTCAAGCTGATGTCCACGCGAAAGCCGTCGCGCTCGATGCTGAAACCGGAGCCGGCGGCGGCGGCAGGCCCGCCGTCGCCCTCGGCATGGCCGGCGCGCGTGCCCACTTCCGACGCGTCCGCCCCCGGCGCTTCCATCCCCGGCGCTCCCGTCCCGGGCGCGCCCGCTCCCGGTCCGCCCGTTCCCCGCGCTCCCGCGCTGTGCGCGCCAAGCCCGCCGCGCCCGAACGCAGCCGTCCCGTCGGGGGCAGACGCGGCCGGCGAATCGAGGGAAAGCGCGGCCGGCAGATTGGCGCCGGGCGAGGCGCCCCGGAACAGCTCCAGCACGTCCACGCGCCTGTTCGGGCTGGCCAGCATGCGCGCCGCCTCGTGGGCCGCGTCGCGCACCGAGCAATCGTAGACGACGTCGTAGATGCCGAAATAGCTCACCACATGCCGCAGCAGCGCATCGCCCGGCTTCCTGTGCGAGCACACGAGCACGAGGCGCAACTCGCGCGTCGAACGCGCGGCGTCGTCGAGGAAATCGCGCAATCCGCGCACCATGGAATCCGTGGAGAGGAAATAATCCTCGTCGAGCACGACGGCGTTGCCCGCGCTCAGCGCGATGTTGGACAAGAAGAGGTGCAGGGGCATGGCGTCGTAGGGGTCGAAGCGGAAATCCGCCTTCTCGCCGATGGCTGCGCGGAAGAAATCGCAGCGTTCCTCCGTCGTCAAAACTGTGACCGCATACGGTTCGTACATGGCTTGCGCACCGCCCCTTCCCAAGGCGGCACCTATAGTAGTGAAGGGAAAACGCCGCAAACAGAAACGATTGTTTGAGTTTTCCCATATGGTGCGACATGCGGAGGCGGTGAACGGGGCGGTCGCGTCAAGCGCAGGGGTGAACGGAGCGGTCGCGCCAAGCGCGGCGCGCGAATGCGCGGACAAGCGGCGCGCGCCCTGCGGGAAAGGATGCGCCCATGGCGGGAAAACCCCAGCGCGAGCAGGCGAAGCAGAAGATCCAGGCGCCCGTCGAGGAGAAGGCCTGCGAGACGCTGGCGGCCTTGCGCGAGGCCGACGGGAGCTACCGCAGCACGAGCCAGCTCGTCGAGACCCTCGTCTTGTGGGAGCGCGGCGTCTACATGGAGGCCGCCGACGAGCGCTACCTGCGGCGCTTGCAGAAAATCCGCGCCCAACGCTACCTGGCGCTCGAATCCCTCAGCCACCCGCCCGCGCGCCGCCGCCTCCACTTGACCCTCGACACGCGCGCATGCGAGTTCATCGAGTTCATGCTGGGAAAATACCCCCTGCTCTTTCGCGGGCGCGGCGAGGCCGTGTCGCTGATGGTCCACTATGCGGGGGCGTTTTTGCGCACGGGGCGCGGCGAGCACCTGCGCCAGCGGCTGGCCCAGGTGCGCGAGAATTATCCAGTTTTCAGATAGTGCGGAAAAGCGCCAACAACACCCTACTCGTCGTCCGCGTCGCCGCCGTCTTCACCATCGCCCGCCGCCGGCTCCTCGGCGAAATCCAGCCCGCGCGCTTGCATGGCCTCGACGATCTGGCGCGAGCGCATCCCGAGCGTGCCCTTGGCCGAGCCCGAGTCGAACTTCATGCGCGTCGCCAGCCCGCGCAGCGCGTCGTCGGAGATGGCGTCGCTTTGCGCCAGCTCCACGAGCGCCGAGAGCATCTGCGCGAACTCCTTGTTGCCGTGGTAGCACTGGACGGCCTCGTCGATGCGCGGCCACACCTTGTCCGAGTTCTCCGCCGACGACGCCGCGTACCCGCAAAAGAAACGGAACGCCGCCTCGCGCAGCACCCCGCTGTCCTCGTCGTACATGGCGTCTTCTGCCGCCTCGAGCACGTCGTCGGGATAGCGCGTGCCGGCCTTGCCCATCAGGTCCAGCGCGTTCAGGGCGTTCCAACGCGTCTGGTCCTCGGGGCGGTTCAACGCGTCGGCCACGTCCTCGGCGTACGGCTGCACGAGCGCGGCGTCTTCCTGCGCGGCAAACGCGAGCACCGACGAGGCCTGCTGGCGCTTCTTGCGGCTAGGCCCGCGCAGCATCTCGGCCGCCTCCTCGAGGATCTCCGTGTGCGCCGCCGCCGCGACCGCCGCCTCTTTCCTGCCTTCGCTCGTGGACAGATCGTAGTCTTCAATCATGGTTCTCGTCTTCCTCTTGCCGCGTTTTCACCATTGCTTTTACCACAACGCGCTGCTCAGCGGGGCTGCAAGGCCCGCATGTCACGCACGCGTCAATCGCTGTAGAAATCCTCCTGCTCCCGTGGCAGGTCGCTGCGCTTTTGCGCGGGGTCCTCGCTGCCGCGCGCGTCCATGGGCACGTAGGCGCGGCGCTCGTATATCGACTTGTACGCCGGGCGGATGATGCGCCGCCCCTCGACCAGCTCCTCGAAGCGGTGCGCAACCCAGCCCGCGATGCGCGACACGGCGAACAGCGGGGTGAACAGCCGCTCCGGGATGCCGAGCATCGTGTAGACCAGCCCCGAGTACATGTCGATGTTGGCGCAGATCGTCTTGGCCTGCCCTTTTTCCTCGGCAAAGACCTGCGGCGCCATGCGCTCCACGGCGTCGATCAGGGCGAAACGCGCCTCGTGCTCCGTGCCGCAGGCCAGCTTGCGCGCGTACTTCTTGCAGATGCGGGCGCGCGGGTCGGACTTCGTGTAGACCGCGTGCCCCATGCCGTAGACCAGCCCCGTGCCGTCGAAGGCCTCGCGGCGCATCACGCGGCGCAGGTAGTCGGCCACCTGCCCGTCGTCGGCGCCCTCGCCCACCGTCTGCGCCAGGTCGTGCAACATGGCCGCGACCTTGATGTTGGCCCCGCCGTGCTTGGGCCCTTTCAACGAGCATATGCCGCCCGCGTAGGCGCTGTAGGCGTCGGTGCCGCTGGAGCTGAGGACGCGCACGGTGAAGGTGGAGTTGTTGCCGCCGCCGTGCTCGGCGTGCAGCATGAGCATGATGTCGAGCATGCGCGCCTCTTCGGACGTCCAGGCCATGTCGTGGCGCAGCATGTGCAGCACCGTCTCGGCCGTGGACAGCCCGGGCTTGGGCGGGTTGATGTACATGGCGCTGCCCTGGACCGCGCGCTGGCGGTCGGCCAGGTAGCTGAGCACGCATATGCGCGGCAGCCGGCTCAAAATCTGCGTGGCGATCTGCACCTCGCGCATCGGGTCGATGGCGTCCAGCTCGGTGTCCGGGTCGTCGGCGTAGAGCATGAGCACGCTGCGCGCGGCCATGTTCATCACGTTTTTGGACGGGTAGTTCATGATCAGGTTGTTGACGAAACCGTAGGGCAGGTCGCGGTAGGCGTCGATGTCGGCGCAGAAACGCTCGAGCTGCGCGCGCTTCGGCAAGTCGCCCGTCCACAGCAGGTAGGCCAGCTCCTCGAAGCCGGGGCGCTGCTCGGCCACCGCCGCGTCCACCAGCTCGGAGATGTCGTAGCCGCGCAAGGTCAGGCGGCCCTCGTCGGGGATCTTCACGCCCTCGTCGGTGAGGTAGCCGTGCACGTTGGAGACGGAGGTCAGGCCGGCGACCACGCCCGTGCCGTCGGCGTTGCGCAGGCCGCGCTTCACGTTGAAATGGTCGTAGTAGCGCTCGTCGTAGCCGCTGTATGCGCCGAAGTTCTTGCTCACCCCGGCTCTGTCGCGCGTGTCTGCCATGTTCCACCCGGCTTTCTGCAAATGCCCCCGAACTGCGGCGACGCGGATGCGGGCGGCGTCGCGGGAGGCGGTGAAGACGAAAGCAGATTATACCCCACGGACGCGCCTTTCCCCGCGCTGCGGCGGCGAGGCGGTAAAGAGACGGTGCTTTTTCTTCCGCCGGGCGCGCAAACTGTGCTAGTATGCGTCTTCGCGTTTTCACGCACACGGCTTGCGGGCGTGGCGGAACGGCAGACGCGCTGGCTTCAGGTGCCAGTGGGGCTTAGCCCCGTGGAGGTTCAAATCCTCTCGCCCGCACCATTTTCTCCCCCTTGCAGTTGAAAAGCGGCTGACCCCCGCCGCCCTGTTTCACCATGCGCGCCTCGCGCGCCTGCGTTGCGTGTCGTGCGCACCCATCTCCCGCACCGCCCCCTTGCGCATGCGCGCCGCGCGCACCCCTTCACCGCGCGCCCCCCTCCCAAAAACCGCTTCCCGCAGCCTTTCCTGGCGGCGGTTCCCGGTTTCCCCGCGCACCCCTTTTCGCGTCCGCGCTTCGCGCTAGAATGGGCGCGTTCGTTCACCCGTGAAAGCGCGCCGCAGAGCAGGGCGCGGAAAGGACCGGCAGGACATGAGCCGCAAAATCGACATCTTCGACACCACCTTGCGCGACGGCGAGCAGTCGCCCGGCGCATCGATGAACGCGCAGGAAAAGCTCGTCATCACCAAGCAGCTCGTGCGCCTGGGCGTCGACGTGATCGAGGCCGGCTTTCCCGTGTCCAGCCCGGGCGACTTCAAGAGCGTCCAGGACATCGCCCGGACCGCCGGCGACGCGTGCGTGATCTGCGGTCTGACGCGCGCCGTCGAGCACGACATCGACGTGTGCGCCGAGGCCTTGCAGGCCGCCGCCCGCCCGCGCATCCACACCGGCATCGGCGTCAGCCCCGAGCACTTGAAGTACAAGTTCAAGGGCATGACGCTCGAAGAGGCCACCGACCGCGGCGTGGCCGCCGTCAAGCACGCGCGCAAATACGTCGACGACGTCGAGTTCTACGCCGAAGACGCCGGCCGCGCGCCCTACGAGGACCTGGCGCGCATGATCCAGGCGGTGGTGAAGGCCGGCGCCACGGTCGTGAACATCCCCGACACGACGGGCTTTTCGGTGCCCTGGGAGTTCGGCCAGCGCATCAAGTACCTGATGGAGCACGTGGACGGCATCGAGGACGTGAAGGTGAGCGTGCATTGCCACAACGACCTCGGCATGGCCACGGCGCTCTCGCTGGCAGGCGTCATGAACGGCGCGACGCAGGTCGAGTGCACGATAAACGGGCTGGGCGAGCGCGCGGGCAACACCGCCATGGAGGAAGTGGTCATGGCGATGAAGCTGCACGAGGCCGAGCTGGACGCGCACACCGGAATCGAGGCCGTCGAGTTCACCCACGCCAGCCGCCTGGTCAGCCGCATCACGGGCATGCCCGTGCAGGCCAACAAGGCCATCGTCGGCGCGAACGCGTTTTCGCACTCCAGCGGCATCCACCAAGACGGCGTGATCAAAAACCGCACGACCTACGAGATCATCGGCCCCGAAGACGTCGGGGCGGCCGGCAGCCAGATCATCCTCTCGGCGCGCAGCGGGCACGCCGCGCTGAAAAAGCGCCTCGAAGACCTCGGCTATACCGTGCCCGAGGAGCAGTTCGACAACATCTACAAGGCATTTCTCGAGGTGGCCGACCGCAAGAAGGAGGTCTACGACGAGGACCTGCACAGCCTGATGGGCGAGCACGACCGCAACGAGAACGCGATCTACACGCTCGAGGCCTGCCAGATCAGCTGCGGCCAGCCCCTCACGCCCACGGCCACCGTCACGTTAAAGGACCGCTACGGCGTCGAGACGACGGCCGCCGAGTTCGGCACCGGGCCGGTGGACGCGATGTACAAGGCCATCAACAAGGTAGTGCGCGCGGAAAACGACCTGACGGAGTACACGGTGCAAAGCGTCACGCGCGGCATCGACGCGCTCGGCGAGGTCACCATACGCATCACGGCGCCCGACGGCGAGGTCTACACCGGCCGCGGCAGCGACGGCGACATCACCGTGTCGAGCGCGAAGGCCTACGTGAACGCGCTCAACCGCATGCTCGAGGCGCAAGGCGCGCGCACGGCAAACGGCAAGTAGCGGACGCGGGCAGGCGGGCGGCGGAATGGACGCGGGCAAGGGAGCGGACGATATGGTGAAAGCGGAAACCGGCGGCGGGCAGGACGGCGCGGGCGCAGACGGCGCCTTCGACAGCACCATGCTCGAAAACCTCGTCGTCGCCGGCACCGACCCCGACGTCGTCGAGCTGTACCGCTCGCTGCCGGCGCGCGCGGCCTTCGGCACGGGGCTTCTCGTCGAAGAAGAGCTCGTCGTCATGGACACGGAGACGACGGGACTGGACCCGAAGGCCGACGAGCTGATAGAGATCTCGGCCTGCATCGTGCGCGGCAACGAGGTCGTGGGGCATTTCGACACCTTCGTCGACCCGGGCCGCACCATCCCCGCAAACATCGTCGAGCTGACGGGCATCACCCAAGACGACGTGGACGGCGCCCCCGACCCCGGCGTCGCCGTCGAGCAGTTCGCCGAGTTCGCGGGCGGCAGGCGCATCGTCGCGCACAACGCGGGCTTCGACCGCGGCTTCATCATGCACCGCGCCGCGCCCGGTGCCGTCTCCGAGGAGTGGATGGACAGCCTGACCTTGTCCAACATCGTCTTGCCGCGCCTGAAATCGCACCGCCTCGAAGACCTCTCCCGCGCCTTCGGGGTGCATGCCTCCACGCACCGCGCGCACGACGACGTGGAGGCGCTGGCCGCCCTGTGGCCGGTCCTCGTCGCCGGCGCCTACGCCTTGCCGGACGGCCTTGCCGCCTACATCGCCTCGATCGCGCCCGAGACCCCCTGGCCGCTGCGCAGCGTCTTTCGCGACGCGGCGCACGCGGGCGTGGGCGACGGCGCGGACGAGAGCGCGCGCGGCAGGTTTCGCCTGGGGACGGGCCTGCGCCGGCCGCGCATCCAGACCCATGCGCCGGCCCGGGCGGCAGAGCGCGGGGAGAGCACGGAGCTCTCCTTTCCCGGGGACGAGGAGCTGGACGCCGATTTTTCCGCCGAGGGCGTCGCGGGCGCGATGTATCCCGGCTTCGAGCCGCGCGAGCCGCAGCTGCAGATGGCCCACGAGGTGCTCGACGCCTTTCGCAAAAACGAGTTTCGCGTGCTGGAGGCGGGCACGGGCGTGGGCAAGTCGATGGCCTACCTGCTGCCGGCCGCCCGCGTCGCCCGGGCAAACGACGTACACGTGGGCGTCGCGACGAAGACCAACGCCCTGACCGACCAGCTCATGTACCACGAGCTGCCCGAGCTTTCGCGCGCGCTCGGCGGCCTGGACTACGTCTCGCTGAAGGGCTACGACCACTACCTGTGCCTGCGCAAGCTCAGGGCTTTGTGCAAAAAAGACGACCTGGGCGCCGGCGCGATCGAGTTTGCCGCCACGCTGCTCGGCTTCACCGCGCACACCACCTGGGGCGACCTCGGGGCGCTGCGCATACACTGGCCCTACGACCTGCGCGGCGAGGTGGTCCCCACGTCGCAAAGCTGCCTGAAGAGCAAATGCAGCTTCTACAATTCGAACCAATGCTACCTGCACGGGGCGCGCAGGCGCGCCGAGAAGGCCGACATCATCGTCACGAACCACGCCCTGCTCTTCCGCAACCTCGAGGCAGACGGCGCCATCTTGCCGCGGGGCATGCGGCATTGGGTGATCGACGAGGCGCATGCGGTGGAAGAAGAGGCCAGGTCCCAGATGTCGGAGAAAATCGACGCGCGCGACCTGCAGCATGTCCTGCGCCAGATCGACGGCTCCGGCGGCATAGTCGCGCAGGCACGCAAGCAGGCGGAACGCGCGAGCGGAGCCGACGTGCTGTACGCGAAGGCGCACGACGTCGAGGCAGCAGCGGCCGAGGTGCGCGAGAGCGCCGGCAGGTTCTTCATCTTCGTGAAAAACCTGTACACGAGCGCAAAAGACCCCGGCACCTACAGCGAGATGGACATCTGGATCGGCGACGAGCTGCGCGAAAGCGCCGTCTGGGGGCCGGTCAGGCAGGAAGGCGGCATGCTCGCGGATGCCCTGGAGGGGCTGGCGAAGGACCTGAAAGAGCTCGCGACGGCGCTGGAGGAGTGCGACGAAGACGACGGCGTCTCGAAAGGCGACGTCAGCAGCATCGCGTGCCGGGTAAACGAGATGCGCGGGGCGCTCGACCTCGTCTTAGGCGGCACGAACAAGGACTACGCGTATGCAGCGCATGTCCACCGCGACCCCGAGCGCACGGCCGAATCGCTCTCGGCGCTGCGCCTCGACATAGGCTCTGCGCTGGCCGAGGAGTTCTACCCCGACGTGGACAGCGTCATCTTCACCTCGGCGACCATCGCCCTCGGCAAGGGCGACGCGCCGTTTGCCTCGTTTCTGCACGCGGCAGGCCTCGACCGCATCGAGCAGGGGCGCTTCTCGTGCCGCACCATCGAGTCGAGCTACGACTTCGACCGCAACATGCGCATACTGCTGCCCGCCGGCATGCCCGGCCCCTACGACCCGGGCTACCACGAGCGCATGGTCGAGCTGCTCTACGAGGTGCACGTGGCGATGGGCGGCTCGACGCTCACGCTGTTCACCAACCGCAAGGAGATGCAACGCTACGCGGGCGAGCTGCGCGAACGCCTCGAGGACGCGGGGCTGGAGCTGGCCGTGCAGCCGTCCGGGGCGGGCAGGCACACGGTGCGGGAGCGCTTCATCGCCGAGGAGAAGCTGTCGCTGTTCGCGTTGAAGGCGTTTTGGGAGGGCTTCGACGCGCCGGGCGACACCTTGCGCTGCGTCGTCATCCCGAAGCTGCCCTTCGAAAACGCGAGAAACCCGCTGCTCCTCGAGCGCATGGAGCGCGAGGGGCGCAGGGCATGGGGGCGCTACTCGCTGCCCAAGACGATCGTGGAGATGAAGCAGGCGGCCGGCCGGCTGATCCGGCGCTCCGGCGACAGCGGCTTTCTCGTGCTGGCCGACGGGCGCCTGCAGACGAAGGGGTACGGGCGCCAGGTCTTGCAGGCGATGCCCTCGGGCAACGTGGCCGTCGAGCCGCTCGACGAGATCGTCGCCGAGATGCAGCAGGCGCGCTAGGCGAATACTCGCACCCCCGCGCCGAAGCGGGGGCGCCACAAGACGCCGCAGCGGGCGCGCGGGCGCGCGGGCGAACGCATCACAAAGAGGAGAGCGCCTGTTTCATCAAGGGCAGCGCCCGGTCTGCCATATACAGCGGGATATTCAACAGCCCGTCGTCGAGCGCGAGGTTGCGCATCGAGAACCGGACGCGCAACGGCGTGGCGTCGGCATGTTTTGCCGTGTAATAGCGCAGGCTCGGCGAGCGCAGCGCCGCGCCCGACTTCACCTCGACGGGCACCACCACGTCCTCCACCTGCAACAAGAAGTCGACTTCGTGCCGCGGCTTGTCGCAAGTCCAATACCGGGGCGCCGCGTCCAACACGGGCAAGAGCTCTTGCAAGACGTAGTTTTCAGCGAATGCCCCCTTGAACTCGATGAAAGGAGCGCTTTCAGACGAAAACGCCGACGCCGGAAGACGCGCCTGCCGGCGCAAGAGGCCGACGTCGAGCGAATAGCACTTGAACGCGGCAGGGTCGTCGTAGGCTGCAAGCGGGATGCCGCGTCCCGCGTTGCGGCGCACGCGCGACAGCAGCCCTGCGGCCACGACCCACTCGACCGCGTCCTCGTATTCCCGCGCCCGCGCACCGTCGCGCACAAGCCCCCACATGAATTTCCTGTTCTCCCGCGCAAGCTGCCCGGGGATCGAGTGCCACACCTGCGAGATCTTTGCAAAAGCGCCCTTGCCCCCGTGCTTGGCAAAGTCCCTCTCGTAGGAGTCCAGCAAGTCCGACAAGACGGCGTCCACATCCCCCGCGTTGCCGGTCTCCGCCCAGCAGGCCTGCGCCTCGGGCATCCCCCCGACGGCGAGGTAGCGGGAAAGCTGCTCGGCCAGGCGGCGCTCGAAAACGGGGGCGACCGGCTCGAAGCCCTCGTGCTGGTCGAGGTAGTCGGCAAGGGCGCCCTCCCCTGCGGCGCGCAAATGCTCGGCAAATGTCATGGGGTGCATCTCGAGGAACTCGACTTTCCCGACGGGAAACGACGCGCTGTCCCGGGAGAGCCTGACCCCCAAAAGCGAGCCGGCGCAGGCGACGTGGTATTCGGGCGCCTCCTCGCAAAAGGCCTTGAGCGCGCCGATGGCGGCGGGGCAGTCCTGTATCTCGTCGAGCACCAAAAGGGTGGCGCCCGGCTCGATGGGGCAGCCGAGGGCAAAGGAGAGGTTCTTCACGATGGCGCGCGGGTCGCGGGTCGCCTCGAAAAAGGAGGCGAACTCCCCGGGGATGCCGGGGGCGATCTCCTCGAGGCTGACATAGGCGCAGTTTTCGTAGAAGCGGCGCGCGAACTCGCGCAACGCCCACGTCTTGCCCACCTGCCTGGCGCCCTTGAGGACGAGGGGCTTGCGGCGCGGCGAGGTTTTCCACGCCTCGAGGTCTTTGAGTATCGTGCGCTCCATTTTTCGCCAAACCTTCCCAAAATGTGATATTTGTCACATTTTACCCATGGAATTATGTGACGAACCCCACATTTTCGGAAGTTTTTAGTGAAATGCGGGCGAATACTCGCATCCCCGCGCCGAAGCGGGGGCGCCGCAAGACGCCGCAGCAGGCGCGCGGGCGTGCGGGCGCGCGGGCTATTTGAAGGAGACGACGAGCTCTTTGCCCAGGGCGGCCGCCACATCGCTTAAAAGCCCCAATGTCGGGTTGCCCTTCCCCCGCTCAAGATTGCTCAACGCCGATTGGGCTATGCCGCACGAGCGCGCAAGCTCGACCTGGCTTTTCCCGGCAGACACGCGGGCTTCGCGGACCGCCTGCCCGGCACGCGCGGAGGCGTCGCCGGCCGCCTCCGCCTTCTCCCCAATCTCGCGGATGCGAAAGTCGTCTTGCGCGATTTCGCGGATGCAAAAGTCGTCTTGCGCGCATCTGCCCGCACCCGCGACGAGCAACGCCATAGGCTCGTAGCCGTCCAGCCCGTTTGCCTTCAACACCTGCCCCAGGTTCTGGCGGCTCGAGGGCACGACGCGCTCGGCGACCCAGCGGCGCGCCCATGCGTCGTCGACGCGGCGTTGCCCCTTGCGCGCAAACGGCGCGAGCAACATGGGCACGTCGCCTTCGCCCGCCCATTTTGCAATCTCTATCGAAAACTCGTCTTTTCGCTCGTCCCAGTTCAACACCGCGCACGGCAGCGCGCCGCGACGCGAGGCGTCAAGAATCTCGAATCTCCTCATAGCGCGCCCACCTCCTTTGCAGCATCTCCCACATCTTCTCGATGTGTGCAGCTCCGAGGGCCGCATGAAGCCCGTGAAACAAGGCGTCTTCGTGCGCGGGGAGGAGCGGGGCCACCTCCAAGCGCCCGGAAACGAAGCGCACGAGGTTTTCCTCGAGCGAACGCGTCCCCAGATAGTTGTTCGCGTTCACATCGGCCATCGCGTCGAACGCGCGGGCCCGGGCTTCGTCGCCGTAGCAGGAAAACACGAACGACAAGCCACTGTCGAACACGGGGGCCAGCTCCAGATTCCCCTTTGGGTCCGAGAGCACCTCCATGTTCGCGCCGTGCCTGTCGCGGTTTGCTATGAGATAGTCGACCAGCATGGTTTTCCGAACCTGGTCGAGCCAGCCGAAACGCCCGCACAAATCCAAAGGCGACTCTCCCGGCAGCTTGTGCAAGTCGAAGAAGGTGTCGAGCGCCATTTTCCGCTGCCCGCGCGCGCGGAAGCTGCGCGAGCGGTTGAGCCATGTCTCGTGCTCGACGCCGTCGATTTTCACGAGCGCATGCACCAGACGGTACTCGAGATGCCGCACGCCCAAGATCTCCATGAGCCTGCTCGCCACGATTTCGTTCACGCATTCATGGCCGTATATACCCCGGTAGCTGTCGTAGCACGACAGCTTGTAGTACCACAGGCCCGCGCCCGTCTGCTCGCGCGACTTCAGGAAGCACCCCGCGGTGCCGGACGTGTTCGCCCGCTCCGACCACTCGAGGCGGCGGAGGTCTTGCAGCTTGTAGGTGATGTCCCGCATCGTCTGCCTCCTTCCTTCGGGGCGCCACTCCCGATTTCGCTGCGTTATTTATATACGATATATTATATATACCATTTCCCGCACGCGGGTAACGTAAAATTTCTTTCGCAAATTGAAAGCTGAATACATCCAGATGGAAACG
>CAVFDV010000010.1:0-7547 GCA_963621315.1 Oscillibacter sp. MSJ-31
AGAGATAAGTGGAGCTGGCACGAGGAAATAGTTTGCGAACATATCAGCCTCGTACTCGTATGTTTCAGTGTTCGCGTCAGAATGCATGAGCACAAGGTGGCCAAGCTCGTGGGCAAGGGTGAAGCGAATTCTTGTCCTGCTGTTGACTGTGTCGTTGTAAAAGATCCTTGTTCGCGCCGGATTAAAATCCGGTGGGAAAATCGTAAACGCGTCTGGGTAGCTGCTGACAAGCTCTTTGCGTTTATCTTCGGGAAGAGAAGAGTATGGAATCGTTCTAATCTTTGGAATCGTCCTAATCTTCATTTTGCATAACAAACGCCAAATGCTGAATGGGTATTTCTGGATGTTCCAATCTTCGATGAGGTCGGCGACAGTGGATCTTATTTCCTCGTAACGTTTAGCGGGTAGTGGCCAAGGCATGTGAAGCTCCCCTCATTCAGAAAACTCGAGTAGGGAATTGATGAGCTTGCGTTTTTCTCCAACTGAAATGTTTTTCGAGCTGCGCGCAACCAAACGCATGGCATCGTCTAAGATCTCAGGGTCTTCGCAGGGGGTGCCAAGAATTTCGTCCACGGACACGCCGAGGGCATTGGCGATATTGCCCAGTGTGATTGACTTCGGCTCACGCGCCCCTGTGCAATATCTGCTGATAGCTGCCTCGGTAAGCCCCGTCATCGCGGCAAACTCTTTACGGGAAATGTTGCGCTCGTCTAGTAATGCCTGAATTCGAAGGCCCAATTCATTCGTGTTCATTTTCGGCTCCTTTCCTATTGGAAAATCATTACCAACACGACAATTATACAGCTTGAGTCCCCTTTTGCAAGAGGGCGCGCCTTTCCATGCAGATATGCGTGCGCGTGGCGTAGAATCGAGTATCTGCACGCTTTGCACGCGCAACCGGATGCCGGCGCAGCGAGACGGCATGCGCACGCGGCACGCGCGGCAAGACGGGACATGCACGACGACCAGGAAGGGATAGGCGAGCACCGCATGAGCACTGCACAAAACGAGACCGGCGCGCGGACGCTGAACAGCGACCAGATCAAAAAAGGCCTCGAGAGGGCGCCGCACCGCAGCCTGCTGTACGCCGACGGGGCGACCGACGAGGAGATCGCCGACGGCCGGCCGCTCATCGCCATCATCTCCAGCCAGGCCGACATCATCCCCGGCCACAACCATCTCCAGCGCCTCGTCGAGGACGTGAAGGCCGGCGTCTACATGGCGGGCGGCACGCCGTTTCAATTCGGCACCATCGGCGTGTGCGACGGCATCGCCATGAACCACGAGGGCATGAAATACTCGCTCACCAGCCGCGAGACCATCGCCGATTCCGTCGAGTGCGCGGTCAACGGGCACGCCTTCGACGGCGTCGTGCTGATCCCGGCGTGCGACAAGATAGTCCCCGGCATGATCATGGGCGCCCTGCGGGTGAACCTGCCCACTGTGCTCGTCTCGGGCGGGCCCATGCTGGCCGGCCGCGACCGCGACCACGTCACGGAGACGGACCTGAACACGCTCTTCGATGCCGTAGGCCAGGTCACGAAGGGCACGATGACGCGCGAGGACTGCGAGTTCTACGAGCATACGGCTTGCCCCACCTGCGGCAGCTGCAGCGGCATGTTCACCGCGAACTCGATCTGCTGCCTGGCCGAGGCGCTGGGCATCGCGCTGCCGGGCAACGGCACCGTGCCGGCCGTCTACTCCGAGCGCGACCGGCTGGCCAAGCGCGCCGGCATGACGGTCGTGGACCTGGTGCGCCGCGACCTGAAGATCCGCGACATCGTCACGCCGGCCGCCGTGCGCAACGGCATGGCGCTCGACATGGCCTTCGGCGGCAGCACGAACACGATGCTGCACCTGACGGCCATCGCGGCCACGGCCGGCTGCCCCATCGACATGAACGACTGGGTGGACGTGTGCGAGCAGACGCCGAACCTCACGCGCATCGCGCCGGCAGGGCCTTTGCACATCGAGGACTTGAACGCGGTGGGCGGCGTGAGCGCCATCATGGGCGAGCTGGGGCGCATCGGCGCGCTCGACGAAAGCGCGATCACCTGCCACGGCACGATGCGGGAGTGGCTGGACGCCTGCCCGCCCGCCGACGGCGAGATCGTGCGCACCAGGGAAAACGCCTACGACCAGCAAGGCGGCCTGAAGGTCATGTTCGGCAACCTCGCGCCGAAGGGCGCGGTGGTGAAGCGCTCGGCCGTGGCCCCCGAGATGATGACGCACACAGGGCCTGCGCGCGTGTTCGAGGGCGAGGAGGCCGCCTGCAAGGCCATCCTCGGCGGCGAGATACACCCGGGCGACGTGATCGTCATCCGCTACGAGGGGCCGGCGGGAGGCCCCGGGATGCGCGAGATGCTGGCCCCGACGGCCAACGTCGTCGGCATGGGGCTGTCCACCTCGGTCGCGCTTATCACCGACGGGCGCTTCTCCGGCGCGAGCAAAGGACCTTGCGTCGGGCACATCAGCCCCGAGGCCGCGGCGGGCGGGCCTATCGCCTTCATCGAGGAAGGCGACGAGATAGAGGTCGACATCGAGGGCGGGCAGGTGAACCTGCACGTGGACGCCGCCGAGCTGGAGCGCCGCCGCGCGGCATGGGAGGCGCCGAAGCCGAAGTACATGACGGGCGTGCTCGCGCGCTACGCCAAGCTGGTGAAAAGCGCCGACACGGGCGCGATCTTGGACTAGGCCTGCGGCGGCTGCGGCGGGCAAGGCGGCTGCGGCGGGCAAGGCGGGCGCCTCGTCGAAGCGGGGCGCCCTTTCACCGAAAAGCAGCGCCGGCGCGCACCGCATGCGCATAGAAAGGAGACGGGGCGCCCCGGGGGCGAATCGGGGCGCTTCGAGAACACGGGCACCTTTACCCCGGGAGGAGGTTTGCATGAGCGAACACGAGGGACAGAAGATGACGGGCGCGCAGGCGCTGATCGCCGCGCTCGAAGACACCGGCGTCGAGACGGTCTTCGGCTATCCCGGCGGCCAGGCGATCGACATCTACAACGCGCTTTACGACAGCGAGAAGCTGAACCACATACTCGTGCGCCACGAGCAGGGGGCGGCCCATGCGGCCGACGGCTACGCGCGCTCCACGGGAAAGGTGGGGACCGTGCTGGTCACGAGCGGGCCTGGCGCGACGAACACGGTCACGGGCATCGCGACGGCCTACATGGACTCGGTGCCGATCGTCGTCATATGCGGGCAGGTGCCCGCCGCCAGCCTGGGCAGCGACGCGTTTCAGGAAAGCGACATGACGGGCATCACCTTGCCCATCGTCAAGCACAGCTACCTCTTGCACGACGCCGCCGACATCCCCAAGACCATAGCCGAGGCCTACTACATCGCCGGCACCGGGCGCCCGGGGCCGGTCGTCATCGACATGCCCAGCAACCTGGCAAAAGAGCAAGGCGTCGTCTACCACTACCCCGAGACGGTGAAGCTCGAGAGCTACAAGCCCACGGTGAAGGGCAACGCCAAGCAGGTGCGCCAGGCGGCCAAGCGCCTCGCGCGCGCCGAGCGCCCCGTCATCTACGCGGGCGGCGGCATCATCGCGAGCGGCGCCGAAGACGAGCTGCTCGAGCTGGCCGAGACCCTGCAGGCGCCCGTCGTGGTCAGCCTGACGGGCAAGAGCTGCTTTCCGGAAAGGCACACGCTGTGCCTGGGGATGCCGGGCATGCACGGCTCGAAGGCCGCCAACTTCACCTTGCAGGAAAGCGACCTCATATTCGCCGTGGGCACGCGTTTCGCCGACCGCGTGACGGGGCGCCTTTCGGATTTCGCGCCGCGTGCGACGGTCGTGCACGTGGACATCGACCCGGCCGAGATAGGCAAGAACCGCGAGGCCGACGTGCCCATCGTGGGCGACGCCAAGACGGTGCTGGCCGCGCTCATCGCCGAGCTGGGAAAGGGGGGCGCGCGCCCCGACACGGCCGCGTGGCTTGCCCAGATCGAGACCTGGCGCACGGAAAGCCCGCTGTGGTACGAGGACCGCGACGACGCGATCTTGCCCGAGCGCGCCTTGCAGATACTCGACCGCCTCGCAGGAGAGCGCGACACCATCTTCACCACCGAGGTGGGCCAGCACCAGATGTGGGCGAGCCAATGGCTGCACACGGCCCGGCCGCGCACCTTCGTCTCAAGCGGCGGTGCGGGCACGATGGGCTTCGGCTTCCCGGCGGCGATGGGCGCGCAGCTCGGGCATCCGGACAGCCGCGTCGTGTGCGTGGCAGGCGACGGCAGCCTGCAGATGAACATCCAGGAGATGGCCACCATGCGCGGGCACGACCTGCCCGTGAAGGTGCTGCTGCTGAACAACTCGACGCTGGGCATGGTGCACCAATGGCAGCAGCTCTTCTACAACGAGCGCTACAGCCAGACCGAGTTCACCGCGAACCCCGATTTCGTGAAGCTCGCCGAGGCCTACGGCTGGAAGGCGGCGCGCGTGGAGCGGCCGGCCGAGCTGGAGGCCGCCATGCGCGAGTGGTTCGACTCCGACGAGCCCTACCTGCTCGATGTGATCGTGCCGGCCAGCGAAAACGTCTACCCGATGATGCCCGCGGGCGGCACTTTGACGGGTTTGATCGGCGTGGTGAAGCTGGATGCCGACGGCAACCCCGTGGAAGAAGGCGGCGGCGCGGGTGGCGCCGGCGCGGGCAGCCGAGGCGACAAAGGGAAGGGGGCCGCGAAATGAGCAGGACCATCTCCGTTCTCGTGGACAACCAGCCGGGCGTGCTCGTGCGCATCACGGGGCTGGTCGCCAGGCGCGGCTTCAACATCGAGAGCCTGGCCGTCAGCCACACCGAGGACTCCTCGCGCAGCCGCGTGACCATGGTCGTGGACGCCGACAGCGAGATCGTCGAGCAGGTGACCAAGCAGCTCCACAAGCTGGTAAACGTCTACAAGGTCAACGACCTGTCCGAGACCGAGCACATCGACCGCGAGCTCGTCTTGTTCAAGGTCAGCGCCGAGCCGGCGCGCCGCGGCGAGATCATCGAGCTGGCGGGCATCTTCCGCGCGAAGATCGTCGACGTCAGCCCGAACAGCCTGACCATCGAGATGACGGGCGACGACAACAAGCTCGACGCGATGGAAGACCTGCTGCGCGGCTACGGCATCAAGGAGATCGTGCGCGGCGGGAAGATCGCGATCTCGCGCGGGGCGAGCGGGGCGTAAAATCCCCCTTCACCATGCGCGCGAAAGCGCGTATAACAGGGCGCGGGCACGCGGGGCGGACAGCGGGCTGAACATCCGGCGCGTGCGGCGTGCGGCGAGTTCGGGCGTGCGGCGCGCCGGCGTGTAACGCGCGCGAAACCACCATCCCGCACAATGGCGGGGTGTCGATATACAACGGCAGGAAGCGACGTGGCCGCAACAGGCGGCAGCGCTGAAGGGAAAGTGAAAGGAACGGTTGGAATGGCAGTCACGATCTACTACGAAGAGGATTGCAAGCCCGAGGCGATCAAGGACAAGAAGGTCGCCATCATCGGCTATGGCAGCCAGGGTCATGCCCACGCGCTCAACCTCGCGGACAGCGGCGTGGACGTGCGCGTCGGCCTGCGCGAGGGCTCCAAGAGCTGGAAGAAGGCCGAGGAGGCCGGCCTGAAGGTGATGACCACCGAGGAGGCCGCCGAGGAAGCCGACCTGATCATGATCCTCGTGCCCGACGAGGTGCAGGCCGAGACCTACGAGAAGCAGATCGCCCCGTATGTGAAGAGCGGCGACACGCTGGCCTTCGCGCACGGCTTCAACATCCACTACGGCTACATCAAGCCGCCCGCAGACGTCGACGTGATCATGGTCGCCCCCAAAGGCCCGGGCCACATCGTGCGCCGCCAGTTCCAAGACGGCTTCGGCGTGCCCGACTTGGCGTGCGTGGCCCAAGACGCTTCCGGCAAGGCATGGGACACGGCGCTTGCCTACGCGTGGGGCGTCGGCGGGGCGCGCTCCGGCATCATCAAGGCGACTTTTGCGCAAGAGACCGAGGAAGACCTCTTCGGCGAGCAGGCAGTGTTGTGCGGCGGCCTAGTCGAGCTGGTGAAGGCCGGCTTCGAGACCTTGGTCGACGCCGGGTATCCGCCCGAGCTGGCCTACTTCGAGTGCTACCACGAGATGAAGATGATCGTCGACCTCATGTACGAGAGCGGCATCCACTTCATGAACTACTCGATTTCCAACACGGCCGAGTACGGCGAGTACTACGCCGGCCCGCAGGTGATCAACGAGCAGTCGCGCGAGGCCATGAAGAAGATCTTGGAGCGCATCCAAAACGGCGAGTTCGCGCAGGAGTTCATGGACGACTGCAAGGCCGGCCACAAGGTGCTCTTCGAGAAGCGCGAGGCCATCAACACGCACGAGATCGAGAAGGTCGGCGCGAAGATCCGCGGGATGTTTCCCTGGATCAAGTCCGACGAGGAAGCCGACAAATAGTTTCCCGCGGCCTTCTCGCGCCTGAGCGCTGCGCCAAAGCGCCACTAAAGCGCCTGCCACGACAATGTGGCGGGCGCTTTTCGCGTGCGCTGCCGCCCGTTGCCGCCTGTTGCCCCCGCTGTCGTGCGCGGCCGGATGTGCTACACTAGACACCTGATAGCCACCTCATAGGTGTCTTTCAGGTGCGGACATATTTACAGCGGGTGATTGCGCATGGGGTGAGGAACATGGCGACGGCGACGATGACGATCAGGTGCGACGCGGAGATAAAGGCGCAGGCGGCAGAGGTCGCGCATTACTACGGCTTCGATCTCACCAGCGTCACGCGCGCGTTTTGGACATATCTCGCGCGGAACCGCTCCATCCCCCTGACGTTTTCCGAAGAGCCGAACGAGGAGTCGCTTCGGGCGATCAAAGAGACCGAAGAGATGCTTGAGGGAAAAGCCGAGTTCAAGACGTTTGAAAATCCCGAGGACATGTTCGCCTCGCTGGGAATATAGCCATGTTGAAACAGCGGCTATCACCGAGCTTCGAAAGAGACGTCAAGCGTCTCAAGAAAAAACATGTGGACACCGACTTGCTCAAAGAGGTCGTTTTGCTGATTGTGCAAAACGATGAAGCCTCAAAGAGGCTCCTGCGCAGCAGGCACAGGATGCACGCCCTGAAGGGCGCATGGAGCGGCAGCCTCGAATGCCATGTCGCGAACTTCGGCGACTGGCTGCTCGTGTGGTGTGTGAAGGGCGACACGGCCATCTTCCAGAGGACCGGTACACACGACGAGCTGTTCAAATAGGGCGCGTCGCCAATCTGGCAGACCGGTTCGCCCCACCCCAGATTACAAAACACTTGCGCCCCTTTTTCGGGAATGCAACACGCGGCGCAAGGCCGCGCAGGACTTGTGCAAACGTTTATACTAGAGCCAAAGCTTACGGAACCTGTCTCGGCACGCAGCCGCATTGTGAAGGGGGGCGCGACATGATCGGCATGAACATCGAATCGCTCATGGTCGGCTATCCGCCCATGCCCTCGATTGTCACCTTGCGCCCCGTGTCCGAGTCCAAGGGCGCGGTCGAGGCCGCCGACATCCCCGCCGACAGCGTGCTGCCCATCGTCGTGGGCGT